>JABLXY010000001.1:600000-900000 GCA_013177795.1 Syntrophaceae bacterium | reverse complement strand
GATGTTGATCCGCCGCGGGTTTCCCTTGCTGTAGTCGCAGATCTTCCCGAAGGCGTCGTCGGCGAATCGGACGGTTCCCCCCCCGTCCCCCGCCACGGTGAGGCGGTGCCCGACGTAGTCGGGGACGTCGTCCTTCGACAGCTCCTCGAGATGATACCGCACGGCGATCCGTTCGTTCAACTGCCGCAGCGAAGGCTGTTCCAGCAAATCCCTCAATTCCGGCTGCCCGACGAGGACGATCTGCAGCAGTTTCTCCGTTTCCGTCTCCAGGTTGGAGAGCATGCGGATCTGCTCCAGGACGTTCCGGGAGAGGTTCTGGGCCTCGTCGATGAGCACGACGGCGTTCTTGCCGGCCCGGTGGTTCTCCAGCAAAAATGCGTTGAGGGCGTCGATGAAGCGCCGCTTCGTCCGTTCCATCCCCGTCAGGGGAACCCCGAACTCCTGGTTGATCACTTCCAGGAGCTCCATGTCCGAGAGGTACGAGTTGAAGATGAGCGCCGTCTCCACGGAACGGTCCATCCGGGAGAGAAGCGCCCGGGACAGGGTGGTCTTTCCCGTCCCGATCCCGCCCGTGATGACGATGAACCCCTTTCTTTCCTTGATCCCGTAGATCAGGTGGTTGAGGGCCTCCCGATGCTGTCGGCTCAGGAAGAGATACTTCGGGTCGGGCGTGAGGCTGAAGGGGTTCTCCCTCAGCTTGAAATGGGAACTGTACATGCCCCTCGAAATTCCTCTGTCTTCCTTATTACAAGCGCCGGCAAATTGCCACAGCCAATTTGCGCCCCGTCACTGCACCGTGTGGTTCAGGACGACCTGGCGGCCTGCGCGGCTGACCTTGACGGAGAGGTTCAACCCCGGCTTGAGGTCCCGGTACATGGCCAGCAGGTCCGCCACGCCGGTGACCGCCTTGCCGTTGACCTCCTGGATCAGGTCCCCGTTGACGAGGCCTACGCTCTCGAAGATGCTGCCGGGCTGGATCTCGCTGATCACGACCCCGTCGGGCTTGCCCGACGAGCCCGCCGTGACGTGCGGCGTCACGCGGGCCTGCGTCAGGAGGCTCGCCAGGTCGGGCGGCGAGCCGGGCGGCGCCTGCGGGGGGCGGGCCTGCGGCCTCGCCGCGGCTCCCGGCGCCGGGCCCGGCGGCGCGGCCGCGGGCAGGCGGTTCGATCCCCGGGCGACGGTCTCCTTCTTCTTCAGGACCTGGTCGTTCTCCCCCACGCGCAGGACGACGGCGTTCCGCAGGATCTTCACGATGGTGGCCCCGGCGACCCTGTCGCCGACCTTGTAGAGGCGCTGCTTCTTCTTGTCCCTCTCCTCGATGATCGCGTATCCCCGCCCGTCCTCGCCGGCGATGGTGCCGTACAGGTCGAGCGGCAGCGACGTGGCCTCGAGCATGCCGGGGTCCATTGCGTCCGCCACGATGGGCCGGTCCGCCGTGCGGAAGAGGTTTCGCTCGACGATCACGGCGTAGGCCTCGACGGGGTCCCTGCTCACGTCGGCGGTCTGCGTTGCGGCCGCGGGCTGTTTCGCGGGCTCGGGGGCCGGCGCGCTGAGCTCGAGGATCAGGTAGGCGATGTCGACGACCAGGTACAGCATGACGGCGATCGCCGCGAGGACGAGGATCGTGTTGCGCCTGTTCTTCATGAAGCCGGGCATTTCCATTGCTTGCGCCTCAAAGAGGGGTCACCACGGGGCTCGCCACCGTGCCGCTCACCTCGACGGCGAACCGCTCCGGTCCGACTGCCGGGATCGTCACGTCGCCCCGCAGGGCAATGCGGCTTGCCGGGAGATCCCCCGCGATGCGGATGCTTCCCCGGAAGTCCCCCTCGAGCTGGTCCCCGGTCACGCGGAGGCGGTTCACCTTGACGACACCGCTTCCCAGGTCCATGTCGCCTTCCATCTTCGCCACGGTCATCTCCTGCAGGCCGAACAGGGGCGCCTTGAAGGCGATCTGCCCGTCGGTCAGAACGATCTCGAGCCGGCCCGCCCCGTCGGGCCAGCGCTCGGGCAGCCCCTCGAAGCGCAGCCGGCCTTCCACCCGGCCGCGGAGCGAGCGCCCCAGCAGTTCGGCAAGCCAGGGGCAGCCGGCGGCGTCGATCCCGGAGAACTGCAAATCCGCCTGCACGGGCCCGCTTGCCGAGAACCGGTTCCGCACGGCGATGTCCCCGTCGATCCGGCCGCCCATGGCCGACGCCTCGACGCGGAAGGCCAGGCGTCCCGCCGCGAGCGCGGTGAGCGCCGGCCGGGCCGTCAGCCTGTCCGCCCGCACTTCGGGCCCCCTGCCGTCCTTCGGCCGGACGGAGAGCCCCGTCAGCGCGAGGCCGACGGGGAACGCCCACTCGGCCGCGTCGAGCCTCACCTGCATCCCCGCCTTGTTCTTCGACAGGGCCGACAGCACGAGCAGCCGCAGCGTGTCGGGGGGCATCTTCACCCAGGCGATCACGAGGAGCGCCGCCACGGCAAAGGCCGCGTATCCCGCGTATGTCCGGAAGGCCCCCTTCATCGCCGTCCCGTCTCACGCCCCCTGTCTCGCCGGGGCGGGGGCAGGCCGGGGCGCCGCAGCCGGCTGGTACGTGGCGAGCTGGACCGCGGCGGTGAGGTATTCGGGACTCTCGGGGCTCTTGCTGACGGCGAGCTTGCGGACCCGCACGGCGTCTCGCGGCGAGTCCACCTTGTGCAGGAACTGCACGAGCTGCCGCAGCGTGACCCTCTCGAGGTTCACGTCGGCCAGCACCTCCTCGTAGGCCCCGGCGCTCGCCCCCCGCGAGGGGTTGATGGCCCTGACGTTGGAGCGCACGCCCGCCTCCCGCGCCTTGCGGTCCACGAACCCGTTGAGGGTGAACCCGGGCGGCCTTGCGGCCAGCGCCCGCTGGATGACGTCCATGTCCCGCTTGATGAGCCGGTAGTCGGCGAGCTGGGCGTGCATCTCGGCGAGGAGCTTCTCCTGGGCCTCGAGCGCCTTGGCCACGCGTGTCCGTTCCTCCCAGAACGGCAGGATGACGAACTGGACGAGGAGGACCGCGGCGGCGACCCCCGCCCCGCCCAGGACGATGAGCCGCTCCCGCGCCCCCAGCTTGTCCCAGTACTTTCTCATGGTTTCCTCGCCATCGCGGCCCTCAGCTCGAGCTCCACCCGGCCGCCCTGCCTGGTTCCGGCGACGTTGACGGTGACGCCGGCATAGCGCCCCGTGGCCTCGAGCGCCTTTCGGATCGACTCGGCGGCCTCCGGGGTGGAGGCCTCGGCCCGGATCTCGATTCGGTCGCCGTCGAGAACCAGGGACGTGAGGAGCAGCTCGGCGGTCTCGGGGACCTTCTCCGAGAGGTCCTTCAGCACGAGCAGGGCGGCATCGCCCGGGGCCGCGCCGCGTGTGGCGGCGGCCAGGCGCTTGGCGTCGTCGATCTTGGCACGGAACTGCCGGGCCGGGTCGACGACGCGCTGCACGTCCGGGAAGTTCTGCTGCACCAGGGCCGCCGCCTCGGCCTTGAGCTGATCGAGCCGGGCCTTGTCCGCGTAGTGGGACAGGGTGAGATCAGCGCCCGCCAGCAGGAGAATAAGCGCGGCAACGGCGCCCGCCCACTTGAGGTCGATGCCCAGGTCGAGCTTGAAGGACACGGGCCTGCGGCGGCCGTTGCCCTGCCGGAAGTCGAAGCCCGGGCCCTTCGACACGGGCCGCAGGGCCAGGGCGAGGGCGCCGTTCATGATCATCGAGTCCCAGCCCGCGTCACTGCCGCCCACGGGCTTGATGCCGGCCAGCTGGGTCACGTTGACGCGCTCCACGGGGACTGCGAGGGCGCGCGAGAGGTCCTCGGCGAGCTTTCGGTACAGGGCCCCGCCGCCGGTCAGCCAGACCGTGTCAGGCTCCTCGCGGACGATGCCGGCCATGCGCAGGGAGCCGATCGTGTTCTTCAGCGAGGCGAAGAATTTCCCGCATGCCTCGGTGATCTCCTCCTCGGCCGGCCCCGTCTCGCCCCGCCGCTTGCGGGCCTCGGCGTCGCTGAAGGGGATCCCCAGGGCCCCCGAGAGGGCGCGGGTGATGTGATCGCCGCCGAAGGGGAAGGAACGGACCTGCAGGATCCGGCCGTCCCTGAACAGGACACCCGCCGTCTCCGAGGCGCCGACATCCAGGAGCAGGTGCAGGGATTCGGCCGGTGCGGCCGTCATCAGCCGAGCCGCAACGGGAACCGCGTCGATGTCGATCGTCTCCGCGTCGAAGCCGTAATCGGACAGCAGCGAGATGCGCTCCTCCACGTCGGCCTTGGGGATGACCGCGGCGAAGAGCTCGGACCCCTGCTCCTGCCTGAGGACGGCGAAATCGATCAGCACGCTCTCCACGGGATGCGGGATCTGCCCGTCGAGTTCGAAGGGCAGGGTCTGGCCGATCTTCTTCCGGTCCTTGAAGGGGAGCTTGACGTTGCGGAAGGAGAAGTGCTTCGCGGCGAGCGCCGTGTGACAGGACGGCACGGCGAGGATCGGGATCTCCTGGAGGCGGCGCAGGGCTTCCCGCAGCCCGCCCGGCCCGGCGATGTCGACCTTTTCCCAGGCCGCGATGCGCATGCCGCCCCTCAGGCCCGCCTCGAGGAGGACGGCCTTCAGGCTGCTCGTGCCGACGTCGAGCCCAAGGATGTATTTCGCCATCAGCCCAGCCTCCAGGCGACAATGGAGAGTTTCCTGTCGCCGTCGCGTTTCACGAAGCCCCGGATGGTGCGCTTCATCGTCCCCAGGTGCCCCGTCGCGGCGAGATGGAAGTATTCGCTCCGGGTGACGAGGGGCACGGCGTCGATGGACACGTTGCTCAGTCCCGCCACCCTCCGGTACCACGAGGGGTCCGTGAGCGCGTTTGCGGGGTTTCTCCGGTAGTCATCCATCCGGTTGGCCGCGTCCTCGGTGATGGCCGGTGAAAGGGCGCGCAGCACTTCCTTCGGGGCCGTGTTGATGTTGACGCTTCCCTCCCCGTAGACGGTGAGGAAACGGGCCAGCCCGGGCCTCTCCCGGGTCCCGTGGAAGAGCTCCCGCGTGACCCCCCGGACGAGGAGCAGCTCGTCGATGGATTCCATGGGACCGTTGCGGACGGTGACGGATTTCCCAAGGCCTTGAT
The DNA here is from genome assembly GCA_013177795.1 of Syntrophaceae bacterium. NCBI lineage: Bacteria > Pseudomonadati > Thermodesulfobacteriota > Syntrophia > Syntrophales > Syntrophaceae > Syntrophaceae bacterium. The sequence continues at coordinate 894,905 of JABLXY010000001.1, read as the reverse complement.
AATATGCATTTTCTGCACCATTTCCCGTCACGACCGAATCCGCGTCGATCCAGTCCTTGACGGCGCACAGGATGTCCTCCACCTCCTGGGCCTGCAGCTTGAACTCCGGCTGGGACAGGAGCCGCGTGAGCACCCCCTTCACGGCGGCATTGAACTCGTTGCCCTGGACGAGCCTGTTGATGTTGATCTTGCCGGACTCGTCCTCGATGACGAGCTCGAGGTGGCCCCCGTCGAAGTAGTCCCTCGATTGCTCCCGGATGGCCTCCGTGCGGGCCCAGGCCTCGTTGAGCGTGTCGGCGTCGCCCCGGTCCTCGGACAGCAGCCCCATCCCCGCAAAGACCCCGGACTTGGCGATGTAGAGGACCCGGATCCCGTCGCCGAGGTTGGCCGCCTCGTGCACCTGCGCCCGCGAGGAGACGTTGATCTGCAGGGTGAGCGCCACGATGACGCTCACCGCGAGCAGGACCAGGATGAGGGCGATTCCCCTCTCGTTGCGCAAATGCCGAGACATCATATCACATCCTGGCGGAGCCGGGCAGAAGCAATCGCGTCCTGAATTTGTACGGCCGGGCCGCGTCGTCGGGGTTGATGAAGTCGAGCTCGATCAGGACGGCCGACGGGATGCTGTTGCGCTGGGCCTCCGACCCGGACCGGCTGTCCCACAGGGTGTACTCGCGGCCGCTGCCGTCGTAGAAGCGAAGGTTGACGAACTGCAGCCGCCTGCACAGCAGGTGGCCTTCGCCCCCCTCCCGGCCCTGTCCCTGCCGCAGGACGTCGCGGCGGACGATGGAGAACCCGCCCGACTCGGGGTCGCTTTCGAGCTCGTAGCTGATCTGGGCCACGGCCATGGAGTCGCCGGGCCCGCTGAAGTCCAGGTGGGCCCGGGACAGGAACGACACGCCCTTCAACGGGAGCCTTCCGGCGGAGTCCTTGATCGTCGAGAACTCGTAGGCGTCCTTGTCCTTGCAGGCCGACTGCAGGTCCAGCACCATGCGCTCCAGGGTGATGCGGGCCATGGAGTAGATCTCGTCCCCGTACTCGAGGCTCTTCACGATGCGCATCGTGGAGAGGTAGGAGACATAGATCGTCGAGAGCACGACGGCGAGGATGGCGATGGCCACGAGGATCTCGACGAGGGTGAAGCCGCCTTCTCTTCCCCCTTTCATGAAGGGGGACACGGGGGTGGTCGGTACCCTGCAACTCGATTCCTTTCTTCCCTGCAGCCTTCTCGCTCTCATACGCCGCGCTTCTTCGCGTCCGATCCTCCTAACTTCCCGTTTTCAACGTGGTCGGCCGGTACAGGATGACCTTGTAGGGCCGCTTCGGGTAGTAGTCGTGCACGACGGTGACCTCGATCTTCCGCAGCAGGCTCGACCCCGGAAGCTGGGGCTGGGTGATGCTCACCGTCCAGGTGTAGTCGGGGAAATCGTCGCCGAATGTGCCGGACGTCTGTCCGATGGGGAGGTCCTGCCGGCCCTCGACTTCCGCCATGCGGCTCTGCGCCAGCAGCGCGAGCGTCGTCATGGCCCGCGATTCGTTGGCCATGGCGATGCTCTGCGAATGGGAGTGGAACACCGTCACGAGCACCGTGGCCAGGATGGCCATGGCGATCATCACTTCGAGCAACGTGAAACCGCGTTGCAAAGAAGCTTGCGGCGTGCAGCGTGCGCCGCTTCGGTTAACAAAAAGCGTCGAGGGGCGAGGGTAGAGGGTAGAGGGTTCTCGCTCTTCCACCTGATACCTGTCACCTGAAACCTGACACCTGTTGTTTCGCGCTCTTTTCACCGGTCACCCGCCGCGATTGATGCATCACAAGCACGCTACAGCGTTCTATTTGGACTTCTGCCACACGTCCACGTAGGAATCCCTCACATCGAAGGTGCTCAGGAAGGGCTGGAGGATCAGGGTCATGGCGCGCTCGTCGTCGGTCAGGTGGATCGCAGCGGGCTGGACGTAGCCCTGGCGGAAGAAGCGGATGACAACCTCCCCCTGGTTCTTCTTTCCCTCGTCGGTGATTGCGACGTCCGCGATCCGCACGCCGGGCGGCAGCGTCCGGGCCAGGTTCCTGCGGGCCGTCCGGACCTCCGCCGTCATGTCGTCCCGGGTGTTCCAGACCGCGCGCCGGTCCAGGTCCAGGTGCAGGAAGTGATCAACCTGCTGGCGGACGGCTTCGGCCCTGAGTTCCCGCGCCGCGCCGGCGAGGTTCCGCACGGCCGAGCGCATCCGGTCGCCCGTCACGGTGTCCTGCACCCGGGGGACGGCCAGCAGCAGGATCACGCCGACGAGCACGATCACGACAACGATCTCGATGAGGGTGTAGCCCCTCTCGTAGAGAGGCCGCGGCGGCGACGATCGTTTCATGCGCTCTCGATGGGATTCCGTCAAATCGCTCTGCCATGGGAAGTTATGAAGTTGAGAAGTTGGGAAGCTCGGAGAGGCAGGGACGGAATGCCGTTCAGCTTCTCCAAACTTCAAAACTTCCTAGCTTCGCAACTTCCGCGTTCGTCAGTCCTGCGACCAGTTCGTGATGTCCTTGTTCTTGCCCTCGCCGCCGGGCTGCCCGTCGGCGCCGTAGGAGGTCAGGTCGAACTCGCCCTGCGTGCCGGGGCACAGGTAGACGAAGTCGTTCCCCCAGGGGTCCTTGGGGACCTTGCCCTTCTCGAGGTAGCCCCCCTCGCGCCAGTTCCGGGGCACGGGCGGGATCGTGGGCGCTTCCACGAGGGCCCGGAGCCCCTGCTCGGTCGTCGGGTAAAACCCGTTGTCGAGCCGGTAGAGTTTCAGTGCCGTCTCGATCCCCTCGATCATGATCCGGGCCTTGGCCTGGCGCGCCTCGTCGGGACGGCCCATGATCCGGGGTATGATCAGCCCGGCCAGGATGCCGAGGATGACGATGACGACCATCAGCTCGATCAGGGTGAACCCGCGGCCGCCGCGCCGTGTCCGGTTTCTCGGGGAAATAGGCTGTTCGTTTCGCATGTCCGCACCTTTCCGTCCGGCGGCAGTCACCGGACGAGCTGGTTCATTTCGAAGATGGGCAGAAGGATCGACACCACGATGAAGCCGACGATGAGGCCCATGACGAGGATCATGACCGGCTCGAGCAGGGAGGTGAGCATCGTGATGCTCGACTCCACCTCCTTCTCGTAGGCATCGGCGATCCGGTAGAGCATGGGCTCCAGGTTGCCGCTCTGCTCGCCCACGGAGATCATCTCGACGGCGATCGCCGGGAAGAGGCCGCTGCGGGCCAGCGGCGCCGAGAGGCTCTGCCCCTCCCGCACGTCGTTGCCGGCCCGGCGGACGGCGTCGCCGATCAGCGAGTTGCCCACGACGTTCCGGACGATCTCGAGGGATGCCAGAAGCGGCACCCCGCTCTCGAGCAGCGTCCCGAGCGTGCGGCTGAACCGCGCCACGGCCATCTTGCGGTTCATCGGGCCGATGACGGGAAGCCGCAGCAGGATGCGGTCCCGCAGGGCCCGGCCTTTGTCGGTCTTCGACAGAAAATAGTGCAGCGAGACGGCGCCGGCCGCGACCCCCGCCGCGATGATCCACCAGAAGGTCTCCAGGAAGCGGCTCACGCCGATGAGGATGATCGTGATGAGCGGCAGCGTCTGGTGCATCTCGTCGAAGATCCGCGTCACGTTGGGCACGACGAAGGTGACCAGGAAGAACAGAACCACGCTGCCGACGAGGAACATGAACAGGGGGTAGGCCAGGGCCGCCCGGACGCGACCCTTGAGAGCCTGCTGCTTTTCGCTGAAGTCCGCGAGACGCTCGAGCACGAGGTGCAGCGTGCCCGAGGCCTCCCCCGCCCGGACCATGTTCAGGTAGAACGCCGGGAAGACCTCGGGGTAATGGGTCAGGGTCTGCGAAAAGCTGCTCCCCTCGTTGACCTCCTCCTTGATCTGGGCAAGGATCTTCTTCATGTGAGGGTGCGAGGTCTGCGAGATCAGGGTCGTCAGCGACTGGACGAGCGGCAGCCCGGCCCCCAGGAGGGTCGCCAGCTGCCGGGTCATGACCGTCACCTCCCGCGACCCCGCTTTTCCGAACAATCCGCCGGCAACCCGCTGCAGGGGGCTCTCCTTCTTTTTCCCCGACGATTCCTGGAGCTCGATGAGATAGATGTTGCTCTCGCGCAGCTTCTGCCTGGCCGCACCGCTGCTCTGCGCGTCGATGATCCCCCGGAGTTTCTTGCCCTTCTCGTTGAGGGCGGTGTATTCGAACACGGGCATAGACAGGCTAACCTGCAAACATTTTGCCAAATTCCATAATAAAATCCGTTTATCACAGGACCACGGGGATTGCAACCGAAGCACCCGTTGCACCGGCCTAACAGGTCCCCCCCGTCACGGAATTTGCATGACAGCCGGTTGATGTCGAACCCGGGGGAGACAGGTGAGGAAAACGGCGATTCTCCTGAGCATGGTCATACTGGCGGGCTGCGCGTCGCCGCCGCCCACGATCGACCGGGGCGAGTACCAGAACTACCGCTACGGGTTTGTCGTGCAGCTTCCGGGCGACGGCTGGGAGAGAACCGGCACCGTTCCGGCGGGGTTCGCCGCCTTCCTGGTCCCCGAGGCCCCCGAGAGGCTCCTGCTGCTGCTCCACAATCCGAGGACCGGCGGCCTGATCACCGTCCGCGGCGGCTCCCTGCTGCTCTCCTACGAGAACACGCTCAATCTCCAGGAGCGGCTGACGGGGTACATCGAGGCCTTTCTCGATCAGGACTGGCGCCTGATCGTCCGGGACGGCCCCGATAGCAGGGGGTCCTTCGCCGTGGAGCACTGCGACGCCTCGGGGCTGCAGTGGCGTGAGCGGCCCGCGGGCAGGCCCCTGGCTGGCATCCGGCACGCCTCCCGGGGCTATGTCTACCCGCTCAAGGGCGAGGCGTGTTACGTGACCTTCACCGTCTTTTCCGGGCCGGAAACCTTCGATTCCAACGCGGCGGCGCTGCACCGGTTGGCGGGGACGTTCTCGAGCGGGGAGGTCTTCACGGCGCGGGTCTATGGACGCTGAGGTCAGCCGGAGGCCGGCGCGACGGACTTGCGCCTGCCGCAACCGGCAGCGGTTCACTCGGCGGGAGCAAGGCTCTCGAAGGCCCGGTCGACGAGTGCAACGAATGCCTCGAGGTTCTCCTTCGCGGCCTCGCACTGCTCCGGGGTGACGAGATCCCCGTGCTCGGTCTGAAGCTGTGCCGCCAGCTTCTCGAGCTCGACCTGGCACTGGATAACCTCGTTGAGATGTTCACTCTTGAAGCCCAGTTCCAGCATCGTGGCCGAAAGCCTGATTCTTTTCAACGCCTCGATCGTTTTCGCATGTCCCGAACCTGACACGTCGTTCAACCCCTTCTCTCCAGAATGACAGACCACGAGGAGATGCGGCCCTCCGGGGAAAACAGCGCGCCCCGGTTGAGATACCGGTCCGGCGTCTCCTGCAGCAGAAATTCCATGCCGGTGTGAAGCCGGTCGAGCGATGCGCAGGAGGACAGGATGGCGTTGCCGACGACGATGAAATACCCGCGGAGCGTCCCGAGAGCCGGGTTGTCGGCTTCCCATCTCGTGAAATCGGCCCCGCCGGCGAAAGGGACGATCCGGTAGCGGTTCTCAACGATCACCGGACCGCCGTCGAGGGCGATGCGCATTCGGCCCTCGTTGAGCCATGCCGTCGGGCGATGCGTCACCCGGGTTTCGCCCTCCAGGGCCGCGCGGTTCATGGCCCCGTCGACGTATTCACCTCGGGCCGCCCAGAGGCCCTCCTGGAAAAGATAGGTGTGCACCTGACTCGCCGCCTCGTTGTTTCGTGATGCCGCCAGTAGTTAGCAAGTCCTGCGGCCCTCTGTCAACGGGGAATGCGGGGCGCCGGGTCCCGGGGCCCGCGGAGGGGGTGGGGTGCCGTGTTTCAACGCGGCCTCAAACACGGCCGTTGCCCCGAGGTCCCCGCAAGTGATATAGCTGCATCTCCGCATATCGGAGCAAGGAGCGGTGACATGATCGGAACCCTGGTCAACACGGCCGCCGTCGCGGCGGGGAGCCTGGCGGGCGCGGTCATCGGGAAGCGGCTGCCGGACCGGATCAAGTCGATCGTCATGCAGGCCCTCGGCCTCTCGGTGGTCCTGATCGGCCTCCAGATGGCCCTGTCGGGCACGAGGCCCCTGCTGGTGATCGGCTCGCTCCTCGCCGGCGCCGTCACGGGGGAACTCCTGAACATCGAGGGGGCCGTCGAAGCCCTCGGGGAGTGGCTCAAGCGGCGCTTCCGTTCGGACTCGTCGACCTTCGTCCAAGGGTTCGTCACGGCCTCCATACTCTACTGCACGGGGGCCATGGTTATCGTCGGCTCCATCCGCGACGGGACCGTGGGCGACCCGTCGATCCTGTACGTCAAGTCGCTCCTCGACGGCGTGGCATCCGTCGCCTTTGCCTCGTCACTGGGGCCGGGCGTGGCCTTCTCCGCGCTGTCGGTCCTCGTCGTCCAGGGCTCGATCACGCTCCTGGCCTCTCAGCTGACGTTTCTCCAGGAGCCTGCCGTGATCGAGGCCGTGACCGCAACGGGCGGGCTCCTCATCCTCGGGATCGGCCTCAACCTCCTCGAGATCGCGAAGATCCGCGTGGGCAATCTCGTCCCGGCGCTTGTCTATGCCATCGTGGCCGCGATGTACGTCTAGGGTTCCGGGGAGGATGAAACGAAAAAGGCCCCCGGAGCGGGGGCCTTCTAGTCTTTGCCTTGTCCTGATTTTATCCCTGGGGTTCACTGAGCAGGATCCCGTGAGGCGAATGCAGCCTGCGGATCTTTTCCGCCCGCTGCCTCTTTTCCTCGTCGGCCTTGCACTCGATGCACAGCGTCGCGGCAGGTGCGACCTGCAGCCTCTTTTCGGAGATGGGTTTCCCGCAATCCTCGCAAACCCCGTAGCTCCCCTCCTCGATCCGCTTCATCGCCTCGATGAGCTCGAGGATGGTTTTTCTCTCCCGGTCCTTCAGAGCATACTCGGAGAGCCGCTCAGACTCGAAGGAGGCGAGGTCGTAGACATCAGGGAGCAGGCCGTTGAGGTTCTCCGCGGGGAACAGGGGCTTTCCGTTTGACTTCAGAATCTCTTCAATCCGGTGATGCAGCATCGATTTGTAGCGTTTCATTTTCACCGTAGCCATCGCAGTACCTCCTTTTCCAACGCCTAGACGAAGCAACAGGCCTGCCAGGAGTCAGGCGCAGAGGAAATTTTTTCTAAGTATCTGTTATAACGAGGAAAAATAATGAACCACCCTTGGGTGGGAGGACCGGTTGCTGCTGCCGCGCTGCCGCGGGATGAGGAAAAAGACGTCAGGAGCGAGGGACTTTATTGATATAACAACCCGATTATAAAGGAAAATAATCCATGCGACATTTTTGTCGCCAAAGTGGACCGAAAAGTCGCAAACCTCATGTTGGAGCGGCAAAAAATGTCGAAAGGCCCAAGCGCTATTCCCTGTGTCCCTTCAGCTTTTCCTCTAGCCTGCGGGCCTGGAGAAATAGATCGGTCGATTCCCTTGAAGGCCTCGATGATTAGCTTGGTGATCACAAGCGCAAGGCCGATCTTTCCGTCCTGGTCAGCGACTGGTGTAACACAACAACAGCAGGGGCTACCAAGAAGAATCGACGCGGGGTCCCCTCCATAAGAAAGAACGACGCGGTCCTCCATTTCCGCATGAGGGGCACCTAACTAGCCCCCGACCACATGTGCAGCGTTTCGCTGGCTTCCGTTGCGGCTGAGTCTTAATGGACCGTCCGGGCCTGAACTGTTGCAACGGAGATGCGCATATTTCTCTTATCAAATTTCCGATAAAAATTGATATGGATGGAATGAGGGCTATTGGAGGGCGGTTTTGAGACCTCGGCGGGGTCGGCGACCGGAGATAACCGACGACACCGGCGCAATCGCAATGTGGATGCCGTTTTTTCGGGCCTTGAGGCCGGGATCTTTATGATGTGATTTCCTTCTGCATGGCGGCATAGAATTCAGCCGCATTGCGGATCACGATCTCGTCGGCATCGAAGGACGTGCTGTGGTGTCCGCCATATGTCGGTGTCCCGAACAAGGTGATCAGGGCCTTGCCCCCCTTCTGCTGGACCCGCTCCATCATCAGAGTGATGTCTTCCGAGGCATTGAAGGGTGCGCTTGGCACAACCTTCTTCACCGAGGGGAGCTTAGCGGCAACCTGCTCTGCCATAGCGATCAGATCGGGCGAGCTTTCAGCCACAACCGCCATCGCTGCGGGCTTCATCTCGAAAGCGAGATCGTACATCTTTGCCGCCCCCTCGATCACATCGCGGGCCTTCGAGACCATATACTCGTTGAGTTCATTCGTCACCCCGCGGGTCTCCATGCGGAAAGTTGCCCTGTCGGGGATTACGTTCCATGTGGTCCCCGCCTGCAGGGTTCCCACATTTATCCTCGTGGCGCCTTGGCTGTGCCGGGCGATGGCGTAAAGATTCGTGATGGCGTTGCAGGCGCCCAGCATGGCATTTTTCCCCTGTTCGGGACTCGCAGCGGCGTGCGTTGGTCGGCCCAGAAAGGTCACTTCAAATCGCGACAGCGCAAGGAAGCTGTGGACGTTGAAACAGATATGCCCCAACTCTTTTACGGACAGTCCGATATGGCCACCCAAGATGTAATCTAGATCGTCCAAGATGCCTTTTTCGATCATGGGCGCCGCGCCGGAGAGGTTTTCCTCGTTGGGTTGGAAGATCAGCTTGACGGCGCCCTTTAGGTGCTTGCGGTTGTCAGCAAAGTACTTCGCCAGCAAAAGCCCCGTGGCCGTATGAATGTCGTGTCCGCACATGTGGGCGTACCCGGGGTTCTGGGAGACGAACCCCTGACGAGCCGGCATATGGGTCCGGTCTTGGGACTCGGTCACCTCATTGGAATCGATGTCGAAGCGAAACCCAATGACCGGGCCCGGGTGATCTCCCTTCAGGATGGCCACGACGCCGGTGCAGCCGCCCTTGGCCGGGGCGAGAAACTTCTCGTTGGCGCCCGCCTTAAGGGCCCGATCGTATTCCTCCTGGAGCTTCTTTCCGTCAGGCAGGAGAAGCAATTTGTCCTCCGCGACGACATCGCGTCCCTGCTTGACGTCGTATCCCCAGGCCGACAGTTTCTCAGCCACGAAAGCCGTTGCGAAAAACTCCAGCCAAGAGGGCTGGGGACACCTGTGCAGCGCTCGTCGCCACTCAACCGCCTCCGCGTAGTGGGCGGCTATCGATTCCTCCGGTTTATATCTCCCCTTCGCGACCATATTGAATCCACCTTCTGAATGTGAGGTTCAAGAACACCTTATGCGTATTTGGATATGCCTGTCAATATCATCGATGAGGGGTCACACTGGCTCCCCCTTCAGTTTTGCCTCCAGCCGCCTTGCCATACGCGACAGGGGGTAGCTCATTGCGAAGTAGAGGAAGGCGACCACGAGACCCAGCTCGAAGAATCGCAGCGTGGTTGCGGCCAGGATGTTGTAGGTCTTCGTGAGCTCCACCATGGCGATGACGGACACGAGGGACGAGTCCTTGAACAGGGCGATGAAGTCGTTGGTGATGCCCGGCGTTGCGATCCGGAGGGCCTGGGGGAGGACGACCCAGCGCAGCGCCCCGTTGCGCGACATGCCGAGCGACAGGGCCGACTCCATCTGGCCCCTCGGCACCGAGTTGATCCCGGCGCGGTACAGCTCCGCCTCGTAGGCGGCGTAGCACATCCCCAGCCCGATGAAGGCCGCGGCCAGGGGCGAGAGGGTGATCCCGATGTTCGGCAGGCCGTAGTAGAGGATGTAGAGCTGGACGAGCAGGGGCGTGCCGCGGTAGAACTCGATGTAGGCCGTGGCGAACGCGGCCGCCCATCGGGGCCCATAGAGGCGAAGGAGCGTCAGCACGAGGCCCAGCGCGACGGCGATCGCCATGGAGACGACGGAGACGACGACGGTGATGCCCGCGCCCTTGAGCAGGGTCGGCAGGAACGTGACGAGGGGGGCCTTGCGGCTCTCCTCGAGATCCACGGCCCCGGAGCCGGCCTCGAGCCTGTGCCGCAGCTTTTCCTGCGATTCGTTCCAGAGTCCCCACTTCTCGTAGATCGTCCGCAGCTCCCCCGAGCGGTGCAGCCGGATCAGGATTTCGCCCAAGGCCGCCTTGAGCTCCCCGTCGGCCTTGCGCATGGCGATGCCGTACTCCCCCTCGCCCGTCGGGGGGCCGGCGTACCGCAGGGCCGGGTTCGGCTTCGCGTAGTATGCGGCGATGGGCGAGTCCATCAGCACCGCGTCGATACGCCCGATGACGAGGTCCTCGTAGGGCTCGGCCTGTCCCGTGTAGACGCGGATCTCCACGTCCGGGATCGCCTGCAGGATCTCCTGCGCGACACTGCCCGAGAGGGTCCCCACCTTCCTGCCGCGCAGGTCGCCGATTTCGCGGATGCGGTCCTCGTCCTTCCGGACGGCGAGCTGCGTCGTGTAAATGTAGTAGGGGAGGGAAAACAGGACGACCTGTCTCCTCGCGGGCGTGATCTCCAGGCCGTTGAGGGCGATGTCGAAATCGCCGCGCTCGAGGGCCGGGATGAGGCTGTCCCAGGCGTTCTGCACCTGGCGGGCCTCGACGCCCAGTTCGCGGGCGATGGCGCGGGCCAGATCGACTTCGAATCCGATCAGGCGCGAGGGCCGGCTGGGGTCGGGGAACACATAGGGGGCGCCGCCCTCGGCGTCGGATCCCCAGAGCAGCACGCCCCGCTTCCTGATGTTTTCCAGCGTTCCCGACGTCTGGGACTGACCCGACCAGGCGAGCACGAGCGCAAGTGCCGCCACGAGAGAGAATGCCCTCAAGAAACGGCCCATCCCTGTCGCTCCAATGAAGCCGCCGGTTCCCCTGACGGGCCTACACTCATTTTACGATTTCCAAGGCCTGGATGAATTTCATAATCTGGGGCGTGCCCGTGGCCGGGAAGATCTCGACAGCGTCGGCCAGTAGCCTCGCCAAGTGGTATTCCGGGCTCACTCCGTAGCCGCCGAGGACCTGCATGGCCTTCATCGTGACACTTGACGCTACCTCTCCCCCGATGTATTTCGCCCGGGCCGAGAGCTTGCCGATGTCGCGGGGGGCCATGCCCCGGTCTAAGCACGCCGCCGGGTGGTAGATGAGCCAGCGGGCGGCGTCGATCTCCGTGTCCATGTCTACGAGCAGGAACTGGATTGCCTGGAGGCTTGCGATGGGCTTTCCGTAGAGCACGCGCTCCTTGGCGTATTTCAGGGCGATCTCGAAGGACCCGCGCGCGATGCCCAGCCCCACGGCACCCACTGCGGCGCGACTCACCGAAAAGGTCGCCATGGCAACCGCCTGTCCGCTCCCCTCCTTTCCGATGAGGTTTTTTTTCGGCACGCGGCAGTTGCTGAACCCCAACTCGCAGACATCGCCTGATTTGAACCCCATCATTTCCTGGCGCCGGCTCACGACGAAACCCGGCGTGCCTTTCTCCACGGTGATGATGCTTGCCCGCTCGCCCGTTCTGGCCAGGACAAGAACCCAGTCGCCCACGCCGCCGTTGGTGATGTAGACCTTCCGGCCATTGAGGACGTAGCCATCCCCGTCGTCGGCGGCCGTTGTGTTCAATGTGGCGAGGTCGGAGCCCCCCGTGGGTTCCGTGGCGGCCACGGCGGCGATCTTCTCGCCCCGGATGAGCGGCGGCAGCCAAGCTTGCTTCTGCTCGGGCGTCCCCCAGGACTCGATCATGTACAGAGGGGCCTGGGTCACCTCGAGGATAAAGGCGAGCGAGGGATAGACACGGGCGATCTCCTCGACGGCGATCACCGCCGACAGGTGTCCGGCCTTCGATCCGCCGTACTCGCGGGGGGAGGAGATGCCGATGATCCCGAGAGCGCCCATCTTGCGCACTTGCTCGAAGGGAAATTCCCCCTTCCGGTCCAGTTCGAGTGCCTTTGGCGCAAGTTCCGTGTCGGCAAACTCGCGGACCATGGCCCTGATCATCTCCTGCTCTTTTGTGAATTCAAACATGGCGATCCCCCTTCCAAGATTCGATGTGACTCTTTCATTCATTCCGCTGCCGTGAAAAAGCGGATTGCCGCTCTGCCTCCAGTACTTCCGCGAGGGCGGGGATGATGTCACGCAGATCGCCGACGATGCCGAAATCGGCAATGTCGAAGATCGGTGCCTTTGGGTTTTTGTCGATGGCGACGATGAGCGATGCGCTGGTGAACCCCGTCGTGTAGTGAGGCGCTCCGGAGGCGCCGATGCTGATAAACAGTTTCGGGCTCACGGTTTTGCCGCTCTGCCCGATCATCCTGGACTCCGGGATCCAGCCGGCGTCACAAGCGGGCCTGGAGCCTGCCGTCACGCCGCCCACTGCGCGGGCAAGGCGCTCGAGCAGGGATATGCCCCCGGCCTCGTAGAAACCGAATCCGCCGGAGACGATGACCGCAGCCTGCTCCAGCCCTCCTTCCTCCGCTTCACGGACCATCTCGAGTGTCCGGGCGCGGAAGTCCGCCTCCCGGATGTCGGCAGGGACGATGACAACGGCTCCATTGCGCGCGGGGTCCGGCGTTCCCTTTTCCAGAACGCCGGGCCGGACCGTGGCCATGACGGGCCTCCTCTCGGGGCAGACGATCTTTACCATCATGCTTCCCCTCCAGCCGGGCACGACCATTACCAGTTGCCGGCGTCCGTCGATGTCCTCCAGGTGCAGATCGGTGCAGTGGGCCGTGAGCCCCGTACCGAGCCGAGCCGCCACGGAGGGCGCCAGGTCGGCGCCTATGGCAGTTGCCCCCAGGAGGACGACACCCGGGCGGGCCTCGGCGATGACCCTGCACAGGATCGTCGTGAACACGTCGGCCTGGTAGAGTCCCAGACGCGGATCCTCGACGACGAAGACCCGACCGGCCCCGTGGGCGATGAGCTCTGCGGCACATCCGCGGCATCCCTCCTGCCCGATCACGACGGCCGAGACCGCTCCGTCCTGCATTGACGCAAGGTCCGTGGCCTTGTTCAAAAGCTCAAGGGTCACGCCCGTCGGCCGCCCGTCCCGAAGCTCCGCCCAGACGAGGATTCCCGTCATTTGATCTCGATCCGATGTGTCCATATGCCCTACTTTTGCGTTCTGGCCTTGGGGCTTGTTGCTTGCGGCCTTTTCAGAGCGCATCCATCTCTCGGAGTTTCTGAATGAGCCTCCGGGCAGCTTCTTTCGGTTCACCCCCGATCATTTCCACATGCCGCTTCCGGTGAGACTGAAATACCCCCGCGACCCGTGTCGGTGATCCCCCAAGGCCCATAGCCTCGGCAGCGAGGCCGCATCTTTCGCAAGCGGCGCAGCCGACTTCAACAATCTCTTTCCTTCCGGCTTCCATGATTCCGAATATGGTGGGAAGCCGGTACCGGTTGATCCGTTTCACCACGGCAATAACGGACGGGAGCATGACCTCCACTCGAAGGAACCCGCCCTCGATTTCGCGCTCGACCAAGGCCCCGCTTCCGTTCTCCTTGATCTCGATCTTCCGCGCGTGCGTGACACGCGGCCATCCGAGCATCTCGGCAAGCTGCGAGGGCACCTGTCCCGTTGCCCCATCCACCGACTCGTTGCCGCATAGGACGAGCTCGAAATCACCGGCCGTGCGGATCCCCACCGCAAGGACGGCTGCCGTGGCCAGGGTGTCGGCGCCGGCGAAGGCCATGTCGCAGAGCAGCACCCCGCGGTCTGCCCCCATAGCCAAGGCGTCTTCGAGGCATTTTCTTGCCTGGGGTGGGCCCATGGTCAGCACGGTTACGGTTCCCCCGTGGGCCTCCCGGATGCGCAAAGCCTCTTCTACGGCGTGGCGATCGACGGGGTTGGTCACCGGCGGGATGCCGGTGCGGTTAATGGACCCCGTGGCGGGATCTAGGGTAATGCGGTCGAATTGTTTCGGGTCGGGAACCTGTTTGATGCAGACGAGGATGTTTATGGACATGACAAGAGGCCCCTCCCGTGCCGATGAGTTTTCCTATCCGATGTGTCCGGCGGAAGTCAAGATGGTCACACCCGACCGGCGCCGCGCGGATCATGCGATGCCGAGTGTCCGGAGTTCTTCGATCTCCGAATCGCCAATGCCCAGTTCCCGGAGTATTTCACGGGTGTGCTCACCATGCCCCGGTGGATGGGAGCGCCAGCCCGGCCGTTCCCCGTCGAAGCGGATGGGAAAGGCGGCTTGGGGCACCGCTTCTCCACTAGGGAGTTCTCCCCTGAACCAGGTTTCCTGCTCGCGGACATGTCGATCCTGGAGGGCCTCGGCAAAGGTGTTGACTGGGGCGATGCAGATCTTCTCCGGATCGAGAAGTGTGAGCCACTCAGCAGACGTGCGGGTGAGGAAAATGGAGCGGACCTCCTCGATCAATTCGTCCTGCCGGGGTGGCGCCGACCACTGCTCGGCGATGAAGGACTCTCTGGCGATGACGCGGCAAAAGGCTTCCCAGAACTGCGGCTCCAGGCAGCCGAGCGCGAGGTACCGGTTATCGGCCGTCCGGTAGACATTGAAGCAGGCATAGCCGCCGCCCCCTTCCGTGAGGCCCCTTCGGGGAAGGGGGTGTCCTGCCATGAAGCGGGACATCTCGAGGGCGGCAAAGGCCGAGACCCCGTCGAAGAGTGAGATGTCGACGGCCCGGCCGAGGCCGGTCTTTCCCCTGCTCAGCAGGGCTGAAAGAATGCCGACGGCTCCCAGCAGAGCGCCACCCAATCCGGATATTTGGACGGGCGGGACAATCGGCGGGCCGTCTTTGTAACCCAGCAGGTCGAGAATGCCCGACAGGGCCACGAGGTTCAGATCGTGGGCGGGCCTAAGGCAGTACGGCCCCGTCTGCCCGAAGGCAGTAAGGGAGCAGTAGATCAGGGCCGGGTTTGCCTTCTTCAGAGTCTCGTACCCCAGCCCCATGCGGTCCATGGTTCCTGGCCGGAAGGCCTCGACGACGACGTCCGCTCTGTGGGCGAGCGCCAGGAAAATCTTGCGGCCCTTGGGGTGTCTCAACTCCAGGGTCAGTCCCTTCTTGTTGCGGTTGCAGACGTGAAAGAGGCTCCCCGTGCCGTCCACCAGCGGCTGGAACTGCCTGAACAGATCCGGCATCTTGGGATTTTCGATCTTGATGACCTCGGCGCCGAGGTCGGCGAGGATTTGGGTGCACATCGGCCCGGGCATGCGGGAGGAGAGGTCGAGGACAAGTGTACTGTCGAGCGGCAGAGACATAATCGAGTTCATCGCATGGATTGCTGTATATGAAAACAATCTTTCATGAACGGTTTTTGTCTTTCAAGCTCTTTTTTTGAATAAAAAAAGGAAACGGGCAAGGCAGTTAGAAAATCCCGTTTACCTCTTTAACTGCGGGCCGCGGTCCGCGCACCCGTCAGGCGCGATATGCAGCCCTCTCTAGTGCGCAGACCGGAGCTGCCGGCTTCGACTTCATGATGACGTTCTTGCGGGATAGGGGACAGTGTCTATTTCTGCTTCCTCTTTCTGAAGGGCTGCAGCCGCTCCCATGACCGCCTCCTCCTTTTGGAAGGCGGCCATGCCTTTTCGAATCACCTCGTCGTACTTGTCGCGTTTCGCCTTTGAGGGTGGGTCGCTCGTGAACGCGAAGAAGAAGAAAACGGCGAGGTTCGCAAAGAGCCCCCACATGGCGCAGTGGATGTTCAGGGGGTACTTCCAGACGGCGAACGTCAGGTAGGCCACGATCAGGCCCGCGAGGATGCCGAAGATAGCGCCCTTTGCCGTTGCGCGCCGCCAGTAGAGGATTCCGAAGAGGGACGGCGCCAGCTGGGTGGCAAAGGCCGTCGCCAGATTTCCCATGAGGACCAGATGCTCTTTCCAGAATTGGGAAATCCAGAAGGCGAAAAGCACGACGGCCAGGATGATGATGCGGGAGACCCATACCGTTTCACGGTCGCTGGCCTGGGGACGGAACATGTCCTTGTATATGTCTTGGGAGACGATGACGCCGGAGGTGATCATGTAGCCCGCCGCCGTGGAGTTCATCGCCGCAAGCAGGCCGATGCCGACGATCACGTAGACCCAGATAGGCATGAGCTTCGTCATGATGAGAGGCGTTAGGGTATCCGTCTTAGCGAGGTTGGGGAAGAGAAGCCTGCCGCCCATACCGATGATGGGCGAGAGGATGTAGTAGACGATGCCGATCAGCACGACCCACACGACCAAGGCCTGCCACCGGAAGATCCGGGGCGATTTAGCCGAGAAGCTCCAGATCGTGAACGCCGGTGAAAGGTATATGGCCGACGTGGACAGAGCAAGGGACAGCGTGAATGTCCAGAACCACATGCCGTTTCCGCCTGGCATGGTAAGGAGCTTCGGGTCGAAGCTCTGCATGGAGGTCAGGATCTCCCCGGGGGAGACATTGGCGACTACAGCCCCGCAGATGCCGAACAGACCGAGGACGAGGAGGACACCCTGGGCAGCGTCGACGAGGGCCGTCGAAGCGACCCCGCCCAGCAGAACGTAAATGAGGACGACGGCGGCCATGATGACGGCGCCCCACTCGAAAGGAATCGCGTTTTCCGTCAGGGTGGCGAACACATAGCCTGCACCCGTCAGCTGCAGGGAAGAATAGGGAATGCAATAGAGGAGCGTCACCAGAGCGATAACCCAACGCATCCCGTTACTTTCGTAGTAATCGGAGTACATTTCGCCTGGCGAGAGGTAGCCGAACTTCTTGCCGATGAGCCATTGCCGCGTGAAGATAAGAAGTCCCAAGACCCCCATGAACGGGACATGGATATAATAGACCAGATAGGGCATTCCCGATGCATACATGAGGCCTTGGTGGCCCAGCATGAGCCAGGCGCTCAGCGTGGTTGCCATGATGGCGAAGCCGAGGACGAACTTGCCTAGAGCACGCCCTGCCACGAAGAAGTCCTGTGCCGATTTCGCGGCTCCTTTCTTATACGTATAAAGGCCGACGCCGATGCAGGCGCCCCAGTACAAGATAGCTGCGACCAGCATGACCCATGCGTGTGTGCTGATTTCCTTCATATCTCTTTTCTCCCCTTCTTGGATCGGTCAGTCTTTATAGTCAGCCACGTTGCAGATCTGGGATTTGTACCCGAACCACCACACCAGAAAGATTCCGATGACCCAAGCTATGATGCTGAATGTCCATAGGGCTGGAAGCCCCAGAATGAAGTTCGGCGTATTGAAAAGCAGTGCGCCAGGACCACCGAAAAAAACGATCCAGGCAATGGTCAGCCATATCATCTTCTTGTCTTTATCCGGTACTGTACTCATGTCTCATCTCCCCGTTCATCTAAAATGTTGTTTGGATAGCCATGGGTGGATTTCTGCGCTGTGCGTTTCTCTTTTCCCATCCGGTTTTCGGTTTGATTTCGCACGACAATCCACAGGCCATGAACCGATGGCAGGGCCCGTATTCCACTGCTGCTGTAAAAAAACAAAATAATGGGATGAGGGGCGGGGCGCTGACGCGCTTGGAGCAGGAATTGTGCCAGCCGATAACGACGGTGTAACTAATATAAATAATTATGGTTTTATTTTAAGCGGCATTATTTTATTTGGCAAAGTTTCATCCTTTTTGTCTCAATATGAGACACGTGGAGAAGATTGGGACATGTATAGGACACGAGGGTAAATTAGGCCGACAGACCGTACTTATCAAGCTTCCTGTACAGGGTGCTCCGGGACATCTCCATCTTCCTGGCCACCTCTTTTTTGGAGTATCCGGCCTTGATCAGCTTGTGGATCATCTGCTTCTCGATATCGCGAGGGAGTTCCACCTCTGTCTGTACGGCTTGGTGTGACCGAGCCTGCAGGACCTCCGAAGGCAGCAGGTCGACCGTCAACTCGTCAGTGTGAACTATGTTTATCATCCGTTCGATGATGTTCTGTAGCTCGCGCACATTCCCCGGCCAAGAGTAGGCCATGAATTTCTCCATGACCCGGCCATTGACTCGAACGGGCCTCTTCCCCATGGCGTTGCAGATTTTTTGAATGAAACAATCCACCAACAGTGGGATGTCCTCGGGCCGGTCGCGAAGAGGCACCATCTGTATGGTGAAGACGTTGAACCGGTAGTATAGGTCTTCGCGGAAGCGTCCCTTGCGTACCTCCTCCTTCAGATTCTTGTTTGTCGCGGCTATGATCCGCACATCCACGGGTGTGACACGGGACCCGCCAATCCTCATGATCGATTTGTCCTCGATTACGCGCAGCAGGGCGGACTGCAACTCGAGCGGCGTTTCAGCGATCTCGTCGAGAAAGATCGTCCCGCCATCGGCAAGTTCAAACTTCCCCTGGTTGCCGCCTCTTTTGGAACCCGTGAAGGCTCCCTCGGAGTATCCGAACAATTCGCTGGAGATCAGATCCCTCGGGATGGCGGCGCAGTTGATGGCAACATAGGGGCCGCTACTGCGAGTGCTGGCGTTGTGGATGGCCTGGGCGAAGATGTCTTTGCCGGCACCGCTCTCGCCGAGTAGCAGCACATTAGAGTTGCTCTGAGAGACCATCCGGGCCTGGTTCACCGTTTCCAAAAATTTCGCGTTGACGCCGCAGATATCATCGAAGCAAAGCTTTGCCTTCGCGCCTATCATCCGGGTCACCAAAGTCCTTGCCCGCTTGATTTCATTGAAAATGATCAGGCGTCCGATGACATGCCGGTCCTCCGTTTGGATAGGGTTGCAGGTCATCGTGTAGTCGATGACCCGGCCGTCGCGCATGGTGATGCGTGCCTCCACATCCGTCAGGGTCATGTTGTTCTGGATCAGGTTGAAAAGCGATGCATTGTCCTCTCCCATAACGTCTCTCAGGCTTCGTCCGGCAAGCTGGTGCGACCCGCGGCCGATGATTCTCTCGGCATTCTCGTTGACCATGGTGATTCGGTAGAGATTATCGATGGCAATGAGGGCTTCCGGAATGGATGCTAGGATCGTCTTCTGGAACCCGTCGGCGATCTGGCACTCGGACAGGGCTTTGCGCATTCGCATGTCGTTTTCGATGGCGTAGGCGGCCGCTACGACCATGCCCAGCGTGTGGGGATTGGCGTTGAGAAAAGGCCCCGTCATGTCGATAACGCCGATGAGATCCCCGTCGGGGTCGTGGATTGGGGCTCCCGAGCAAGTCCACTTATGTGAGTTGATGCAGTAGTGCTCCGTGGCGAAGACCTGCACGGGCCGGTCCATTTTGAGAACGGTGCCGCAGCCGTTCGTCCCCGCCTCCTCTTCGCTCCAGCAGGCACCCTGGATGAAATTACCTTTCTTGACCCGCTCGAGAACATCGGCGTCTCCGAGGACCTCCAGCATGTATCCTTGGTCATCGAAGAGAGCCACGACGAAGCCGGAGCCTCGGACGAAGCCGTATAGATTCTGCATGAAGGGGCGGCTGATCTCGATAAGGTTCTGATTGCGCTTGAGCAACTCCTTGAGGTCCTGCTGTTGTAGGACCTTGTCGACGCGCGTTGTGTAGGGGTTGACGTTAAATTCCCGACAGCGCCTCCATGACGCGAGGATCACGTCGGGTATGATCAATGGATTTTCCAGGGGCTGATTATTGATGAAACGTTTCCATTCGCCTAATACGTGGTCAAAGCGCTGCTTGTGCAATTCCTGCATTTAGCCACCCCTTTTATTAATTGCTGATATGTGCCAAAAATGTCCCATGTATGTAACATTACGGGACATGTGTAAGAATATGGGACACGGAAACAAGTGCACATCGGACACGAAAAGTCAAGGAGAATTAGAATAGTTAATAAAATCATATTAATATAAGATGTTCAAATTTTGGCATAATGCGTGCTATTTTTTGAAAAGCAGATTGAATACTGCATGTTCTGTAAGTCGGCATGAAGTTGGGAAAAAGCATCATCCTAGGGTTAGTTGGCGAACGCCTGGTAGATTTTCAGTGTAAAGTACCGCAGGTCATGGAAGCCGTAGGCCTTGCGTTTGATGACCTTGATCTTGTTGTTGACCCCTTCGAGCTGTCCCGTATGGATGGGGAAGTCACAGTGGTTGAGGATCCCCTCGCGGTGTCTCTGCAGCATGTGGTCAAAGACGCTCAGCGCTTTCTGCTTGAGGGATCGGGCCAGCGCACACCACTGATCGAGCGCCTTGGCCTCCCAGGCGCGTGAACGATAGCCCCAGAGGAGCTTGAGTTTTTCCTTGGGGATCATCACGGTACTGATGACCTCGTTGAGCGCCAGCAGTTCTTTGAGCTGTTGCCGGTGGCTTCGGCGCCGCAGGTTGCGGCGGTTCTTCAAGAGCAGAAACTTGGCGCCCTTGTAGACCGCCTTGTGCTCGTTTTGGGCCTTGCGATGCTCGCTGTTGCGCACCTGTCGATCACGCGGTTGAAGGCCGCCACGACATGGAACAGATCGAAGACGATCCGGGTCTGGGGCAGTTTTTTTAAACGGCCTTGATGTAGGGGTCCCACATGTCCATGGCAACGGCCTCAATGGCCTTGCGCTGCCCCGCGCTCAACAGGTTGAAGAAACGCATCAGGGTCTTGGCCCTGCGGTCTTTGCCCACGTAGAGAACGCGGCCGGTTTCGTAGTTGAGCACCACGGTCAGGTAGCGGTGGCCCTTGCGGATGGAGATCTCGTCGACCGCCAGGATGCGGAGGCCCGTATAATCGGGCTGCCCGTAGCGGGCCTCCAACAAGAGCTTGTCGGCGGCCTTGACCGTCTTCCAGTCCAGGCCCAGGTGCCCCGCGACATCTTGGACCGTCATCCACCGGCACAGCGCGTGGATGTATGCGGCCAGCCGCCTCGTGATGCGCAGATAGGGGTCAAACAGATCCAGCCCCTCGATCACGATCCGTCGGCAGCCGGTACAGTAGAGCTTGCGGTAGCGGCAATCGAGCCACACCCGGGTGCCGGCCGTGTCCAGGTCCCGGACCGAACGGCCCGTCCAGCTGTGAACCATGGCGCCCTTCGTGCCGCAGTGATGGCACACGGGCACAAAGCGCCGGTCGGGTGCCGCCCGGATATGCACGCGTCCGGCTTGCGGAGCAACTGTCCTGCCCCAGATTTTCATTCAACGCAAGGGGAAGTACGGCGCTGCTATAGTGGCTTCGGACATCATTGGCCCTCTGCCGAGAAGGTTTTTCTTCGCAGATAAACCTACACCCCCGGAGATCCTGGATGTCCATTGCATTTGAAATCACAACCGCTTCGCCCGACTTCCATCAACTAACTCGGAGAAGAATCAAAAAAAAGAAGATAGAAAGGAGAGCGAGCTGTGTTGAGAACCAAGGAACAGTACCGCGAACGCCTTTTCAAAATGAAGCCCAACATCTATATCGGCGGAGAGAAGGTGGGCCGCGACGACCATCGCCTTATTCCGGGCATCAACGTCCTAGAGGTCACCTATGAACTGGCACTCGATCCCCGGTGGAAAGGGCTGATGACAGTCCACTCTCCGCTCATCGACGAGGAGATCAACCGCTTCGCACACCTGCCTCGAAACCCCTACGACCTGATGCAAAAGCAAAAGATGATCCGCTTGGCGGCCCGTCGCGTAGGCGGATGCATTCACCGGTGCATGGGTCACGACGCCATCAACGCGTTGGCCGTTTGCACGAAGGAGATCGACGAGGCGAAGGGGACGGACTACCACGAGCGGTTCCTAGCCTATCTCAGGGAATACCAGCGGAACGATTGGGACGGCTGTTGCGCCCAGACGGACAGCAAGGGCGACCGGATGAAGCGCCCCAGCGAGCAGCCCAATCCTGACGCTTACGTGCACATCGTTGAAAAGAGAAAAGACGGTATCGTCGTCTCAGGCGTCAAGATGTCCATCACGCAGGTCGCCTACGCCGATGAGATGTTCGTGCTGCCCACACGCGCTCTCATGGAGGACGACAGTGACTTCGCGGTTGCCTTCGTCCTTCCGGCGGACTGGGAGGGTGTGCACCTGATCACCCGCCCTGTCTGGCACCGCGAAAAGGACGACCCCAACGCCTCACCCTTCTGCCGCTACGGCGTATCCGACTCGGTCGTGGTCTTCGACAACGTCTTTGTCCCGAAGGAACGGGTCTTCATGTGCGGCGAGTGGGAGTTCGGCAGGCGCATCGCCCTGCTGTTCGCCGACTCGCACCGCCACAGCTACAGCGGCTGCAAGCCCGGCGTCTCCGACATCCTCTGCGGGACGACGGCGCTGGCCGCCGAGGCGAATAATATCCAGAAGGTCTCCCACGTTCGCGAGAAGCTCTCCGAGTTCGCAGGCGCCGCCGAGTTGGCCTACGCGGCCGGGGTGGCCGCGGCCGTTTACGGCGAAAAGACCTCGAGCGGCGTCTTTTTCCCCAACAAGGTCTACGCCAACGTCGGACGTCGCATGACGGGGGAGCTCATATACCACGAATACAACATCCTCACGGAAATCGCCGGCGGCATTGCCGTGACGCTGCCCTTCGAGGATGACTTCCACGCGCCGGCCACGAAGAAGTATCTCGACAAGTTCATCGTGCGCAATCCCAAGCTGCCGCCCGACGTCTCCCTGAAGATCTGGAAATACGTCGAGAACATCGGTGCGTCGCCTATGGCGGCCTGGTACGAGATAGCCGGAGTCCACGGGGGCGGCTCCCCCATCATGGAGACGATCGCCCTGAACCTGGATTACAACTATGAGAGCAAGAAAAGGCTCGCGCGCTATCTAGCGGGCATCGATCCCGATTTCGACGACTCGGCCGATCTGGCCCTGGAACCTACGTTTGGGACGAGCCTCGTGGAGGACCCGAAGGAAAAGAAGAAATAACGCGGGGTGGTTCCGTCAACCGAAAGGGAAAGGAGATATCATGGCTTCGGAACTTCTGGAAAGACTCTTTTCACTCAAGGGGAAGACCGCCCTCATCACGGGCGGGTACAAGGGGATCGGGCGGGCCATCGCTGAGACATACGCGGAGGCCGGGGCCGACGTGGCCGTTGTCGCCAGGAACCTGCACAGATGCGAGGAAGCGGCCCGGGAGATCGCCGGAAAATACGGCGTAAAGGCTGTTGGAAAATCTCTGGACGTCAACGACTCGAAACGGGTCGACCAGGTCGTTCAGGAGATCGTGGGCGAAGTGGGCCGGATAGATATCCTCGTAAACAGCGCCGGCATCCCCGGAAGCGAAAAACCAGTGCTCAAGATGACCGATGCCGACATGGACGAGGTGATGAACGTTGACTTTCGGGGAACATTCCTGGTCTCGAGGGCTGTTGCCCAGGTCATGGTAAAGCAAAAGGGTGGTAGGATCATCAACGTTTCGTCCATCCTCGGCAAGATAGCCGCCCGCAACATGGCGGGGTACTGCGCCAGCAAGGCCGCTGTGATCCAGCTCACCCGGGTGATGGCCCTTGAGCTTATGAGGGATAACATTCAGGTTAATGCCCTGTGTCCAGGATACATCCTCACGGAATTCAACCGTGATTTTTTCGAGTCCGACACGGGGAAGGGTCTTGTTAAGAAGATGATACCTCTGAACCGGGTGGGTACACTAGACGAGTTGAGATCAACGGCCCTCTACTTAGCCACGTGCCCTCCATTCCTTACCGGGGCCGAGCTATATATCGACGGAGGACACACGATTATCTGAAAGGGGTAGAGGTCTGAAGGTTTTAGGAAGAAGACTGGGAATAAAAGGCATAAAACAAAAAGGCAGAAGCCGAAGCCATGAAGGAGAATTTCATGTCTTTGAAAGATGTGGTCATGGTCAGTGCATGCAGGACGGCTATTGGGGGATTCATGGGCTCGCTCAAGGATGTAAACGCACGCGAGTTGGCTGTGACAGCCGCGAAGGCGGCCGTCGAGAGGGCGGGCATCCCGGCAGAACTGATAGACGAGATTTGCATGGGTCAGATCTACGCAGGCATGCAGGGGTCCCTGCCCGCTAGGCAGGTTGGTATGCGTGTGGGCCTTCCGCACCGCAGCAGCGCCGTGACGGTCAACCAGAACTGCGCATCCGCCATGAGGGCCCTGGAGATCGCGGCGCACAACATCATGCTGGGAAAAACGGAAATCGCGCTCGTCGTGGGGACCGAGAGCATGACGAATGCCCCCTATCTCATCCCGAAGGCTCGCATGGGCTACCGGATGGGGCAGGGGACGATCGAGGATTCCATGCTCTATGACGGCCTCATCGATGAACTGGTGCCGGGTCACATGGGCATGACCGCGGAAAACGTCGCCGAGAAATTCGGCATTACACGCGTAGAATGCGATCGGCTTGCCCTGACGAGCCACTCCCGAGCCGTCCAGGCTATCGCGGAAGGTCGCTTCAAGCGTGAAGTCGTTCCAGTCGAGATCAAGACGAAGAAGGGAACGAGGGTTTTCGACACCGATGAACACCCTATCAAGGATGCCAGCATGGAGACGCTCGGTTCCCTCCCGTCGGTATTCAAAAAGGGCGGCGTCGTGACGGCCGGGAACGCCTCGGGAATCAACGACGGCGCCTCGGCCGCTGTCCTGCTGTCGAAAGAAAGGGCTGAATCGTTGGGTATCAAGCCCCTCATGAGGCTGATCAACATCTGCAATGAAGGATGCGATCCGAAAATCATGGGCATCGGCCCCGCGCTGGCCATCCCCAAGTGCCTCAAACAGGCCGGCCTGGAGTTCGGGGACATTGAATACTGGGAAATCAACGAGGCCTTTGCGGCCCAGTGGTTGGGCGTGGGGCGAATGTTGGAAAAGGATTTCGGGATGAAGCTGGACATGGAAAAGGTTAATCACAACGGTTCGGGGATCGCGCTGGGTCATCCCGTGGGCAGCACGGGGCTCCGGATCGTCGTGAGCCTCTACTACGAGATGGAGCGTCTCGGCCTGACGGTGGGCGGGGCCTCTCTCTGCGTCGGTGGTGGTCCGGCCATGGCGTCCCTCTGGACGAGGGAAATTTAGGCGGAAGCAGGGGGCCGTGAAGCGGATTGCGTTGAAGTACTGCGGGGGCTGCGACTGTACCTATGACCGTAGTGAATACGCCAGAAAGCTGAAACAGGTTGCAGAAGGCCGCATTGCCTGGGTAACGATGGACGACGCCGGGTTCGACACGATCCTCATGATCCACGGGTGTCCAGTGGCATGCCCAGAAAAGAAACTGGAACAAGGCCACCCCTGGCGGATCGTGTCCGTTGTAGATGATTGCATTGACCCCGAGAAAATAATCGACAAACTCCTTGAATGAGGTGAGTCATGAAACGAATCGAGACGAAGGAAGATTATGTCAGGAGTCTGAAAGAGCAGAAAGTGCGGATTTTTTACAATGGTGTACTTGTAGCAGACCGGAGCACGCACCCGGCTTTCGTACCCCACATCAACTCGGCGGCGAAGACTTACGAACTGGCCCTGATGCCGGAGTACGAGGACTTGATGACAGCGAAAAGCCACCTAACGGGAAAGAAGATTAACCGTTTCACCCACATACATCAGTCCGTGGACGACCTGCTCAAGAAGGTGCAGATGCTGCGTCTTATCTCCCACGAGACGGCCAGCTGCTACCAGCGCTGCGTCGGCTTCGATGCCCTGAACGCCATCTATATGACGGTCTACGAGGTCGACGAGAAATACGGTACGCCCTACTTCAAGCGCTTCGAGGAGTACCTCAAGCGCATCCAGGAGGAGAACTTCATGCTCGTCGGCGGCATGACGGATCCCAAGGGGGACCGCTCCAAGCGGCCCAGCGAGCAGGCCGATCCAGATCTATTCACCCGGGTCGTGGAGAAGCGCTCCGACGGTGTTGTCATCCGCGGCGCCAAGGCCCACCAGACGGGGGCCGTCAACAGCCACGAAATCATGATCCTGCCCACGCAAGCCATGGGACCCGGCGATGAGGCCTATGCCATCGTGGCGGCCATTCCGCTGGATGCTCCAGGAATCACCCTCATCTTCGGCCGTCAGACCAACGAAGAGCGAAAGATCGAGGGTAGCATGGACGCCGGAAATGTGGATTTCGGCATGGTGGGCGGCGAGGCCCTGGTGATCTTCGAGGATGTCTTCGTTCCCTGGGAGCGCGTCTTCCTTTGCGGGGAGGTGGACTTCTGCGGGACGCTGGTGGAGCGCTTCGCGACGATGCACCGCCAGAATTATGGCGGCTGTAAAGGCGGGGTGGCCGACATCATCGTGGGTGCATCGGCGCTGGCGGCCCAATACCAAGGGACTCTGAATGCCTCCCACGTCAAGGACAAACTCGTCGAGATGACGCACCTGGCAGAGACGGTCTACTCGGGCTCGGTGGCCTGCTCTGCGCTGGGGTCGAAGACGAAAAGCGGCGCTTATTATCCGGACCCGCTTCTCGCCAACTGCACGAAGCACAACATCACTCGGCACATCTACGAGATATCGCGGCTGGCCCACGATGTTGCCGGCGGCATTTTGGCTACGCTGCCGTTCTCCCGGGATCTCCAAAACCCCGAAATCGGCAAGTATGTAGAGAAATACATGAAAGGGGTCAGCGGCGTGTCGACGGAGACCCGTATGAAGATCCTGCGGCTCTTGGAAAACATGACGGGAGGTACGGCATTGGTGGAGTCCATGCATGGTGCAGGCTCACCTCAGAGCCAGCGGATCATGTACCAGCGGCTGGGAAAGTTACCTGAAAAGATGCGCATGGCCAAAAAGTTAGCCAAGGTTGCGGAGTGAATCTGTTGGGTTGATGCATCATGGATCACAACGAACCCGCGTGGCCGCGAGCTGGGAGAGGTGCGGACTCGATAGAAAAGGTTGATAACTTTTCCGGAAGAACGTGCTGGGTTATTAATCCCGTTTTGCACGCAGTTGCGTGAACGCAGCGATTAACTGGGTTGTCAATCGATATTTATGAAAGGAGGTGTGATTCAATTTTCCGCAGGCGGGGCGCTGTCCGCCGGCAATTTTGCCATGCCTTTATAACAACGAAATGGAGGTGAGGAGGGAGCGTCATTCTAAAACGAATCATGCCGGCGTAGACGGAAAAGGGAGGGAAACCGAAAACAGGGTTGAGCCAATCGCTTTGCAAAGGGGGTCACCGATGACAGAAAAAGCAAAAATCGTTTGGGGATATAGACACGTCATCCTCTTCATCGTCTGGTTGCTATATCTGATCAATTACTTTGACCGCATCAGCGTTCTCACCTGTCTGCCTTACATTCAGAAGGATTTAAACCTCAACGCCGTCGAGGTTGGCTGGCTGGGCTCGATCTTCTTCTTCGGGTATGCCTGTGCCCAGTTCACCTCTGGGTTCCTGGCCGACAAGTGGGGCCCCAAAAAGACCATGAACATAGCCATCTGGGTGTTTACGTTGGTCACATTCTTGACCGGTTTCGTCCGAACCTTCTGGCAATTCATTGTCCTGCGCCTCGGCTTGGCTTTGGGCGAGGGTCACCATTACGTGCCTGCCGTCCGAGCCATCGCCAACTTCTTCCCCTCAGCCGAACGCGGAAGAGCCAACGCAGTTCTGGCCACTACGTGGGCTGTGGCTCCGGCCATCGTTCCCCTGATGACCACGTGGATGATGGCGGACTGGTTCGGCGGTGCTTGGCGCCCCGTGTTCTTCGTTCTCGCTGTCCCCGGTGTCGTCGGGATCTTCATCCTTTGGAAATACTTGCAGGATACACCGCGAGAATCGATGGAAAAGGGCTTTATGAAGAAGGAAGAACACGACATGATCGTCGAATCCATCGGTCATGATTCCGCCGTAACGGGCAAGAAATACAGCGCGAAGATCTTCTCGACTGACATCCAGTTCTATCTCTACACGATCAGCTGGTTCATTATGCTCATGATCTACTGGGGCATGACGACCTGGATCAGCACGTTTCTCGTCCGGATGCACGGCCTCAATATCAAGACGATGGGCTTCTATGCCTCCATGCCCTTCATCGTGGCCTTCTTTGCCATGTACTCCGGCGGCTGGATTGCAGACAAGTTGTTTCAGGGCCGCCCGAAGATGGTGACCATCATCGGATTCCTCGGATGCATCCCCGTCCTGTACATGATCGGCGCGACGCCCAAGGGTGCCACTGGACCGCTCCTGTTCTGGCTCGCCATGGGCGGCTGGTTTATTAACCTGCCCTGGGGCGTCATGCAGGCATTCCCGGCCATGCGGTACCCCAAGGAGGTTGTGGGGCGAGCCATGGGGATCACCAATGGCGTCGGTCAATTCGGCTCCTTCATTTCGCCTATGATCGCCGGGTACTTGGTTATCGAGTTGGCGGACAAGACCTTCGACTTCAGCAACGTCTTTATTTTCTGGTCCATTCTGGCGGCCATAGGAGCGTGTTGCGTGTTCTTCCTGAAGGAGAGGACTGCCGTCGACCACACGGCCTTTGAAGAGAAATAGAGACGAATCGTACAAGTCCGGATACGGAGCGGGACGGATCAAGTTGTCCCGCTCCGCCCCCTTTCAACTGAGCAAGTCTTGAAGGAGGTTCTTTTCATGGAAAAACTCAAACCGGGTCCCCTGTCGGACATCACCGTTCTGGATTTCACGTGGGTACTGGCGGGACCCCACGCGGCGAAGACGCTGGCCGACATGGGAGCCAACGTGATTAAGGTCGAGCAGTACAAAACGGGCGCCAACGAGCGCTGGCTGCCCCTGCGGGTCACCAAGAACGATGTCACGCAGAGTTCCTACACACTCACAGTCAACCGCGGCAAGCGGAGTGTCTGCATCAATATGAAAAATCCCAAGGGGATGAAGCTCATCCACGAATTGATTAAAAAGAGCGATGTCCTGCTGGAGAACTTCGCACCCGGTGTAATGGACCGACTGAAGCTGGACTACGATTCCGTGAAGAAGATCAAGAAGGACATCATTTACTGCTCCATCTCGTGCTTTGGGCACTGGGGACCCTACAGCCACAAGCCGGGTTACGACATGATCGCCCAAGGCGCAAGTGGCTGGACGGGACAGAGCGATCCTCCGATCATCGCCCCTGTGTCCATCGGTGACACGAATGCCTCTATGCACGCCTGCACGGCCATTCTGGCTGCCCTGCACCACCGTACAAAAACAGGCAAGGGCCAGAATATCGACATCTCCATGATGGACTGCCTATTCTCGCTGCATGAGAACACGCTGCCGTGGTTCATGATCAGCGAAGCGGTGGGCAATCCCATCAAGCCTGCGAAGATCGGTCAGAAGCACCCCGGGTACGCCCCGTACGGCATCTATAAGGGAAAAAACGGTTACATCTGCATCGCATGCCTAACCGAGGCACGCTGGCTGCCTCTCGTAGAGCTGATGGGCGAGAAGTACGCCTGGCTGAAGACGGATCCGCGTGCGGCGACGGTCTCTACGCGCTGCACGACTGACAATGCGCCTATGATTCACGCTGCCCTTGAGGAGTGGGTGATGTCGCTCGATTCTGTGGAGGAGGCCGAGCGCCTGCTCGAGGCGGCTGAGGTCCCCTGCCTGCGCGTGCGCGATATTGTGGAGCTGGCTACGGTGGATCCGCAGATCAAGGCCCGCGAGATGATCGTCACAATCGATCAACCCTTCTTGGGACCCGTTAAGATGTACGGCAGCCCGCTGAAGTTTTCCGAAACACCCTCGGGGATCCGTGGCCACGCTCCTTTCCTGGGTGAGCACAACTACGACGTGCTCCAGAAGACACTAGGGATGTCAAAGAAAGAGATCAAGGCCCTCTACGACGCGGATGTGCTCTACCACGAGCCTGCTGTCGAGAGGCTGCCGGAGGAATTGAAGAAGAAAAAAAGAAAGTAAACAGAACGAAAAATTCGAGTGGAAATGAACAGAAAGAGGCCTTGCGATTGCCAGGCCTCTTTTTGTCTTTCATAGGTCACCGATCACTGCATTTTCGATAGAACATCTCCGCCATGTAGGAACTCCGCACGAAGGGCGACGAGGCGGCGTCGCGGAACCCAAGACGCAGGGCGTCGCGGCGGTATTTCTCGAAAATCTCGGGCTTCACGTACTCCACGACGGGATGGTGGGCCGCCGAGGGGCTCAGGTACTGCCCGATGGTGATTACGTCGCACGAGGCCGAGCGGAGATCGACCATCACCTCGAGGACCTCCTCGCGCGTCTCGCCGAGACCGACCATGAGTCCCGATTTGGTGGTGAGCGCTGGG
This sequence comes from Syntrophaceae bacterium, assembly GCA_013177795.1. Taxonomy (NCBI): domain Bacteria; kingdom Pseudomonadati; phylum Thermodesulfobacteriota; class Syntrophia; order Syntrophales; family Syntrophaceae; species Syntrophaceae bacterium. Next base: position 864,874 of record JABLXY010000001.1, on the reverse strand, counting down.
TCAAGCGCCTTGGCCTCGCGCAGCAGGGAGATGGAACGCCGATAGTCGGCCTGGGGTCGGACGGATGCGTAGAGCCGGGGAACGGTTTCCACGTTGTGGTTCAGGACCTCCGGGGCGGCGTCGACAACAGTCTTAAGCGCGGCGCCCGAGCCCTGGAAGTCGGGGATCAGGACCTCGATGCCCACGCCGGGGCATTCGCGTCGCAGGGTCTCGATGACCCGGGCGAAATGCCCGGCGCCCCCGTCCGGGAGATCGTCCCTCGTCACGGAGGTGATCACGACGAATCGCAGGCCCAGTCGCTTCACTTCCTCGGCAAGGCGGAGGGGTTCGCCGGCATCGAGCGGCTCCGGCGTTCCCGAATCGACGGCGCAGAATCGGCAGTTGCGCGTGCAGACCTTGCCGAGAATAAGAAAGGTGGCCACCCCCCGGGAGAAGCACTCCCCCTGGTTGGGACAGCACGCCTCCTGGCAGATGGTGTGCAGGCGGCTGATCTCGAGGTTGCCCTCCATTGCCTGCACTTCAGCCCCCACAGGAAGCCTCTTGCGGAGCCAATCGGGTTTTGCCGGGTTCATCTTGTGTGAGCCTCCTAATTTTTGCCTGCCGCCGTCCAGGCCCTTCGGGTTGCTTGTTCTCCGATCATTCTACAGGATCCGTTTTTTCTGCGCGACGGAATAGACCGAAAAGACGGATCAGACGGGGAAGACCGTGTTGCAGAGAGGGAAGGCGGGGCATGCGTATGCCCCGCCTTCCCGGAGGGAGGTAGCGTCCTTGCGGATCTACTCGAATTTGTCGGGCTTCTTGAAGCCGAGACGCGTCCAGTACTTCTCGGGCATCACCTGGGGATTCTTGTAGAAGACCCAGGCGCAGGGCTTTGTCTCGTCGGGATCGTACTCCGTGACCCACAGGGGCCAGCCGCCCCACTCGATCATGAGGATCTCGTTCATGGCGCAGTGCAGGCAGTAATAGGGCACGCCCGCCTGGCTCCAGCTCCAGGGGTAGGCCTTGGAGGTCCTGCCAAAGTTGTAGGGGGGACCGTAGCGGGAAGGGGTCCCGTCGACGGGATCGCCCCGGCGGGTCCTTCCGCCGCTGCCGCAGGGGTCACAGGACAGAACGATCTTCTCGTCATCCTCGGTGAAGTCCAGCTCGCCCATCTGCCGCGGGCCGCACCGGTGTGCGCGGAAGACCTCGGCGTTGAGCCAGATGCGCTCCATAGGCGTCATCTTGCGCAGGCCGCTCCAGGTGCGGCGCATCATCCAGGTGCTCTGGGTGTCGCGCAGCAGCTGGTACATGGCCTCTTCGCCGTACCTCTTGGCGACCTTGTCGAGCATGTCCGACGTCCAGTCGGCGTAGAGGTCGTGCAAACCCTTGCTCTCGATGATGATGTAGTCGGCCAGCTCCTTGGCCAGTTCGGTCTTGCCCTCGTCGATGCAGCGCTTGACCATGTCGGGCGTGGGCACGCCGAGATCCTGCAGATCGTCCTTGCGAATCTTCCTTCTGATCTTGTCCCACATCTCGTATCTCAGCATATGATTCACCTCTCGTATTCATGGCGGAGGATCGGCGGCGGACTGTTCCGCCGCCGATCCGTCAGCCGGTGTTGTCTTGCGGGTGCAGCGTACGTCCCGTGGGTTGCCTCACTTCCCGTTCTTCTTCAGCTCCTCGGGAAGCCTGTCGACGGCCTCTTCGTGGAAGAGAACGTCCTCGCCGTAAAGGGCTTTCACGTCGGCCTCGGCCATGCCCAACTCCTGTGTCAATACTTCCACGTTGTGTTCGCCGAGCAGGGGCGCGTAGCCTCGGGGGCCTGCGGGTGTCTCGGAGAATTTCAAGGGACTGCCGTAATGACGCATGGGACCCAGGAAGGGCTGGTACATCTCGACCATCATCTCGCGGGCCTTGATCTGCGGATCGCTGTCGGCCAGTTCCTTGAGGCTACGGCAGCGGATGCAGGGAACGCCCTGTTCCTCGAGTTTTCTTTCGGCCTCGGCTACGGAGGGTTGCGACATGACCCATTTCTCGACCTGCTCATGGATGAAAGGGGCATTTGCCGTCGAGCAGCGCGTGGAGACGTCCTTTGCCCTCGGGTCGGAGAGCAAAAATTCAAACTCGGGGCCCATGACCTTCACCATCGGAACCCAGCGGGGTTCGGTCAGGCAGGCGATGGCAATGTATCCGTCTTTTCCAGAGTAGATGCCGTAAGGAGCGTAGCCGGGGTGCTTGGCACCGATCCGGGGGACTTCCACAGGGTCGCCCACGGCGGAGCTGATCAGGTACCAAGGCAAGGTGTTCTCGTGCAGCGAGAACAGGCAGTCCATCATGGAAATATCGATATTCTGACCCTGGCCCGTCATTTTCCTGTGGTAGAGTGCCGCCAGGACAGCCGTGCAGGCGTGCATGGAGGCCGTCGTGTCGCCGATCGAAACGGGGGCAATGATCGGGGGGGTGCTCTGGTCGGACCATCCGCTGGCTCCCTGGGCGATCATGTCATATCCCGGTTTGTGGCTGTAGGGTCCCCAATGACCGAAGGACGAGATCGAACAGTAGATGATGTCGGGCTTGATCTTCCTGACGGACTCATAGTCCAACTTCAGCTTGCCCATGACATCGGGGGCGAAGTTCTCGAGCAGGATGTCGCTCTTCCGGATGAGTTTGTGGATGATCTCCATCCCCTTGGGGTTTTTCAGGTTGACACAGATGCTGCGCTTACCGCGGTTGACGTTGATCGTGTAGGAACTCTGGGTGACGCCGTTCTTGGTGACCCGCAGGGGCAGCCAGCGCTCGTTGGCACCGGTCTTGTACTGCTCCACCTTGATGACGTTGGCGCCCAGGTCAGCCAGCGTCTTCGCCGCATGGGGCCCTGCCAGCACCCATGTGAAGTCCAGTACCGTTACTCCCTTGAGCGGACCCGGTTTCAGATTGCTCATACGTACCTCCCTTTCCTCGAGTTGTTGTGTTTACCTTCATTTGCCCGCCGCTGCAAGGCCGGTATGGGCGTCCCTTCTCTCTGTGCCAGCCTTCGGCGACCCCTGGCTCCCCGGAGTCGCCGGCGGGGGCCCTCTATTTCCTCTTTCTTCTCTCGTCGTACAGCAACCCGCCCACGAAGGCGGCCACCTCGCCCGTAACGGCGGCGCATCGCTCGAGACCGCCGCCGGCAAAGTAGGCATCGGCCTTGACCGGGTCGGCCAAGTCGGTTTGCGTCAAATCGCGGCAGTTGACCGTGCCGAAACGGCCCTGGAAGTGCTTCACCAGTTTCCGGGCCGGCCGGATGCCTTCGACGATTCCCTCCATCCCATCGTCCATGGACCCGCGGCCGAAGACTGCGCCCAGGATCAGGAGTCCCCCGATCAGCGCGCCGCAGTTGTTGCCCGTCATGGACATACCAGCGGCAAAGGGGCTTGCGGCCTTGAACAGTTGGGCGTTGGAATCTTCGAAGACGTCGAGAAAGGTCTGCACGACCGCTTGAGAGCAGCCGTGGCAGTTGAAGTCGTAATCGTAGGCCTTCCGGCGGACGGCCTCGACGAGTGCCTCACGGCTTTCGTATTTGTCGAGCTTGCTGAGATCCACAAGCGGCCTCCCTTGCCGTGATCTGTTGCATGTGATTCCGCGCCTGCCGCCGGGGCAGTCCCCGGCGGCAGGTGCGGAACGGAGAGAGGTAGGTAGGTCAGGTGTCCCTCACAGGCCCAACTCCTGGGCCACGATTTCCCGGTGGTAGTTGGGGCTGCCGAAAGCATATTCGCCGGCCTTGGCCCGTCGTGAGTAAATGGGCATGGCGTGCTCGACGATGTAACCTGTCCCGCCGAAGATCTGGTGGCCGATGAGAGCGACTTTCTTGTAGGCCTCGCTCACCCACGCCTTGGCAACAGCGGCGAACTTCCGAGCTTCGGGCATCCCCTGGTCGATCATCCAGGCGGCCTTGTAGGTGATGTAGATGCTCTGCTCGATGGCCATCTTCATGTTGGCGCACAGGTGCTGCACGGCCTGAAAGCTTCCGATGGGCTTGCCGAATTGCACGCGCTCCTTGGCGTAGGCGACGGCCATCTCCATGACCTTGTTCGAGCCGCCCAGCATCTCGGCGCACTTGGCTACGGCTGCGATCTGGAGGGTCCTCTCGATTGCGGCGAACCCCTTGCCCAGCTCACCGAGCAGGGCGGTCTTGGGCACCTTCACCTTGTCAAAGACCACTTCGCACTGCTTGTCGCCGGCCACGGTCTTGAGCAGCGTGATGCCCACGCCGGGGGCCTTGGTCTCCACGAGGAACAGCGAGATGCCGTCGCGATCAGTGTCCTTGCCGGCCGTTCGGGCTGCCACGACCATCCAGTCGGACACGTTGGCGTCGGGCACGAAGAGCTTGATCCCGTTGATTACCCAGGCTTCACCCTCGGCCTTGGCCTTCACGGTGATCAGAGCGGGGTTGAACTGGGTTGTTGCCGGCTCGGAGAGGGCCAGCGTCACCCGCAGGGACCCCTCGGCGATCTTGGGCAGGAATTCCTGCTTCTGAGCCTCGCTTCCGGCTGCCAGGATCGTGCAGCCGCCGAGGATGACAGTGGAGAAATAGGGGCCGGGCAAGGCCGCGTAGCCCATTTCTTCCATCAGGGTCACCATGTCGAGCATGCTGCCGCCGATGCCGCCGTACTCCTCGGGGAAGAGGATCCCCATCCAGCCCAGCTCCGCCATGCCCTTCCAGAGCTCCTGCGTAAAGCCCTTCTCGTCCTTGTCCATCTCGAGGTACCATTCCACGTTGGGGCAGGCCCCGGCGAGGAACCTACGCGCCGCCTCCTTGAGCATTTTCTGGTCATCGGTATATGTAAAGTCCATGAGACAAACCTCCTGATGGTATCGTTCAGCCCCTGGGCAAACCCAGGCCGCGGGTTGCGATGACGGTACGGCCGACTTCGCTCGTGCCGGCTCCGATCGTGGTCATGAAGGAGTGCAGAAACTCCCACGCGATGCGGCCCTTGAGGGGCACGTACTTGGAACCCTCCTCGAGCTGACAGTACTGGTCGAGCAGTTGCATTGCGTTGTCCACCATCCGCTGCTCCATCTCGGAGACGACGACCTTCGTGATCTCGGGTTCGCAGGTCATGGGCTGATGGTTCCATTCCATCCACCGCGCGTGGTCGGAGAGCAGCTGGCTCGTCTCGATCTCGACGGCGATCTGGGCGATCTTCTGACGGACCATGGGATCCTCGGCCAGTGGCCTGCCCAGGTAGGTCGTCTTCTTTGCGTAGTCGATCAGCATGTTCAGGTAGGGGTAGTAGCGGGAGGGCGTGAAGACGTAGTTGCGTTCCGACATGAGGGCCTCCATCATGTAGTAGAAACCCTTGTTCAGCTCGCCCACGAGGCGGTCCTTCGGTACCTTCACGTCGTCGTAGAAGACCTCGTTGGTCCGCTCGCCCGACATGGTGATCATGGGGCGGATCGTGATCCCCGGGGCCCGCTGGTCGACGATGAAGAGGCTGATCCCCTTGTAGGGGGAGGCCTTGAGGTCCGTCTTGGCCGCCAGCCAATGGTAGTCCGCGTAGTGGCTCTCCGTGTTGAAGGTCTTCTGGCCGTTGACGAGGAAGTAGTCCCCCTGGTCGATGGCCGTCATCTTCATGTTTGCCAAGTCGGAACCTGCCTCAGGCTCGGTGTAGCCTAGGCCGAACTCGATCTCCCCGCGGACGATGCGGGGGATGAACTCTTTTTTCATCGCCTCGCTGCCGCGCCGCAGGATCGTGTGCCCGACCATGGTGTAGGCCACGTCGTTGGGTACGTGGGCGCTCCAGCGCTTTCCCAGCTCGTCGATGAGGATGAAGTCGTAGACGGGCGAGAGGCCCTTGCCGCCGTACTCGACGGGCCAGCTCCAACCCAGGAGGCCCGCCTCGTAGAGTTTCTTCCCGAAGGCGCGCCCCTCCTTGCCCAGTCCCAGATCCTCCCAGTTTTGCCGGGCGATCTCCTCGGTCAGTTCCCTGTCGAGGAAGGCGGCCACTTTCTGCCGATAGGCTTCCTCTTCCTTTGTGTATCCGAAATCCCAAGCCATGTGCGTGTCCTCCTCTCGCGATTCCGTTTGGTGCCGTTGGAGCCTGGGCGGGATGTGCCGCCGGCCTAACATTAGTGATCACTCAACCAATGATTAGTGATCAGTCACTCAATATTCTTCCCCGATCACCCCTGCACGAGCGGGCGGCAGGGGATTATGGCATATGGATGGCGCCGCCTGCGATCACCATGGCCGCCTCCATGATCGCCTCCGACACCGTAGGGTGCGGGTGGATAGCGTTGGCCAGGTCCTCTGCGGTCATTTCCATCGTCATCCCCAGGACGGCCTCGGCAATCATGTCCGTAGCGTGGGGCCCGATGATGTGGACGCCCAGCACCTCGCCGTGCTTCCTGTCCGAGATGACCTTGACGAGGCCTTCCGTTTCGTTGAGGACCAGGGCCTTGCCGTTGCCCCGCAGTGGGAATCGGCCGACCTGGATTTCGCCCCGCTCCTTCGCCTTTTCCTCCGTGAGCCCCACAGAGGCCACCTCGGGCATCGTATAGATGCAGGAGGGGACGGCCCTGTAGTTCATGGCTTCGCGGTGCCCGAGGATGTTCCGCACGGCACACTCCCCCTCGGCCGAGGCCAGGTGGGCGAGCATGATGCCGCCGACAACATCGCCCGCGGCCCAGATGCCGGGGACGCTGGTCTCCATAAATTCGTTGACGACGATGGCGCCCCGCTCGTGCCGGATGCCGACCCTGTCGACGTCGAGTAGGGAGAAGTCAGGCTTCCGGCCCACGGTGAGGATGACCTTCTCGGCGCTTGCCGTCTCGGTCTTGTCGCCGACCGTGTACGTCACGACGTTTTCCGTCTTCCGGTGGACGATGCCCTTCACGGCGGCGCCGGTCACCACCTTGACGCCGGCTGCCGACATCTGCTTCTGGAGCAGCGAGGCGATTTCCCTGTCCACTCCGGGGACGAGCCCGGGGAGCATCTCGAGAATCGTTACCTCGGTGCCCATGGCGACCAGGAACTGGGCGAACTCCACGCCGATGACACCGCCGCCGATGACGACGACGCTTTTTGGGAGGGCCTTCATAGCCAGGACTTGGTTGGAGTCCATGACGTCGGGGCCGTCGATACCCTCTATGGGGATGCGGCCGGGGACGGACCCCGAGGCGATGAGAACGGCGTCGCCCTGGACCTTCTCGCCTGTTTCCCGGATCTGCAGTGTCTTGGCGTCCACGAAGGTCGCCGTGCCCTGGATGACCTTCACCTTCTTGGCCTTCAGCAGGGCGCCCACGCCGCGCGTGAGCTGGGCCACGACCGTGTTCTTACGGGCCATGACGGCGCCGAAGTCCACCTCATAGCCCTTGCACTTCACGCCGAATATATCGGACTCCTTCATCGTTCTGATCACTCCGGCGGACTGCAGGAGCGCCTTGGTGGGGATGCACCCCCAGTTGAGGCACGTGCCGCCGAGGGCGTCCTTCTCGATCAGCGTCACCTCGGCGCCCATTCGGGCCGCGCGGATGGCGGCCGGGTAGCCGCCCACACCGCCGCCAACAATGGTGATTCGGGTCTTATCTGCCATAGACGATCTCCTCGCTTGTTCTTCACACCCATACCGGTCGGCCTGAACGGGCCACCGCGCGCAGGGCGGGGGTTCGATCGGTCCGTTACGCCAGGATCAGGACCGGCTCCTCGATGAAGGCCTTTAGCGTCTGCATGAACTTCCCCGCCTCCGCCCCGTCGATGGTCCGGTGATCGTAGGAGAGATTCACGTTCATCATGGGCCGGATCACGATCTGGCCCTTCACCACGACAGGCTTGTCGATGATGGCCGCGACGCCCAGGATCGCGTTTTCCGGCTGGTTGATGATGGCCGTGAACTGCTCGATTCCGAACATGCCCATCGCCGAAAGCGTAAAGGTGCTTCCCTTGATGTCGTCGGGCAGGAAGCTGTTCGTCTTTCCCTTCTTGATCAAGGCGGTGCGCTCCTGAGCGATCTGCCCGAGACTCTTAGCGTTGATGTTCTTGATGACGGGAACGATGAGCCCCTCGTCGAGCGCCATGGCCATCCCCATGTGGACATCGGACAGGTACAGGACGCCCTTGTCGGTCCATCGCGTGTTGATGACAGGGTGCTCGCGCAGGGCCGCCCCCGTGATCTTCATCATGAGGTCCGTGATGGTGAGGCGCACGCCGTATTTCTTCTCCACAAAAGGCAGCAGCTCCTCGCGGTACTGTTGAATTTTCGAGGCATCGACCGTGTTACTCATGTAGGTCTGGGCCGCCTCGATTTTGCTCTGGAGCATCTTCTTGGCAATGGTGCGCCTCATGCCGGTGAAGGCGACGAGTCTGTCCTCGGCGGACGGCGCCGTCGTCGGGGCCGCTGCTTCAGTAGCCGTAGCGGGGGGCTTGACACCCGCTGCCTTGGCCTTCTCCACGTCTTCACGCATCACCCGCCCGCCGGGTCCCGTGCCCGCCACGAGGGACAGGTCGATTCCGTATTCCTTTGCAATCTTTTTCGCCAGCGGCGTCGCCTTCACGCGGCCGCCTGCAGGCGGCGCAACAGCTTGGGCGGCCGGGGCCGCGGCGGGGGCAGGGGAGGCCGCCTCCGCCCTCGGCGCGGCGGCGGGTGCAGCGACCACTTCGGCGGCGGCCTCACCGGGTTTGAGAAGGTACGCGACGACTGCGCCTACGGGCACGGTTTCCTGTTCCATGACCAGGATCTTTCCCAGGGTGCCGTCCTCCGGTGCCTCCACCTCGTACGTCACTTTTTCCGTTTCGAGGACGAAGAGGATATCCCCTTTCTTGACAGGGTCGCCCTCTTTTTTCTTCCATTCCACAATCAACCCCTCGGTCATGGTCAGGCCGAGCTTGGGCATTACAATTTCAACAGGCATAGCGTGCCTCCCATTTTTTTTCTTGAAGCTCAGGATTCGGGACAAGCAGACCCGCGTCAAAGCATGTGCGGGCTTGCCCCGCGTCTTTTTTCATGTGCCATGTCCGTGTTCATCCTGCGCCGGCTGCCGGGTCTCTGCAAGATGAAAAAGACGCGGGGGCCGGGTTATCTGCCCCTGAAATTTGCCTTGCGCTTCTCGAGGAAGGCCGTCGTGCCTTCCTTCATGTCCTCCGTGCCGAAGCATGCGATGCAGTTCTTCTGGGAGTACTGGACGGCCTGCTCCAGGGGGCACTCCATGCCGATTTCGACGGCGTCCTTGCACATCTCGACGGCAAAGGGGCCGTTGGCGATGATCCGGCGCGCCATTTCCTCGGCCGCCTTCAGCGCCTCCCCCTTGGGAACGACCTTGTTCACGAGCCCCATCCGGTACGCCTCGGCGGCGTCGATGGGATCGCCCGTAAGCAGCATCTCGTAGGCGCGGCCCTTCCCGATGATCCGGGGCAGGCGCTGGGTGCCGCCCGTGCCCGGGATGATGCCCAGCTTGACTTCGGGCAGGCCCAGCTTGGCGCCTTCCGCGGCGATGCGGATCGAGCAGGCAAGCGCAAGCTCGAGGCCCCCGCCGAGCGCCAAACCGTTGATGGCGGCGATGACAGGCTGCCGCAGCTTCTCCACGTTGGCGTTGACCCGCAGAAACCCCTCGTTCCACCGAAGGATCTCCACGATTCCCATCCGGTTGAGCTCCCGGATATCGGCGCCGGCCTGGAACCCCTTGCCGGCCCCCGTGATGATAAGAACCTTGATGTCCGCATCAGCGTTGACGACACGCAGGGCGTCCAGCATCTCGCCGGTCAGTTCCTCGCTGATGGCGTTGAAGACCTCGGGGCGGTTCAGCGTCAGGATGCCGATGCCCTCTTCGTTTTTTTCCAGGATGATGGTCTTGTAATCCTTGATCTTCATGGGGATTCTCTCCTTCCTACCAGCTCGTCTGCCCGCCGTCGATGACGATCGCGGAGCCCGTCATGAAATTCGATGCCGGCGAGGCGAGGTATACGGCTAGGCCCCTCATGTCGTCCATCTGGCCCAGGCGGTTCTGGGGGATGTTGCGCTTGATGATTTCCTTGCCCACGTCGGTCGCGAAGAAGTGCGTGTTCATGGGCGTCTCGAAGTAGCCGGGCAGGATGGCGTTGACCTGGATGTTGTAGCGGACCCACTCCAGGGCCATGACCCGGGTGAGCTGCACGACGGCGGCCTTGCTGGAGCAGTAGGCGGCCATGTTCGCCATGCCGATGATCGCCGTGATGGAGGAGACGTTGATGACCTTGCCTCCCTCGCCCTTCTCGATCATCTTCTTGGCGACGGCCTGGGTGAGGACAAAGATGCCCCGCAGGTCCGTGGCGACCGTTTGGTCCCAGTCCGCCTCGGTCATTTCCCTCTCGGGCTTCTTGAGGTTGACGATGGGCTTTTCGCTGCCGCCCACGCCGGCGTTGTTCACGAGGATGTCGATGCGGCCGAATTCCTTCATCACGCTCTCCGTGGCAGCCTTGATCTGATCGGTCTTCGTAATGTCGAGGGGCACGGCGAGGGTTTTCACGCCTGTCCGGTCCTTGATCTCTTTGCAGGCCTGTTCAAGGACTTCCTTCCGCCGGGCGCACAGGACGATCGTCGCGCCCGCATCGGCCAACCCCTCGGCGATTCCCCTGCCGATGCCTGTGGCGCCGCCGGTGATGATGGCCACTTTGCCTGTCAGATCGAAATAGGGAAAATTCATGTTCTCTCCTCCTTGAATCACTTAGGGTAGACGAGGATTTTCACGTGATCGCTGCCGTGCTCGATGAGTTCCTTGATCCCCTTGTCAACGAGATCGTCGACCTTGATGCGGGCCGTGATGAGCGGTTCCACTTTGACCCGGCCGTCGGCGAGGTACTCGATCGCCGCCGGAAATTCGTCCTCATAGCCGCTCGAGAAGACGATCTCTTTCTCGTGACCCCAAAGGCGGATGAAGGGGACCTCAATGGGCTTCAGGGCAAGGCCGACAATGCAGATCACCGCCCTTCGTCCCGTGACCTTCACGGCCGTGTCGAAGGAGGCCTGGTTGCCGACGCAGTCGAAGGCCCAGTCGGCCCTTAGCCCGTCGGTGAGGTCGCCGATCGCCTTGCCGGTGTCGCCCTGCGTCGGGTCGAAAACGGCCGTGGCCCCCGTCCTGGCGGCCAATTCGCGGCGGCCTTTGAGGGGCTCGATGACGAAGACCTTGCCGGCGCCGGCGGCTCGGGCCGCCTGCATGACCAAAAGACCTATGGGCCCCGCGCCCACGACGGCCACGGAGGCGCCGATTTTCAGGCGGGCGCGCTTGACGGCGTGGACGGCCACGGCCAGGGGCTCCACGAAAGCACCCGCGTCGTCGCTCACGCTGTCAGGGATTTTCAGGACGCCGTACTCCGGGAACACTCCGAGCTCGGCGAAGGCGCCGTCCCAGGCAAAGCCCGCCGTTCCCAGCTTGGTGCACATGACGTATTGACCGGTCCTGCAGTAGTGGCACTTGCCGCAGTAAATGAGGGGGTTGACGGTCACGCGGTCCCCGGGCTTAACGCTCCTAACGCCTTCGCCGACCTCGACCACCTCGGCGGAGAACTCGTGGCCCAGGATGATGGGGCCGTTTGCCTTACCTGTTAAGGGATGGGGCTTGGCGGGGATGATGAAGGGTCCGCTCTTGAACTCGTGCAGGTCCGAGCCGCAGATCCCGCAGGTCTTGATCCTGACTTTCACCTGTCCCGGCCCAGCCTTGGGATCCGGGACGTTCTCAATCCGGATGTCTTCTTTCTTGTGCCAGACGGCTGCCTTCATGATTTTTCCTCCTTGTCACGCGCGCTGCAGGGTGGCGCGGACGGCCTTCTTGACGTCCTCGGCACCGGGCACGTAGGCTTTTTCGAGGCTGTAATGGATGGGGACGAATGGGGCGCCGACCCGCACGATGGGGGCATCGAGCTCGTCCAGGATCTCCTCGGCCACCGTTGCGGCCACCTCGGCGCCAATGCCGAAGGACTTCACGGCCTCGTGGGCGATCACGAGCCGATGAGTCTTGCCGACGGAGTTGAACACTGCTTCCTTGTCCCAGGGCTGGACCGTCATCAGGTCGATGACCTCCACACTGACACCGTCCTTTTCGAGATCGGCCGCCGCGCGGAGCGCCTCGTTGACGAGGCGCGAGACGGCGACGACGGTCACATCGCTTCCCTGCCGCTTCACGTCGGCCCTGCCCAGGGGGATCAGGTGATCCGGCCCCTCGGGGACCTGGCCCTTCATGGCGTGCAGGGTCTTGTTCTCAATGAAGATGACGGGGTTGTCATCTCGGATGGCCGACTTCAGGAGGCCCTTGACGTCATAGGGGTTGGCGGCCATGACGACCTTGAGCCCCGGCACGTGGGCGAACCAGGCTTCGAGGCACTGCGAGTGCTGGGGGCCCGCATTGAGGCCCGCGCCCTCGGGCATCCGCACGACGATGGGCATCGTGTACTGGTTGCCGAACATGTAGCGCATCTTGGCGATCTGGTTGACGATGCTGTCCATGGCACAGGTGACGAAATCCATGAACATGATCTCCACGATGGGCCGAAGGCCGCAGGAGGCGGCGCCGGCCGCCATCGAGGTCAGGCCGGCCTCGCTGATGGGGGTGTCGACGACACGCCGGGGGCCGAATTTTTTGAAGAGGTCCCGGCTCGCGCCGAAGGATCCGCCGGCCAGACCCACGTCCTCGCCGATGAGGAAGACGCGCTCGTCGCGCTCCATTTCCTCCTCCATGGCTTCCTTGATGGCGAAGATATATCGAATGTCTTTCATGTCAGACTCCCTTCAGATTACTGAGTGAGCGCATAGTCATATCACTTCGAAAAATTTATACGTACAGCCCCACGGCCATCTCCTCCGGTCCCGGGTAGGGGCACCGGCGGGCGAACTCGAGCGCCTCGGCAAGCTCGGCCGCGATGTCGGCCTCGATCTTCTCGATGTCGGCGGCCTTGAGGATCTTCTCCTTTGTGAGCCGTGCCTCGAACTCCTTGATGCAGTCTTTCGCCATGGCCTCTTCGACTTTCTCCTTGCCGCGGTACTTCTGCGCGTCGCCGACGTAGTGGCCGTACCAGCGGTCGCACTTGACCTCGATGAGCGTCGGGCCGCCGCCCTTGCGGGCCCGTTCGACGGCCTCGCCGCATGCCTTGTAGATCTCAAGGACATCATTGGGAACGATGATGCCCGGCATCCCGTAGGAGGCGGCGCGGTCAGCGAGGTTCTCGATCTTCGCGTGGACGGGGCGTGGGGAGAACTCTGCCCATCCGTTGTTCTCGCACAGGTAGATCACGGGGAGGTTCAGCACCGCCGCGAGGTTGAGACTCTCGTGGAAGGTGCCTTGGTTGGTGGCGCCGTCGCCGAAGGTTGCCACGGCCACCTGGTCCGTTCCCTTGTACTTGGCGGCGAACCCGGCGCCCGTCACGATGGGGATGCCTCCCCCGACGATGCCGTTGGCGCCCATGATCCCCTTGGAGAGGTCGGCGAGGTGCATCGACCCGGATCGCCCCATGCAGTAACCGTCCCGGCGGCCGAACAGCTCGGCCATCGCGCGCTTGAGGTCGATGCCCTTTGCGATGGCGTAGCCGTGGCCCCGGTGGGTTGTCCCGATATAGTCATCGTCGCGCAAATGAGCGCAGACCCCGACGGGGGCCGCTTCCTGCCCGATGCTGACGTGAAGGAAGCCCAGAATCTCTCCTGCGGAGAACACCTCCATGAGCTTCTCCTCGGTCCGGCGGATGCGAAGCATTTGCCGGTAGAATTCGATCATTTGCTCTTTTCCCGGTTTCCCCATTTCGTTCTCCTTTCGCGCTGGGTCTTGGCGGAGCGCTTGAAATGACGGCATTCCACGCCCCCTCGGTCTGTCTCCTCGACGATCTCGATGGCATGCTCCACGAACTCGAGAATGCCGTTCACGACGTCGTCCATGGATTTGTAGCGCCGCCGGAGGCTCCAGCCCCTCAGGACCAGGATGACGTTAAGGTAGGAGAGGATGTCGGCCGCCATCTTCAGACGTTCCTCGTTGATCTTTCGGCCGGAGAAGTGCAGTCGCAGCAGTTCCTCGAAGACCTCGATGTACTTGGTTTCCTGGGCGAGGACGGTGTGGATGCTATCGCGGTCGTAGTTTCCCGCCTCACGGTAGAGAAACATGATCACGTCCCGGTACTGGTAGATCATCTCCATGTTGTGACGCAGGGCGGCGCTGACCTTTTCCCGGGGATCCTTGGTTTCCTCGATGGTCTTCCGGAGGCCCTCGGTGAGGATCGTGGTCATGAAATCGTAGACGATGTAGAGGATGTCTTCCTTGCTGCGGACGTAGTTGTACATGGTGCCCATTGTGAGACCCGCCGCGTTGGCGATCTCACGCACCGAGGCTCCGTGGAACCCCTTGGCGGCGAAGACCTGCATGGCTCCCTCGATGATCTGCCTGCGCCGCAGGTCGATGAGCCGCGCATTCTTGATGTTCGCCTGCACTTCCTTTCCGTGTACCTTCATGTTCCTCTTCCTCCCCCTCTGCGCGATATTGTGTAGGCCCTGCCCTACATACCATGCAGCAGAAGGTACGGAGAAGAAAAAAACATTGGCGCTGTCCGTCAGCAATGCTATGATATCAGGAAAGTGATTGAGCGCTTACTCAATCACGCACTTACTTGATCGCTGCGATGCTGTCAAGCAGAATTTCGAGTGACTAAAAAAATTTTCGCTGCCGGGCCCTGTCGGTCCCCGGAAAGAGGCAGACATGCTGCGGCGGCAGTCAGGAGAAGAGGTCATGTCGACGCCGGTGAAGACGAGGAACATCCAGGATCTGACGCGTGAGGAACTGCTCGGTTTTCTCGAAGACGCTTCCCTGAACTGGCTCGCCCACGACGGGCTCTGGTTCCAGGCCGTGGAAAGGCGCTATGGCACCGACGTGGGGCGGCAGTGCAGCGGGGAAGCCATCGGGGCTTACTCGGAGATCGAGGCAAAGCGGATTCTCAAGCGCTTCGAACTGCCGACGGACGGCGGGATTCCGGTCCTCATGCAGGCTCTGCGGTTCCGCATGTACCACCTCATCAACAAGCAGGACTTCGTGGAGGTCTCGGAGACGCGATGCATCTTCCGCATGCGGGAGTGCCGGGTGCAGGCCATGCGCAGGAAGAAGGGACTTCCCGACTACCCGTGCAAGACAACGGGCATCGCGGAGTACAGCCGTTTTGCCAGTGCCGTTGATCCCCGGATCAAGACGCGGTGCGTAGCCTGCCCGCCCGATGCGCACCCAGAGGAGTTCTGGTGTGCATGGGAATTTTCCATCGACAAGTAGCGGGAAAGTCTATCCGATGTGCGGCAACCACGGACTGCCGTGCCGCGAAGCGTGTCATGCGCAAGCAGGAAGGGGAGGACACGACTGTGCGTACGCACGAATGCATGCGGAAAAGGGAGGATGCCTGTGAGAGGTGAGCGCTGAATTTCGTGGACCCGAAAACGTAAAGGGAAGAGGACGAAAATCAGGCATTTACAGAAAAATGAGTGAGCGCTCACTTTATTCTTGACATTCTGTCAAGACTTGAATATGAACGGATGCTAGAGGAGAGGATGACTAGACCGAAGCCGGGCACACCAAGGACTGAAAAAAAAGCAGATGGAAAGAGAGTTGTGTTTCTGCAGAACGAATATGAGTGAGCGCTCAATAAGAAATCAAGAAAGGAGGGCCGCGCATTAATCATCCCGTTGAGATGAAGGGTTGATGACAGAAAGGGAAGTCGACATTGTTCAAAACTTTTACGGAGGGAACGAAATTAACCGATAGGCCGGGTACCCGCCTCGCAGGGTCTGACCCGCACACATCAAGGGCGTCGCGTCGAGGAGGAAGGGAAACGAGGGGACCGGTCCCGCATGAGACATCCAACGGAGGTGGAAGATGGCTCAAGGAACACAGACTGTCGCTCAGAAAGCCTGGGGATACCGCTGGGTAATCCTCTTCATTGTCTGGCTGCTTTATCTCATCAATTACTTTGACCGTATCAGCGTTCTGACATTCCTGCCTTACATTCAGAAAGACCTTAACCTTAACGCCGTCGAGATCGGATGGCTTGGTTCGATCTTCTTCTTTGGGTATTCCATCGCGCAGTTCTTCGCCGGGTTCTTCGCCGACAAGTGGGGCCCCAAGAAGACCATGAACATCGCCATCTGGGTGTTCACGGCTGTGACCTTCGTTACAGGCTTCGTGCGCACCTTCTGGCAGTTCATCTTCCTTCGACTGGCCCTGGCCCTGGGCGAGGGCAATCACTACGTACCTGCCGTGCGCGCCATCGCGAACTGGTTCCCCATGGCCGAGAAGGGTCGCGCCAACGGCTATTTCGCAACGACCTGGGCCGTCGCGCCCGCCGTGGTTCCCATCGTCGTGACCTGGATGTCGGCGGATCTCTTCGGAGGTGCTTGGCGCCCCGTCTTCTTCGTCCTCGCCGTCCCGGGCCTGCTGGGCATCTTCCTGCTTTGGAAATACGTCAGCGACACGCCCCGCGAGATGCTCGAGAAAGGCAAGATGACGAGGGAAGAGTACGATTACATTACCTCGTCGATCGGCGCCGACGCGGCCGTACACGGCAAGACCTACAGCACGAAGATCTTCGCGACGGACCCCCAGTACTACCTGTTCACGGTCACCTTCTTTGTCCTGCTGATGATCTACTGGGGCATGACGACCTGGATCAGCACCTTCCTCGTGAAGATGCACGGTCTCAACATCAAGACCATGGGCTTCTACGCCTCCATGCCCTTCATCGTGGCCTTCTTCGCCATGTGGGCGGGCGGCCAGGTGGCGGACAAGTTCTTCCAGGGCAAGATGAAAGTCGTCACGATCATCGGCTTCCTGGGCTGCATCCCGGTGCTGTACTTCATCGGGCAGACCCCCAAGGGCGAGACGGGCATGCTGCTGTTTTGGCTCGGCATGGGCGGGTTCTTCATCAACTTCCCCTGGGGCGTCATGCAGGCCTTCCCGTCCGTCCGCTACCCCAAGGAAGTGGTCGGCCGCGCCATGGGCATCACCAACGGACTGGGCCAGTTCGGCGCCTTCATCTCCCCGATGATCGCCGGCTACCTCGTGGTCACGCTGCCGGACGGGTCGTTTAACTTCGCCAACGTGTTCATCTTCTGGTCGGCCCTGGCGGCGTTGGCCTCTGTGGCTGCCTTCTGCCTGGCGGAGAAGCCTGTGGATCACTCCAAGTTTGAGACGGGCAACTAAGAACCCGATTCCTGCGGCGGAAACAGACAAACAATCCGGCATGGCCGGTTCACGATAAAGGGCGGTGTCATAGTGACGCCGCCCTTTTTTCATGCCCCCTGCGGGTCGCGGCGCCCTCATGTGTCCGTGGAGGCGCTCAGTTCCCGACCTCGGACCAGGTCTTCTTGATCTCCCGGTAGCGGGTCTTGCGGGCCGAGACGAACCGCTTGCCGTCCCAGGCCCGGACGGCGAGGGTCAGGTCGGGCGGTTCGATCGTGTAGACATTGTAGGCGGCGGGCTCGCGCCGCAGGCGCGTGGAGAGCGTCGGGGCCTGGGCGACGAGGATGTGGGAGCGGATCTCCTCGTGGTGGCTCCGGACGTCGTCGGAGTACCCCACGTGGTAATGGCCCGCGAGCAGAAGGTCCACGCCGCACTCCTCGAGGACGGCCAGGGCCTTGGCCGCGCGCCCCACGATCGAGTACGGCGGGATGGGCGGCGGGATGAAGGGGTGGTGCGTCACGACGATCTTGAAGATGCGGTCCGGGATGCTGCAGAGCCTTCGGCGCATCAGCTCGATCTGCCGGTCCGAGATGCGCCCGTTGACGAGGGCGAGCGAGCGCGCCGTGTTGACGCCCAGCGCGGCGATCTCGGCGTCCCGGTAGAGAGGGTCCATGTCCGCGGCGATGTAGCGCCGCCAGCGGTGCAGCGGCAGAAGGAAGCGCCGCACGGGGTCGTACAGGGGGATGTCGTGGTTGCCCGGCACGACGATCTTGGGGCAGGGGATGCGCTGGAGAAAGGCCCGTGCGGCCAGGAACTGGCGGCGGCGCGCCCGCTGGGTGACGTCGCCGCTCACGGCGACGAGCGCCGGGGCGAGCCTGCGCAGATCGGCCAGAAGCTCCCCGATGAGAGCCGGGTCCTCGCGGCCGAAGTGCAAATCCGAGATGTGGGCAACGCGCCTCATGGTCCCTTCGGGGCGAAACGGGGTTCACAATTCACCGCAAACGTAGTATAGAAACGGCGGGGTGAAAAATCAATCGATTCCGGCCGGTTCCATCTGCACGGCTTGCACCCGGTCAACCGACGATCCCACCGGACCCCGCTTTCTCCACGGAGGGTTGCCGCCATGAAGCGAAAGGAACGGAAGCCTCGCATCGAGCGGGCCGAAGCGGCACGCGGTGCCGGCGAGTCTAAGCCCGCGACCGCCCAAGTACCCGGGACGGTCGATCTCGACGGCAGCGCGCAGCTCCTGCGGAGCGTCCTGCAGGGCTCGCCGGTCGCCAAGTTCGTCATCGGGCGGGACCACCGGGTCGTCCATTGGAACCGTGCGCTGGAGGAGCTGAGCGGGATCCCCGCGCGTGAGGTGATGGGGACGTCGGACCACTGGCGGGCCTTCTACCGCAGCGGGGCGCGGCCCTGCCTGGCGGACCTGCTCGTGGATGGGGACTACAAAGCCATCGAGACATGGTACGCGGGCAAGTGCCGCCGCTCGCCGCTGATCGAGGAGGCCTACGAGGCGACGGACTTCTTCCCCGAGCTGGGCGAGGGGGGCCGCTGGCTGCGGTTCACGGCGGCCCTGATCCGCGGCGTCGGGGGCGAGGTGCTGGGGGCCTTGGAGACGCTGGAGGACATCACCGAGGCGAAGCGGGCCGAGATCAGCCTCCGGGACAGTGAGCACCGTCTTCACAGCGTGATCCACGGCTCGCCGATCCCCACGTTCGTCATCGGGCGGGACCACCGAGTCATCCACTGGAACCGGGCGCTGGAGGAGCTGAGCGGGATCCGCGCCCACGAGGTGATGGGGACGGCGGACCACTGGCGGGCCTTCTACCGCAGCGGGGCGCGGCCCTGCCTGGCGGACCTGCTCGTGGATGGGAACTTCGAGGCCGTCGAGAGCTGGTATGCGGGCAAGTGCCGCCGCTCGTCGCTGATCGAGGAGGCCTACGAGGCGACGGACTTCTTCCCCGAGCTGGGCGAGGGGGGCCGCTGGCTGCGGTTCACGGCGGCCCTGATCCGCGGCGCCGGGGGCGAGGTGCTGGGGGCCCTGGAGACGCTGGAGAACATCACCGAGCAGAAGCGCGCCGAGGAGGAGCTGCACAAGGCGCAGAAGATGGAGTCGCTCAGCGCCCTTGCGGGCGGGATCGCCCAGGACTTCAACACGCTGCTCTCCGCGATCCTGCGCAACGTGTTCCTTGCCAAGATCTCCGTCCCCGACGAGGACAAGATGATCGAAGAGGGCCTTGCCATCGCCGAAAAGGCGGGGCTGCGCGCCAAGGAACTCGTCCACCTGCTCATCACCGTCGCCAAGGGCGGCTACCCCGTCCGCAAGAAGATGGATCTCGCGCCGCTGCTCAGGGAGTGTGAGGCGCTGGTTCCCCGCGAGCCGCCGATCGACGTCCGGTTCGCCATCGACCCCGACCTGTGGCCGGTGGAGGCCGACGAGGGGCAGATCAGGCAGGTGCTGCGGCACATCGTCCAGAACGCCGTCGAGGCCATGCCTGAGGGAGGCGCCATCGACATCCGGGCCGGCAATGCCGTCGTGGAGGCCTCGGACCGCCTGTCGATCAGGGAGGGCCGGTACATCAAGATCTCGATCCGCGACCACGGCCGCGGAATCCGCGAGGAGCACCTCTCGAGGATCTTCGACCCCTATTTCACGACCAAGGAGGCTCGCCGGGGTCTGGGGCTCGCCCTGAGCTATGCCATCATCCGCAACCACGAGGGCCTGATCCGCGTCGAGAGCCGGGAGGGGCAATTCTCGGCCTTTCACATCCTGCTGCCGGCGGCCGAGGGGCCGGAAGAGCAGAAGTGAAACGGAAAATCTCAAGAGCGGAGAGACAAGGACCGGGCAGTCCGCCTGGCAGACAATGTAGGATTCTTTCATGCGGCGAAGCATGAAACTTGCAAGTTCCTCTTTGACCGCCGATTAGCCGGTGGGCGAAACGAAATACCGGAAGGATTCTGCATGACCCTTATCGAAAAAATCGCTGCCAAACAGGCCCGCGTCGGTGTGATCGGGCTGGGCTACGTCGGACTGCCGCTGGTCATCGAGTTCTGCCGCGCCGGCTTCACGGTCACGGGCTTCGACGTGGACGAGAAAAAGATCGCCGCCCTGCGCAGGCGGGAGAGCTACATCCGCCACATCGACTCGTCGCTGCTCGCAAGGGAGATCAACGGCAACTTCACCCCCACGTCGGACTTCGACCGCCTCGCGGAGGTGGACTGCATCCTCATTTGCGTGCCGACGCCCCTGAACCGAAACCGCGAGCCCGACATGCGGTACGTGTTCAACACGGGCCGCACGATCGCCCGTCACCTCCGCAGGGGACAGCTCGTCGTCCTGGAGTCCACGACCTACCCCGGCACCACCGACGGTGACCTCCGGGGGATCCTGGAGGCCTCGGGCCTAGAGGCGGGCGTGGACTTCCATCTGGCCTTCTCGCCGGAGCGGGAGGACCCCAACAACAAGGACTTCAGCCTCCGGACGGTGCCGAAGCTCGTCGGGGGGCTCACGCCCGCGTGCCTTGCCGCCGCCCGGGCTCTCTACGACCACGTCGTGGAGAGGACCGTCCCTGTCTCGTCGGCGAAGGTGGCCGAGGCGGCCAAGCTCCTCGAGAACATCTACCGCTCCGTCAACATCGCCCTGGTCAACGAGCTGAAGATCTGCTTCGACCGCATGGGCATCGACATCTGGGAGGTCATCGAGGCGGCGGCGACCAAGCCCTTCGGGTTCCAGGCCTTTTACCCCGGCCCCGGCCTGGGCGGCCACTGCATTCCCATCGACCCCTTCTACCTGACCTGGAAGGCGAGGGAGTACGAGTTCAACACGCGCTTCATCGAGCTGGCGGGCGAGATCAACACGTCCATGCCGGACTACGTGGTCTCGAAGGTCATGGAGGCCCTCAACGCGCACGGCAAGCACGTCAAGGGCTCCCGAATCCTCATCCTGGGGCTTGCCTACAAGGCCAACGTCGACGACGACCGCGAGTCGCCCTCGTACCGGCTCATGGAGAAGCTCGAGCGCCTGGGCGCCGAGGTCGCCTACAACGACCCCTGCATCCCCGTCATCCGCCCGTCGCGGGAGTACGCGAAGTATGCGGGCCGCAAATCCGTGGCGGTTTCCAAGGACTTCGACCTCATCCTCGTCGCCACTCCCCACGACGAATACCGGGCCATCGACTTTGCCTCCCTGGGCGTGCCCGTCGTGGACACGCGCAACGTGGTGCGCCAGAAGGGGGACTTCCTCTTCCGGGCATAGCCGAGGGACCTTGGCGAGCTCCTCTGCACCGTGCGGACAACGGTTTCCGCTTTCCCGCCCCCGTATCCCTCAAGTTTTACCGCCGCCCTGCCGAATAGGGATGCAAGGTCTGCCCTGCACGGGGCGCGGACCCCGTCTTTTCCCACGCCGAGAATGCACCCCGAGGGGTGATCGTGATCGAATCTCTGTCAACGATGAACCGCAGGAGGATGAACATGAGGAAGGGATGGTTTCTTGCCGTCGCGGCGCTGCTTGTATTGGCGATGCCGCTGAGCGCCATGGGGAAAACCGTGGTGACCAAATACAATGACAAGGACGTCGATTATTGGGAATTCTGCCCCTTTGACGCCGGATCCTGGCCTTACGGCCCCGGGGTCGAGTGGGGCCGCTCCGTCGTGATCCGTTACGTCGGAACGGAAAAGATGAATGTGCGGGTGAAGGACGACGGTGTCGACCTCGGCTGGAACCGAAATGTGCATGGCACGGCGTACATCTACGATGCGGATGCCGTCACCGGGTCCGACGGCGGCTGGGCGGCCGCCGCAAGTTCCCTCCCCAGGATCTCTGTCCACAATAACCCGAACCAGTGGCTCTACCCGGTCTGCATTCCCTATCAGTATTTCTTGGGAGGGTCCCCGAATCCCGCATTGATTCCTCCAGAGGCTCTCCTTTACCAGGGCCCGTTCCAGGTCGAGGAGGTTCTCCAGGACGACGGCAACCAGTTCGGCTGCTGGGACGGGGTCAACCCCGTCAACTTTGCCCACTGCTTTATTTGGCAGCAAAGGGACTGGACGGTCCTGGATTATCTCATGCACCACGTGAAAATCACGGGCAACAAGGTTTACTTCTGGAAAACAACGATTCACGAACCCGGCAAGATATGCGTCGAGGACAAGAGGGGGCTGAACAGCTGCAACTTCTACTAGTCGGTCAATAGGCGGAATCCTCCCGATAGCGTTACGAAAACCGCAACCGCCAGAGGGACGACACGTGTAAGCAGAGAAGAGCCGGCCATCGGGGCCGGCTCTTCCCGTTTTGGGTGAAAACGATTCCGACGGCGTTCACGGCTCGGTTTCGTGCCCCGCAAACCACGGCTCCCCGGCGCCGTCGCCTACGGCCGGCGCCGGAAGCTTCAGCCGGATCGGCCGCTCCGGCATCTGCCCCCCGAGGTCCCGCACGAGCCGCCGGAACTGCCGGTTTTCGTACAGGAGCTTCGAGGCGATTCCCCGGAGATTGTCCACCTGCTCGGGCTCGAGGGCGAGGCTCGTGGGGATCGCGTTGAAGTAGTCCCGCTCCCTCTCGTCGGCCAGCGCGTCGAAGGCCACGTGCACGATGTAGAAGTCGATGGGCCTCTGCCCGTGGACCTCATCGTCGTGCATCCACTCCCGGGCGACGTTGTGCAGAAACTCGATCGTCTCGAAGTTGTACTTGTTGATCATGATGGTGGACGAGGCCCCCAGGATGGCCCCGATGCCGGGGACCTCGTCGAGGATCTGCCAGCGCGACTTCTCCTGGGTCTTCGCGTCGACGATGACGATGGCGACGCGCCGGGTCTTCTCCAGGCCCAGGGCCCTCAGCGATGCATGGATGCCCCCCCGGGCGATCAGGGACTCCAGGATGCCGCGGATCCCGAGGTTGTCCGACACGCCCCCGTCGATAAGGTGGATGTAGGGCTTGCGGCGGGTGTCGAGGTAGGTTTTCATCCTCAGGGCATTGTAGTAGGTCCGGCTGGACATGTCCGGTTTGGCCAGGGCCTCCGTGATCCAGTGCGGTGTGCGGATGTCGCACTGGCCGGCGTAATTCTTGAGCACAATAGGGGAGAGCGCCCCCGGAAAGGCTGCCGAGGCGGCCACGGCCCGGGAGACGGGGAATCGGTCGAAGTCGGCGCAGATGAGGGCGAACTGGCTCGGGGTGAAGGCGAAGCTGATCCCCTCGCCGGCATCCGTGGCGAGGATCACCACGACGGGGCCGGGTTTCCGCGCGATGTCACCCAGGGTCGCCCCCCTGAAGAGCCTTTCGTCATAGTGCTCCTGGGCCAGGTCGCTGCGGCCGTATCGCGGCGAGAGGAGCCGGAACCAGTTGACGGGGTTTGCCAGCCCCCACAGCAGGGACCCCTGGAAATCGCCGTAGAGAAACTCGGTGCGGAAGTCGTTGAAAATCTCGCGGCCGTGCAGCCCGTAGTAGGCCGCCGTGAAGCTTC
This sequence comes from Syntrophaceae bacterium, assembly GCA_013177795.1. NCBI lineage: Bacteria > Pseudomonadati > Thermodesulfobacteriota > Syntrophia > Syntrophales > Syntrophaceae > Syntrophaceae bacterium. The sequence continues at coordinate 841,298 of JABLXY010000001.1, read as the reverse complement.
CCCCGGAGACGCCCGAGATCATGTCCACCTCGTCGAGCAGCGTGTGCCGTCGGCCCTTCTTCGAGGGGGGCGCCGGGACCTCGACGAGGTCGAGGGCCTCCAGGATGCCGTAGGACAGGGCGGCCGCCCGGGTGCCGCCGCCCGAGAAGGCCACAAGCAGCAGCGTGTCGTGCGAGCGGTCGGGGGAGGCGAGTTTGGCCCGGTAGGGCTCCGCGCGGTCGATTTTCTCAACACCGGGGTTCAGGGGGTACTGGGCCGTGCAGGAGGCGAGGAACAGCACAGGCCAGGCGAGCACGGCGATCAGGAAGACCCGGGCCGTGGTGCTTGAGCGATCCATGAGTCCCTCGCGACGGATGGAAATTGAGCCCAATGTACACGAAGCCCCCGGGTTGTCAACCCGTTTTGGGGCCGGAGGGGGCCGCCGCTGCATCCTCTCTCATGGGCCCGTTCTTTCGTCCTGAAAAAGTTTTGACTTGGTTCTCCCGCTCTTTTATAATGCCCAAACCCACATCGTGTGGGAATGCAGGATGCAAAGGAGGAAGTACGATGCGTTCCCTGAAAGTAGCAGCGGTGCTTTGCGTGATTGCTCTGTTTGTCGCCGGTACGGCCCTCGCCCAGCAGATGCCCAACCCCTACGGCCCGAACATCGGCCTGGAGGCGGCGAAGAAGGTGGCGGCGGCGGCGGCGGCCAAGGCGAAAGAGATGAAGGTCAACGTGGTCATCGCCATCGTGGACACGGGCGGACAGCTCGTGTACATGGAACGGTTCGACGTGGTCCAGTGGGGCAGCAACGACGTGGCCATCCACAAGGCCAAGGCGTCCGTCATGTACAAGCGGCCCACTCTGGCGCTCGAGAATGCGGTGAAGGCGAACATTCATTACCTGACGCTCGACGGCATCAGCGCCATCGAGGGCGGCGTGCCCATCATCGAGAACGGCAAGATCATCGGCGCCATCGGGGTTTCCGGCGGCACGGCGCAGCAGGACGGCGTGATCGCGGCGGCCGGCGCGGCGGTGATCAAGTAATCGGGAATATCGTCAGCACAACGTAAGAGGGCCTCCGGAGACATGCCGGAGGCCCTCTGTCTTTCTGGTGGGCCGTACGAGATTCGAACTCGTGACCAACGGATTAAAAGTACTTCGCCGAAATCAATTATTTCAAGAGCTTAAATCTGGCCTGCTCGCGTTTTGCTCGCAGTTTCTGCTATTTTTCACTCCTTCAACCCCCGCATACGCGCGGGGTGCGACAGGGAAGGAGAAACGAAGACCTGTTCCATGCTGCCCTTCAACCCCCGCATACGCGCGGGGTGCGACAACCCGGCGCTGTGACACAAATAAAAAAGGCATACCTTCAACCCCCGCATACGCGCGGGGTGCGACTCTCTTCCCCTCTCTCGCCGGGGCAGGGAAAGGAGCCTTCAACCCCCGCATACGCGCGGGGTGCGACTGGATAAGGATATGTTGCAAGCTCTGGTGGTCTCCTTCAACCCCCGCATACGCGCGGGGTGCGACGGTGGCTCATGTACAAGGCGGTCTGCCTGTTTGCCCTTCAACCCCCGCATACGCGCGGGGTGCGACCGTTTAAGCCTAATGTGGGTGTGGCATATTCATGGCCTTCAACCCCCGCATACGCGCGGGGTGCGACTAGAGATGGCGCGGATATTCGCTGAGTGCCGGGACCTTCAACCCCCGCATACGCGCGGGGTGCGACTGCCAGATCAGAGATTTATAAATCCATTGCGGAAATCCCGCGCTTTCCGCGTACCCCGCATTTCATTGCTATAAATGTTCGCGTATGTCAAAGAACACGCCGGCTAAAATACAACAAAAAGCCGGACCTTGAGATAATCGCGAACCCCGCGCAACGGAGGCCCGGGGACCCCCTGGCTCGAAAGCCAGATATTCCCCGCGATTAATAGGGGTCTGCCGTAGCGTTACCGCATTGGAACCGGTTGCCCGCTTCACCTTCGCGGCACTTCTCGGCTTAAGGGCGGGAAGTCGCCCCTTGGATCCCCCGAGGGGAACCCAATCGTGACAGCGCAATTATGCGCTGAGTCAACCTTGTGGCACGTCCTGTGCTTCTTGCTCTGCGAGGCCTTTTCTCGCTATCTCCTCTGCTATGATCTTTTCAATTCCGACAATCGATATGTTTCGTGCAGCGTTATAATCCGCATGGGTCTTGTATCCGCATACTGTGCAGAGAAAGTCCGATTGAGATTGGCGATTGGCCTCATTGATGTTACCACACTCACTACATCTTTGACTCGTATATCGAGCGTCTATTTCGCGGACTTCAATGCCTGCGTGTTCAGCCTTGTATTTCAGCTTTGAGTGGAAGTCGGCAATCGCCCAATCTCTTAAGATTCCCTGCTGACTCGCACGGAATCCCTCAAGACCCTCTATCTGGATCACACCTGCATTTTGTTTCAAAGCGAATTCGATGATCCGAGAGGTGTACTGATGATATTTGGTGTCTCGGAAGTTAATTTCCTTCTCTGCCAACTTTTCTAAAGGAGCAAGGGCTTTGTTTCTACCGTGACCGCCCCGGTTGCTGAACTTTAGGCTATTCTGGAAAGCTCGCCGCCTTCGACGTATCTGCCACCGGAATCTTTCTACAATCAAAGCCTCATTGCAACTAAGCCTGTCATGGCCGTTATTCACCGCACAATAGAACGGACATGCAAGCCCGAGGTCAACGCCGACACAGATCGATGTGTCTTTTTTTAACTCGGGCCTCGGGAAACTGTAGGCAATCCTAGTGAACCACCGCTTGCGGCGGTCTTGTGCTACTTGACATGCGCCAAGTTTATATTCACCGCTTATGACTCGGTCGAGGACAGCCTTCTTGGACTTCTCAAGCTTGAAGGTGTCGAGAAGAAAAGTCAGGCGTGTTGGCTCATTGGACCTGTTTCGCAGGGTGGCTCTGAACATGTAGTTCCCGTTGTCCCTCCACAGTTTCGTTTCACCGCCACCCTCGCGCAGAAGAATGGGGTGACCCAATCTATAACTTGGGACGGACTGTTTGAGGCTGCGGATGTCTTTCAGCGAGTTCTGATAACGTGTAATAGCGGTCCTTGTAACCATAGAGGCCATGCCGCTTGAGGCCGTTTTCATTAGGCCACGGACTTCAGAATAGATGCGGTTCCATGTCTTCTTTCGTTCTTCTGCCGGGAGATTCTCCTTCGTTTCCCTGTAGTGCCTCGCTCGTTCTCTCTCATATAGATGCCACTCGGTAATCGCATGATTCAGCCCCAACACCGTTTCATAGGAAACGTCTCGAAGGATCTGGCCCGCCTGAGCCCACGATATATTGTCCGGTTCGACGGGGCGATGCAGATATAGTTTAATCTGCGCTGTGACTAATTTTTTTCCTTGCGGCATTGCCATATCAAAACAAATAAAAACCCCCGTACTTTTTCAGAGATACGGGGGGAAAGGGCTTATTTCATGGCATCCTCTGGTCAGTTTGTAAGTTGCAGCGCGGGTTAACCAGACGACGACAAAAAACAAAACGTGTAATTAATACTCTCAATGCAAGAAAAATTCAATTAATTATTCGAATCTCAATTTCTGCATTTCCCGGAGGAGAACATCCTCGAGGATATGGGTATAGATCCGCGTCGTCGAGATCTGCCGGTGGCCGGCGATCTGCGCGACGACCTGGATCGGGATCCCGGAGGCGAGCATGTAGGATACGGCGCTGTGCCGGAGATCGTGGAGACGGGCATTGACGCCGCAAGCCTTCGCGATTTCGTGGAACTTGTGGGAGACGGTGTCCGGATGCCAGTCCGGAAACACGCGGCCGATGTCCTTTCTTACAGGCTCCAGGGCATCGACGGCCGCCGGCAGGAGAGGGATGAGCCGTTCGCGGCCGCCTTTGCCCCGGACGATGCAGGTCTTGCGGTCTAACCGGATCTTTGGCCACTCCAGGCCGAGGCCCTCGCGCCGGCGCGTCGCCGTCCAGAGGTAGAACGTGAAGAGCCGCCAGAGGTCGGCGTTCTTCTCCCGGGCCTTCTCCAGGATCTTCCTGATGTCTTCCGGCAGGATGATCCGGGGCAGGTCCCGGTCGTCCTTGCGGTACATCCGGACCCTGGGTTTCTTCTTGATGTAGCCCTTGTCCAGGGCGTAGGAGAGGGCTGACTTGATATGGCGGAGATAGCCGTCGATCGTGATTTCCGAGGCTCCCCTTGCCCTGCAGGCTCGCTTGAAATCCTCGATCCGATCTTCCGTGAGGGCCCGGAGGGGCAGCGACCGGCCGACGGCGTCGGCCAGGAGCCACAGGGAGAGGCGGTCCTTCTTGACCGTCCAGGGCGAGACCCCGTCGCGGCTCGCGATGTACATCTCGGCGAACTCACCCAGGGAGACACGTTTCTCGCTCTCGAGCTCGATCAGGCGGCCGCGGAGGTATTCGCGCTCCATCTCCTTGAAGATGGACTCGGCCGTCCTGCGGTTCCGGGTCTTGAGGGACTTCCAACGGTTCCGGGCGACCTCGACGTAGTAGACGCCGTTCTTTCGCTGAAAAAGCCTCATGGGCCTTTTCATAGACGAATCCCTCTCATGATTGCAAGCGCCTTTTCGCGGACGGTCGGGCCGAGCATCTGGCCCTCGCGGTAGGCGTCCAGGGACAGCCGGTCGAAGACCCAGTCGCCGCGGCCGCTGTCGGGGTCCGGGGCTCCCTTGATCTTGCCGTCCTGGGCCAGGGCCTTCAGGCGCTTGATCCCGATGCCCGAGTAAAACCGGGCCTCGCGGAGCGTCAACCAACGTTTGTCGCCGATAGAACATATTTTTTGCGAAGTAATATTCATGAATTAAAAGGTTATTGGTTTATCGCTTGAAAAGGTATATAGACCGCTGAGCATTGATGCATGAAAGGAGAGATAGATGCTACGCTCTGCCGTTCAAACATCGTCGCTTACTGTTACGCTGATCTCGTCATATTTCCTGCTCAAAAGTAACATAGGCTTATCTCCAGAAAATATAGCAAGCCTTGCTACAACAAAACTGGGCTACAATTCCGATATCATCAGATCATTATGCGAACAAAGAGCTGATACTTGGATCGGTTTTGCCCTGTTGCTTATCGCTTTCGGTTTGCAGATGATAAATGCATTATGGCCAATGCGATGGAATGATTTTAATGTGGACGGAAACGGCGTGTTATTGGGTATCGGCATATCAGCATTATTAGGATTCATAGGATTTATTCTATCCTCATGGTTGAGTGATTCGACTACTGCAGAGGTTAATAAGATTCTGCAAAGCTTATCCAATAGATAGAGAATTATCCTAGGGCTGAGGCGGCAATCACCGTTTCCTCGTAGACCTCGATCCCCGGGATCTTCGCCCTGCCGCCGAGGGCCGACACGACGCGCCCGATGGCCGCGTGGTCGACCGTCAGGTATTGACGCGGGATCAGGGCCTCGTTGACGACGCGGTACTTCCAGACCTTCCGGGCGCTCACGCCGGCGAGCTTCGGGGCCGCCGGGGGGACGTGGACAACCGGGGCCGCCACGGGCTCCTCGAGGATCTGCTCGGCGAGCTCCTTCTCGCCTTCCTTCTCGGCGGCGATGGCGGCGGCGAGCCGGGCCTCCTCCTCCCGCTTCCGGGCCTCCTCCCGGAGCCGATCCTCCTCCTCCCTTCGCCTGCGCTCGATCTCGGCCTGGTAGTCTGCGATTCCCTTCTTGAGGATGCGCTCGGCCTCGAGCAGGGGCTCCGCGGCCCGCTTCTTCTGGTTCAGGGCCTCCTTGTGGGCCTCGTGGGCCCGCTTGCAGATCGGGTCGAACGCCGCGTCGATCTCCTTCAGGAGACCCTTGACCGCGGTCAGCATCTCCCCGGCCCGCATGTAGCTTTCGTTGTCGCGGATCTCGATGGTCCGCGCCAGTTCCGGGACCGTCAGGGCCCGCGCCGCGACGTCCTTCGCTTCCTGCGTGAGTGCGATTTCGATCATGATTTACTCCCCATGTATTTCAGCTTCCAGTTGTGGACGGACACGAGCCCGAGCCAGGCAATGACGTCCTCAATGGCCTGGTGCCGGATGAGCCGGTAGGCGCCGTTGGGCTTGAGATAGACGGACCATCGCATCACCGTCCGCTTCCCCAGGCCGACGGCGTAGGCCGCCGTCTGGAGGGCGTGCCAGGGCTCCGGGGCGCCCGTCTTGATGTCGATGATGGACAGGGTCTTGTCTCCGTCCATCCAGCCGACTCGGTCCGGCGTTCCGGCGAAGCCCAGATTCCTGTCTGCGAAGGGCTGCTCGATCTGCAGGCAGATGAAGCCCGTCTCCGATATGAACCGTTGCCATGCCTCGAGGTAGGGCCGGACCTCGTCCGTGACGGATTCCTCGTCGAGCCTGCCCTCGTCGTGGTAGCGCAGGGCAAGGTGGACGTGATCGCCGCGCCGGCGGCCTTCCTCCGTGTACCATTGGCCGTCGATGATCCCCTCGGCCGCGAGGATCTGCGTGACCGAGGGGACCACCCGGCCGTCGAGGAGGTAGGCATGGCGCTCGGCGTCGAAGACGAGACCGTTCATCCCTCGAGCTCCTCCTGGAGCGCCTTGATGACGGCGCTCGCCTGGGCGTAGGTGAGGGATTTCAGCGACGGCAGGACTTCCGGCTCGGGCACGCCCGCGAGGCGGCTCGCCTTGCGGTGGACCTCGAAGTCGTCCGTGACGCCGAGCTTGCGGCACATGGCGAAAATGGCCTTGAGCTGGTTCTCCGAGGGCGGCTGCCCGGCGGCCGGGGCCGCCTTCGGCTTCGGGGGCTCCGGGGCCGCCTTGCCGTTCTCCTTGTTGGCCGCGTTCTCCGCCACGGCCTCGCGGAGCTCCTCGGGCAGGTCCTCGAGGTCCTGGGCGAAGATGTCCGAGGCCGCCGTGACGGTCAGGGCCGCGTCGATCTGGGCCCGCTTCTTCGCCATCTTGAGGATGGTGTTGGCCAGGTCCGCCGGGGTCGTCCGCACCTGGGCGATCCGGTAGGTGCCGCCGTCGCGGCGCTTCGCGTACTTCATCCGTCGGCGGTCCTCCGGCGTCTCGTCGTACTCCTCCTTGCAGACGGCGGCGCGCCAGCGGTACTTCTCCTCGTCGGAGGAGCACTCGCCCACGCCCGCCCCCAGGTAGGCCCCCGCACGGTCGCAGACCTTGCAGCGGACCCGGTAGCGGATCACGTCGCCCGTCGAGAGGTCCTCGATCTCCGGGTCGGCGGAAAGGCGGAACGTGAAGAGGAGCTTCTCGGCCCCCGCCTTGAAGAGGACGGGCTTGTTCCCCGCGCCGGGGATCTGGCCGTAGTGGTGGCCGTCCTTCATGACGGCCTTCATGACCTCCTGGATGAGGTTGACCTGGGCTCGGATCTCGGCGGCCGTCAGGGGCCGGGCGTCCGGCGGCTGCGGCGGAACGCTGTAGGTTGCGATCTCTTCCATGCTCTTTCCTCCATGCAGATGTCTCTTGCATCCCGGTACAGTTGGCAATCGGGCGTCCCGGGCCAGCGCCCGTCGCATTCCCCGCGCTCCCGGTACGGGCAGCCCTCCTCGCAGGCGTCGGCCCAGGCGATGGAGCGCTCCCACTCCCTGTCGTGCTCGTAGTCGATGGCGTACCACGACATCACAGCACCCCCGCCAGGGCCGCGAGCACGACGCACAGGGCCCAGATGAAGATCACGAGGAGCGGTGCGGCGACGGCCCCGCAGAGGGCCGCGAGCACATACAGCCGGAGGCTCATTTCAGCAGGCTCCTTTCGAGCGAGGCGACGAGCTCGAGCGCCTTCTCGAAGCCGTGGGCGCGGCCGATCCAGTAGAGGTCGTTCTCGTTGTCGTCCGATTTCCCGATGCGGCCCCGCGCCCCCGCGATCCATTGCTCGAGGTTGTGCCGGAGGGTCCGCAGGATGGTCGCGTTCGACACCCGGTCCCTGCGCTCCGCCATCTCGTCGAGGCTCGGCATGATGTACGGCGTGACCTGGATTTCCCTGAGGGCGGCGTGCTCCGCGTCCGTGACGCCGCCGGGCAGGATCTTCATGCTCGGCATCGCCCTGTTCTCCTTTCCGCCCGCGCCCCTCCATCCCCAGGGGGCCGAAGCCCCCCAGGAAAGGAGGGAGACAGGGTATTCTGTTGCTCCGGCCTTATCCCGCCGATGCCCAATGCCGCCGGGCGCAAGGCTCGAAAGCCCTGGTCTTATGGCCTCGGCCGGTTATCCGGGCCGCCGGTTTCAGGGGATCCGCCTGACGAGCTTCCGGGGTCACGGCCTCATCGGGCTGCCCGTGGACGGCCCGGCGATCCCTGCTTGCGGCGTCCCGCCCTCCCCGCTGTCCCGGCCCCTCCGGCCGTGGCGTCGCGGCCCCTTCGCCCTCTGGCGTCGTCCGCCCCGCTCACGCACCGGCGAGCTCGAAGGGGAGGAAGCGTTCTGTTCGGTGAGAATATACACAGATAAATCTGTGCTGTCAAGTATAAATACAGAATTATCTGTTTATCCGGGCAAACATTTTCCCCCTCCCTCTGGCATTTTCTTTGCTAACTAACCGAACGAAATAACTTTTCCGGAGGTCAAGAGATGAAGCGGCTGGTTTCGATTGCGGCGGTTCTCTTCGTTGTCCTGCTGGCCTGCCCGGGCTGCTCCGTGTTCATGGCGGCGAAGCAGCCGGATCTGAAGAACGAGGAGCTGTTCAAGGTCGGGACACCTAGGGGCGCTTTGCTGGCTGAATTCGGAAACCCGATCAGCAGCGAGGTGAAGGACGGCAAGAAGTGCGAGATCTTCAAGTTCATCCAGGGCTACAGCACCGGGGCGAAGGCGGGCAGGGCCGTGTTTCACGGCGTGATGGACGTCCTGACGATTGGGATCTGGGAAGTGGTGGGCACGCCGACGGAGGGCGTTTTCAGCGGCGACGAGAAGGTCTACCAGGTGAAGTACGACGAAAACGACAGGGTCTGTGAGGTGACGGCGCTGAAGAAATGAAAAACCCCGCCGGGGGGGGGTCGGAAGGGGGAGGTCAGCTCCAGAACTCTTTTCATCAGGAGGGCTGTTTTGGGGTCTCCAGCTTGCCCTCTCTTTCTTTTCTTCTCTGATAGCTGCCCCAAACATATGCGCCGATAATCCCGCCCAGGGCGGTAATGATGGCGGCAATCCCCTCTGTGGGTCGCCCCAAATAAGCGAGAATCGTACCGCATACAATGGCCGTCATCGCAATAACGAATCCGAGTATCGACCCCAACCGGCTCTGGCTTATATCAGCTGAAATGGCTTTCTGTTCTAAATTCATTCGATGATGTACCTGTTCTTCCCACAATTGAATGATCTTTTCGGCGGAACCCGGCACGATCTGATCATATTGGGCCAGCATTTCCGGAGCGGGCAGCGGGCCCTTAAAGGATTGGATCTGGATTTGTTTGGCTTCGAGGTGTGAATTCGGGCGAGAAACTTGTTGGTTGGATTGAATGGGTAGGGTTCTGTTTTTCTTTTTGTTTTTACCCATGACATTCCTGCCCCTGGCGGTATTTCTCCAGGGCTGTTCTCAAATCATCGCCAATGGCCAGCCAGTCGCGATAAAAGGCGACAATGTCCGCTTCTTCGCCGGTTCTCGATTCATTATAGACGTTTAACGTACCGGCCAAGTCAAAAAGCCGTGCAATCCCGCTTATAAAATTCGGTCGAGCAAAGAGAAAGTCGCTCTTTCCCATATTGTGCACCTAAAGGAGATTTGAACTGAGAAAGTAGATGTTCTTTGTGTAATTGTCAACAGAAAAGATTTCTGCAACCTTCATGCCTTCAGCCGACGAGATAGATCACATTGCCTTTTTTCTTGATGCGGCCGGGCCGCCTGCCTCCTCGCGGCCCGGGGCGTCTCCCCCCGGCAGGAGGCTCTCCACTTTCTTCTCCAGCTCCGCCAGCCTGCATTTAAGATAATCCAGTTCTCTTTTCCTTGCAATCGCTATCCCGTAGTCCCGCAGCCGCTCCCGGAACGACCGGATGATGGCCTCGTCGCCGCAGGAGAGGATCTCCCGGGCGGCCTCGAGGTCGGGGTCGGTGATTCCATTGCCCTTTCCAGTTAGAAGCCAGTCGATACTAACTCCTAATATTTCGTTGATTTTTAGCAGTTGAGGGGGGTTCGGCAGGAATTCACCATTGCACCAGACGCGCACCGTTTCGTAACTCACCCCAACGGCTTTTGCAAAAGCATTTTTATCCTTTACAGCGCTGGAAAGGCGAGCGCCAAACCCCTCATATACAGATTTATCTGCTCTTTTTCTTGACATAGACAGAATTATCTGTGTATCCTCTGCTTCAGGAGACGGTTCTTTTCAGGGGAGAGGACCCAAACTCTCCCCATGCTTCAGGAGGACCTGGCATGACGAAACGCAGAAGCGGCGTCCGGTTTGTGGGCGATTCCCCGGAACTCGACGAGGAGTTCAGGAGAATGCTCGAAAGCGCGATGAACTTCGGCATCCGCAACACGCATGCCGTCACGGCGTTCACTCTGGAAGATGATCCGTCGCTGAACGTCAGCCTTCGCAACCCGAACGCCGTCACGGCGTTCACCGTTGCCGGAGTCTCTCCACGACCTCATTCACGAGATCGGTCTTCAGGGCAACAGGATCGATGCCGACGCCCAGGACCGAATTGCAGGACGTGCAAACGAAAGAAACGCCGCGCCATTTCGGCGTCAGGCCGACGCAAACCTGGATCTCCTCATCGTTGACGCGGTTCACCATCATTCCGCATTTTGGGCATTTCCCGATTGGTATCATGGCCAATTCACCTGAAGGAGGTTGCAACTTGAGAAAAGAACGATTGCTCCCTATCAACGATCAGAAGGTCGACCGGCTGCGCCGGACGTGCAAGAAGCTCATGGTCGACGTGGACCTGGACAAGCTCGGGGCCCAGAAGATCCTCGCCGAACGTCTGGGCGTCAATTCGAACTCCCTGAACATGGCGCTGACCGGCTACCGCAAGGGCCTCGCCGAGTATCAGCTGCTCCAGAGATTAAAGGCTCACCTGCGGAGCCTGAAGAAGGCGGCGTGAATGACGACGGGGTGGGTCCCTTCCGGGTACGAGCCGCTCCGGATTGTCCCCGGCCGCTATCGGGGGTCCTGCGGCCTTCGTCTCACAGCCCGGCAATGCGGGGTCGGATGGCGGCGCATCCGATTGTCCCGCCCGCCCGGCGCTAAACTGGCCCGGGAGGACACGCCCGCCCCGCTTTTCCTCTACCACAACGTGTGAGGGGCCACAACGGGAAATTTTCATGCACGACCTGGACTTCGAAACGGACAAGCTCGACGCGATCTACCAGGTCCGTCTGCCCTCCATGACGAAGAGCATGGTCGACCGTCTCACCGCGCCCTGGAAGAAGAAGCTCAACGCCGAGATCCTCAAGACCGTCTCGCGAGTGCTTCACGAAGCCAATTTCAGGCCCAGCCTATATCTCAAGAGCAACGGAAGCAACGAATATAACGTAGATCTTTGTAATGGCGATGCCGAGGCCGTCAAGATCGCGCGGCTCATCCGGCAGCTGCTGAAGGAAAGCGAGGGGCAGGAATGACTTGCGGGAAATGCGGATCGCGTGCGGTCCAGGTCTATGAAATCGGCAGCCGGCACGGCCGGGCTCTCGAAGCCTCCTGCCTGATGTGCGGCTGGAGAGGATACTCCCGGGAGGAAAAGCCTCATGGAAGCGCTCAACGCTCTGTCTCCGTTTTACAAAGGACTCGTCGCCGGGCTTTTCATCGGCGCTAACATCGGGATCGTGGCCATGGCGCTCCTGGTGGCGTCAAGGGATAGGGATGGCGATCGGGGTTGACGGCCGGATGCTCGACGCGGTCCTCGGCAGCTACGATCTGCCGGTTCCGGTCCGGGAGTACCGGTTCCACCCGGCCCGGCGCTGGAGGGTCGACTACGCGTGGCCGGAGCATCGGCTCGCCGTCGAGATCGAGGGCGGCGCATGGATCGGCGGCCGGCACGTCCGCGGCTCCGGCTTCATGAATGACATGGAGAAGTACAACGAGCTCACCCTGGCCGGCTGGTCGCTTCTGCGCTTCACGCCCCGGCAGGTCAGAAACGGCGAGGCGGTCCGGACGCTGCTTCGATGGTTCGCCGGCAGGAGGGAATAAATAGCATGGCAAGGATAAGGACGATCAAGCCGGAGTTCTGGGACGACGAGAAACTGGCATCCATCCAACGTGATGCACGGCTACTCTTCATCGGCCTCTGGAACTTCGCCGACGACTACGGGGTCGTCAAGGGGCACCCTGTCTGGCTCAAGAACCGGATCTTCCCCTACGACGATATCAAGCAATCGACATTCAATGAGTGGCTGGCGGCTCTGGCGAGGATCAAGGTCATCGTCCCGTTCTCGAGCGGTGGCGAGCAGTACTATTACATCCGGAACTTCCGAACCCACCAGAAAATCAACCGCCCGTCAGACACCAGGAACCCCGAACCTCCCGAAGAAATAATCCAGGCAGTAGAATCAGGCACTTATGAGCCCTCATCCAACACTCACGCAGGACTCACTGAGCCCTCACTGAGCCCTCATGGATTACTCACCGAAGATTCACCTCCTCCTCACGGAGGGCTCATTGCTGGAAAGGAAAGGGAAAGGGAAGGGAAGAGTAAACCCCCCTTACCCCCCTTACGCAAGGGGGGAAACGGGTTTTCCCCTCCGGACTGGGTCCCTCGTGACGCATGGGATGCGTTCATCGAGTCCCGAAAGCGCCAGAAAGGCGGGATCACCGAACGCGCAAAGGAGCTCATCGTCATGCAGCTCGACAAGCTGCGGCAGGCAGGCCACGACCCCGAGGCCGTCCTGAACCAGTCCGTCGCGATGGGCTGGAAAGGCGTCTTCCCGATACGCGACGGGCCGCTGATCGAACCGCGAGACCCGGACTCCTGGCTGAAAAACAAGCTGCGAACGCAGGGAGAAACCGATGACGCCCATTGAATGCCACGAGATGATCAAGACCGTCTCGGCCTACTACGAGCGCAAGATCCCGTCCGACAGGACGCTCGACCTCTGGTTCGAGCGGATCCGCGGCATCCCGGGCGAAAGCATCGGCTGGATCCAGACCCGGATCTTCGAACAGTTCGAAGCCTTCCCGAAGAACCTCCCGTCTGTGATCTGGGAGCTCTACAACGCCTGGCTCGACGCCCACCCGGAGAAGCGGGCCCGAAAGGAATCCGTCGACTGCCCGGACTGCGAGGGAGGCTTGCTCTGCCTGACCAGGCCCGTCAGGGGCTACAGGGTTCCGCCGACCTTCAGCGCGCCCTGCGGTCGCTGCCGGCAGGTCAGGGCCGCGCAGTACATGACGCTCGCGGAGGCCTTGAGGCAAGGCTATTCACGCGTCAACCTGCATGCCGTGACGACAGTCAAGTCGCGGAATATCGGCGAGCTGATTCGCAGCATCGGCCGGGAGATCCACGGAAGCGACGAGCCCGCGAGACTGGAAGAACTCAACCGTCAAGCATCGCTCTTGAGAGAAACCGAGGAGGTGACCAACCATGCCGAAGCGTGAAGTCCAGACCTCAATCGCCGAATCCGGCGAACTCGTCCACGAGCTCCGCCAGGAGTATTTCTACTGGCTCTTCATGGCCGAGGTCATCGTCCTCGAGATGACCTACAGGCGGAGCCGCCTCGTCGAGATCATCCGGCAGGAGGCCCGCATCGGCCGGCTGCCGCCCGTGATCATCCCCAGGGACTACGAGACGGCCGCCGCGGAGTATGCGAAGTTCAGGTACTTCCCGGAGCAGGAGAGGCCGCCGCAATGGCTCAACCAGGCGCAGCAAGGAGGTGCATGACCGATGGCCGAGGAGAAGAAGCAGGGCGACGTGATCTACGTCGAGCGCAAAGGCCAAACCCCGAAGGGCGAGCGGATGGTCGAGGTCACGAGCCGCAGGCCGCCAAGCCCGGCGCAGAAACAGACCGGCGAGGGAGACTAGGGCCGATGAGCGACGCAGACCTGATGATCCTGACCTGGAAGGGAATCGCAAAGGCGCTCTCCGGAGACGGCCCGGTGATGGACGTCAGGACCGCCAAGGCGATCGCCAGGCATTTCCGGATGCCGGTCATCAAGATGCGCAAGAGGGTCTGCATCCCGAGGGCGGTCTTCATCCGCTGGGCGGAGGGGCTCTGCTGGTTCACGTATCGCGAAAGCGAGCCGCAAGACGCCGAAAAGGGAAAAAATTGACGGTATTTGTACGATTAATGCTACTAGATGCAACACCGTCCCACATGGTGGAATATGCCCGAAACGATGAAGGTTCCTGTCGTCACCGCAGAAGCAGCTGAAAAGGCGGCGCAGTCCGCCGTCACCCTCATGCGGCAGAGCCTCGATGACGAGGGCATCACGGTGGCATGGCTCGCCCGGCGCCTCAAGCGGGATCTCCACCGCAAGGAGACCCGCACGTTCAAGATCAAGGGCCGTCTCGTTGATCTCAAGGCCTGGACCGAGGAGGTGGCCGCGCAGATCCGGGGCGGGGAGCCTCCGAAGAGACGACGGCCGAAGGCTTATCGGATCATCGCGCAGAGCGCCGAGGAGGCCCTCGTGGCGGTCAATTTCGACTGCCTCGACGTCCAGGTCCGGGCGAGGGAAGACGCGCAGAGGATTCACGGCCTCTACGTCGAGAAGCTCGCCCTCACCGACCCGGAGGGGGCCCCGGTCACCTACGATTCGATCACGCCGGAGGAGCGGGAGTTCCTGCTGGACGTGAGCCGGGAATATGCGAAGAAGCTCGAGGGAAGGAATGGCAAGGGCCGCAAGAAAGCTTGACGTCCAGGGCGACACGCCGGCGCGCCTCCGGGCCGTCGATGCCTGGTACTGGGCCTACAACAACGCGATCCGGCTCACGTCGGGCCCCTTCGCCCACGAGGCCCACGAGTACCTGGCCGAGCCCCTGCGGGACATGCACCCGAACCAGGTCGCCATGAAGGGCTCGCAGATGGGATGGACGGAGAAGTCCGTCATCAAGACCCTGCACGGCATGATCCACCGGCGCTATCCCCAGGGCGTCCTGCACCTGTTCCCGACGGCCGACGACGTCGGGGACTTCTCGAAGGCCCGCTTCAACCCGCTCATCGAGAACAATCCCGAGCATGTCGGCCGGTACGTCCGGTCGACGGACGCGGCCAACATCAAGAAGATCGGCTCCGCCATGCTCTACCTCCGGGGGGCCAGGGCGACGCAGAAGATCGAGGGCCTGGCCGCCACGTCCTCGAAACTGAAGTCCATCCCCGTCGACCGGATCGCCTTCGACGAGTACGACGAGATGGACCCCGCGATGGTCGCCCTCGCCCTGGAGCGCGTCGCGCACTCGAAGATCAAGGAGTTCGAGAAGCTCTCGACCCCGACGGTTCCCGATTACGGGATCGACGCGGCCTACAAGGCGAGCGACAGGCACGTCTGGGCGATCCGCTGCGATCGCTGCCAGCACGACACGGTCCTCGAGCTCGAGTTCCCGAAGTGCCTCCGGCGCCGGCAGGACGGCACCGCCTACCGGGCCTGCGTCCGGTGCGGCGGCGAGATCCACCCGCGGGCCGGCCGCTGGGTCGCCATGTCGCCCTCGGTGAAGGACTGCCGCGGCTGGTGGATCTCGCAGCTCTGCTCGATGTACGTCGACCCGACGGCCATCCTGAACGAGTACGAGCGGATCTCGGAGGCGCCGCCCGGCGAGCGGCAGGTCTTCTACAACTCCAAGCTCGCCACGGCCTACGTCGACGCGGCCAACCGTCTTTCCCCGCAGGACGTCTACCGGTGCATCGGACGGGACGCCATGGAGACCCGGCACGACGGCCCCTGCGCCATGGGCGTCGACGTCGGGACCTTCCTGCACGTCGTCGTCGGCTACAAGCCCCAGGCCGGCTGCCTCAAGATCTGCCATGTCGCCCGGCTCAGGGAATGGAATGAGCTGCACGACCTCGCGCTCCGGTTCCGCGTGGATTGCGCCGTCATCGACCGGGAGCCCGAGATCCACAAGGCCAGGGAGTTCCGGCAGGCCGAGCGCTTCCAGGTCTTCCTCGCCGACTACCAGGAGCACCAGCGGGGCGATGCCCGCTGGGATCTCGACCAGGGCCTCGTCGTCATGAACCGGACGGAGCTCCTGGACCGGGTTCACACGGCCGTCACAACGCCCGGACGGCTCGAGATCCCGCGGCTCACCTCCGAGATCGAGCAATATGCAACCGAGATGTCCAACCTGGTCAAGGTCCTCGTCGAGAAGCCCAACGGCTCGCGACTCTACGAGTACAAGCAGGTCGGCCCGGATCACTACCGGCACGCGACGGCCTACTTCCTGCTGGCCGCCGAGCGGATCCCGGTGGCGGCGCCGGCGGGCCTGCCCTGGATGCAGCGAAGCATGACGCACGCGATCATGGACGAGGATCCCCTGGGCCACGGCAGGATGCCGTCCCCGGCGGCAGGAGGCTACAGCCGGGCGGTCACGGACTACAACCCCTTCGGGAGGTAACAAAATGAGCTCCGTCACAAAGCCCCTTGAGAAGATCGTCAGCCCGTTTGTCAGTATGTTCAAGGAGCCCGAACTTCCCGAGCTGCCCCCGCTGCCGGCGGCCCCGGAGACGAAGGTCGACCAGCCGCCCGCCCCGGAGGTGAGCAAGGAGAGCTCCCAGGCCGCGCAGGCCGAGCGCTCGAGGCTCCTTGCGGCGGCGAAGAGAAGGACGCGTACCCTGCTCACGGGACCGGCCGGGCTCGCCGAGACGGCCAACACGATGAAAAAGACCCTGCTCGGCCAGTAAAGGACCGGTTCCATGAGGCCTGCGGAAATCGTCCAGAGATTCGACGAGCTCGACGCCCGGAAAGGGACGCTCAAGGCGCACCTGCAGGAGGTCGCCGACTTCATGTGCCCGGTCAAGGCGACGGTCACGACGACGGGGACACTCGGCGCGAAGCGGAGCTCCAGGATCTTCGACGGCACCGCGCTCAGGGCCGTCCGGACCTTCGCAAACGGGCTCTACGGGCATCTGACAAGCCCCGCCGCCCCCTGGTTCGAGCTCACGGTCAAGGACAAGGCGCTCGCCCGCAGGCCCGACGTGAAGCGCTGGCTCCGGGAGACCTCCGAGCGGATGCACGACGCCCTCAATTCCTCCAACTTCGGGCTGGCGATCCACGAGGTCTACGTCGATCTCGGCTGGGCGGGGACCGGGCCGATCTACTGCGGGGAGGGCAAGCGGAATATCCTGGCCTTCTCGACGTTCAGCGTGGGCCGGGTCTGCGTCATGGAGAACGAGGACGGCCTGGTCGACACGGTTTTCCGCCTCGAGCGCATGACGGCCCGGAAGATCGTCCGCAGGTGGCCGGACACGGCGAGCGAGAAGGTCCGCAAGACGGCGGAGAAAAACCCGACGCAGACCTTCGACGTGATCCATGCCGTCTTTCCCCGGGAGGACATCGAGCGGTTCTTCGACCGGCGTCACGGGACGCTCAGGCCCAAGGCCGGCAGCCGAAACCTGCCCTTCGCGTCTTTCTACGTCGAGCGGGAGGGCAAGAACATCCTGAGCGAGAGCGGCTACCACGAGATGCCCTACATGGTGCCGCGCTGGACGAAGGACTCCGAGGAGGAATACGGCCGCTCCCCCGGCATGGACGCCCTGGCCGACGTGAAGATGGTCAACGAGATGTCGAAGACCGACATCAAGGCGCTGCAGAAAATCGCCGATCCGCCGCTCGTGGCCCCGCACGAGATGGCCCTGACGCCGATGCGGCTCACGCCCGGCGGGATCAACTACTACAAGCCGCCGACGAAGCCCGAGCCGCTCTACGTCCCGGACAAGATCCGGATCAACCTCGAATACGAAGAGCAGCGCCGGCGGGCGATCGAGAGCAACTTCTTCGTCGACCTCTTCACCATGCTCGCGGCGGCCCCGCGAGAGATGACGGCGACCGAGGTTCTCGAGCGGGCAGAGGAGAAGCTCATGCTCCTGGGGCCCGCGCTCGGCAGGCTCCAGAGCGAGCTCTACGACCCACTGCTTTCCCGCGTGTTCTGGATCATGTACCGGGGCGGCTACATCGAGCCCGTGCCCCGCGCATTGGTAGGCGCGGGCCTTGAGGTGGAATACATTTCGAAGCTCGCCATGGCGATGCGGATCTTCGAGGTCCGCGCCGTGGAGAAGGGCCTCGCCTTCGCCGCCCATGTGGCCGAGGCGAAGCCGGACGTCATGGACAATTTCGACCTGGACAAGGCGGTCGTCGGGATCTCCCGCCGTCACGGCGTCCCGGAGGAGTTCATCCGGCCCGAGAGGGACCGCGACGCGCTCCGGCGGCAGAGGGCGGCCGCGGAAGAGAAGGCAAGGCTCGAGGCCGGAATGGAGAAGGTCGCCGGGGCCGTGCCGCTCGAGAAGAAAGTTGAGCAGGGCTCGGTTCTCGACATGATCATGCAGGGGGCCTCCGGCAATGCTTGACCGGTTCATCCGGATCTTCACGCACCGGGGAGGGATAGACGAGAAGGACGAGGAGCGCCGGGAAAAGCAGCTCCGGGCAGCCTACCAGCAATTCTTCGGCACGGACCAGGGAAAGATGATCCTCGACGACCTCGCGAACCGGTTCTGCTTCGTCGGTCCCACCTACCGGGGCGATGCAACGGAGGCCGTCTTCAATGAAGGCGGCAGAAACGTCGTGCTCTACATCCTGGGCATGGTCCGGGATGAGTACAAAAATCCGATCAAGGAGGTTCTGGACGTATGAACGGATCCGGAGCAACCGGGCAATCCGGGGCGGCAGGCGGAGCCCAGGGCGGAGGAACCCAAGGCGCACAAGGGGGTCAGGGGGCGGCGGATTGGCGGTCGATGATCCCGCCCGAGTACGCCCAGGACCCGAGCCTCGCGAACATCAAGGATCTCCCATCCCTGGTCAAGGGCTTCATCTCCGCCCAGAGCATGATCGGGGCCGAGAAGATCGCCCTGCCGGCCGGCAAGAACGACACGCCGGAGTACTGGAGCCAGGTCTTCGACAAGCTCGGCCGGCCGAAGAGCCCTGACGGCTACACCTTCGAGCGGCCGCGGATCCCCGAGGGCATGGCCTACAACGAGGAGCTCGAAAAGAGCTTCAAGAAGGTCTGCCACGAGCTCGGCATCCTGCCGAGGCAGGCCCAGGGGCTCTACAAGTTCTACAACGATCTCGCGGTGCAGGAGTTCCAGAACGCCGCCGGCGCGATGGACCGGGCCTACGCAGACGGCGAGAAAAAGATCAGGGAGATCTTCGGCGGCAAGGCGGACGAGGCCATCCAGCTTGCAAACCGCGTCTTCAAGACCTTCGGCGGCTCGCCGGAGGAGGTCGCCGCCTTGTCCCAGCGCTGCGGCAACGACCCGCTCGTCGTCGCCATGCTGGCGCGGATCGGGCAGAACATGCGCGAGGATGCGCTCGTGCGGGGCGAGAAGGCGGACTTCGAGCTCACGGGCAAGGACGCCGAGGCGAAGAAGCGCGACATCCTCTACAACAAGGACAACCCGCTCAACGCGGCCTACCTGGACAAGAAGCACCCGCGCCACCAGGAGGCCCTCGATACGGTCATGCGGCTCAACGAGATCATCCTCGGCGCGAGATAACGTCACAGCTGCGGCCGCCGGGACAACCTGCACAAGAGATCTCCCGGGCCCCGGCGGCCCGCTCTCCAAAACACCGGGCAATCCTTCCCTCGTGGTGGATCCGGAAAGCGGTTTTTACGACGCGATCCGGCAACGGGCAATCGCAAGAGGCTGACCACCCTTTTGATTGACCACAGATCACCGCGAAGGAGGATTGACCATGTCCTTTGAAGTCACCACCGCAATGGTGCAGCAGTACAACGACAACGTCGTCCTGCTGCAGCAGCAGAAGCCCTCCCGTCTCCGCCCCTGCGTCCGCGAGGAGAGCGTCCGGGGGGAATACGGGTTCTTCGACCAGATCGACGCAACCTCCGCGCAGAAGCGGGCTCAGCGCCACGCGGACACGCCGCTCATCTCCACGCCGCATGTCCGCAGGCGCGTCTCGATGGACGCCTACGACTGGGCGGATCTCATCGAGATCTTCGACCGGGCGGCCCTCATCACCGACCCGACCTCGAAGTACGTCATCAACGCCGTCGCGGCCCACAACCGCGCCATCGACGACGCGATCATCGCCGCAGCCCTGGCGACGGCCTACGGCGGACGGGACGGGAACACGACCTACGCCTTCCCGACCGCGACCCACCAGATCCCGCACGGCTCGACGGGCCTCAACATCACGAAGCTCCTCCAGGCGAAGAAGATCCTCGACTCCTACGAGAACGACCCGGACGAGCCGCGGTTCCTGGCGCTGACCTCGGCCCAGCTCATGGAGCTGCTCAACGCGACGGAGATCAAATCCGCCGACTACAACACGGTCAAGGCCCTGGCCGCCGGCCAGATCGACACGTTCATCGGCTTCAAATTCATCCGGACGGAAAGGCTCCAGAAGTCCGGCACGACGCGCTCCTGCCTGGCCTGGAGCCAGAGCTCGATCCTCCTGGGGATCGGGACGGACATCATCACCCGCGTTTCCGAGCGGGCCGACAAGAACTACGCGACCCAGGTCTACGTCGGGATGTTCATCGGCGCGACCCGGATGGACGAGAAGGGCGTCGTCGAGATCCAGGCGACCGAAACCTAATCAACCGACCCGGGGATCCTCCGGGGTCCCCTTCACAGCATCACAGGAGGATATGAAATGGCTGACGGACTCAACTACGCAAAGAGCCTCGCCCCCGGCATGAGAGACCAGCTCGGGGCCGAGTGGGGCGGGAAGAACCGGGCGATCTACGACGAGTTCACCTTCTCCGGCCAGTCCGCCGGGACGATCGTCAACGTCGGCGTCCTTCGCAAGGGAGAGGTGTATCTCGGCTGCGAGATCGTCAACGCGGCCCTGGGGACCGGCGTCACGCTCCAGGTCGGCGACGCCGGGAATGATGCCCGCTACATGGCGGCGCAGTCGGCCTCCTCGGCGGGCAACATCGTCGGGAAGGAGGCCGGCGCCGGCTTCGGCTACAAGGCGCCCGCCGACACGGTCATCTTCATCAAGACCGGCGGCGGCGCGGCCACCGGCAAGGTCCAGATCGTGTGGTACAAGGCGGCCCCGAACTGATCGGGCGCAACGAGAGGGCCGGGGGTTTCCCTCCTTTCCCCCGGCCCCAACCCCCTGAACCGCGGAGGGCGAGATGGCATCGGAAGTCGACATCTGCAACCTGGCGCTCACGTCGATCGGGCACAAGACGATCCAGTCGCTCAACGAGAGCAGCGAGGGGGCCCGCAAGAGCAGCGTCTACCTGCAGCAGGCCATCGACGAGACGCTCCGGGCCTACCCCTGGAACTGCGCTATCCGGAGGGCGAGCCTGGCGCGGCTGACCGAAACCCCCTCTTTCGGTTTCAGCTACGCCTTCGCCCTGCCCCAGGAACCCTATTGCCTGCGCGTCCTGCAGATGACGGAGAAGTCGATCCGCTACAAGGTCGAGGGCCGGAAGCTCCTGACCGACGAGGCGGCGGCGAAAATCCTCTACATCGCCCGGATCGTGCCGGCGGAGATGGATCCGCTCCTGGTGAGCGCGGTGGCGGCCCGGCTGGCGGCGGAACTGGCCTACCCGATGGCCAATTCGCCGACGCTGCAGGCGAACATGTGGAAGCTCTACGAGCAGAAGCTCCTCGAGGCCGTCACGGTGGATGCCCAGGAAGGCACGCCGGACGAGATCGAGGTGGACACGTTCATCAACGCGAGGTTCTGAATGCCCCGGGTGTCGCCCATCATCACGTCCTTCAACGCCGGCGAACTCTCGCCGCAGCTCTACGGCCGCGTCGACGTGGGCAAGTACGCCAACGGCTGCCGGGTCATGCAGAACTTCATCCCCCTGGTCCACGGCCCGGCCCGGAGGCGGCCCGGGACGTACTTCATCGCCGAGCTGAAGGCCTCGGACAAGAAGGCACGGCTCATCCCCTTCGAGTTCTCCGTCACGCAGGCCTACGTCCTGGAATTCGGGGACCGGTACATCCGTTTCTACAAGGACCAGGGGCAGATCGTCGACGGCGGATCCCCCTATGAGATCTCCTCTCCCTATGCCGAGGCGGACCTGCCGGGGCTCAAGTTCGTCCAGGACGCCGACACGATGTACATCGTGCATCCATCCCACAAGCCCCGGAAGCTGACCCGCACGGGGCACACGGCCTGGACGCTCTCGGAAATCACGTTCATCGACGGGCCCTACCGGGACGAGAACACGCTGGAGGAGCTCGGCGGCCAGCTCTGCCCCGACGGGGACATGGAGGAGAACACCGGATGGGCGGGCGTCGGGACCCCGACGGTGCAGGAGCGCAGCGCCGACCGGGCCTATCACGGCGGCTATTCCCGGAAATTCACCGTCGATGCGGCGGACGAGGGGATCAAATCGGGGACCTGGACCTCCGAGACGGGCGCGATCTACCGCCTTCGCTTCCGGGTATTCACCGACCAGGCGAACGTCAAGTACGCGATCCGGAAAGGGGACGACAGCGGGTTTATCTTCACGGAGAACGTCTCGTCGGTCCCGAAGAACGAATGGACCGAATACGAGCACTACTATCAGGAGACGGCCGGGGGCTCCGGAGCCTATGTTCAGATCACCAACGCGACGGGAACCTCGGGGACCTGGTACATCGACAGGGTCGAGATTCACAAGATCGACACGATCCTCCTGACGCCCTCGGCGGCCTCCGGGTCCATCACGCTTTCAGCTTCGGCGAGCCTGTTCGAGGCGGGCCACGTCGGGGCCTGCTTCCGGCTCCGGCACGGTGAGACGTGGGGTTATGTCCAGATCACGGCCGTCACGAACGCAACGACGGCTGCCGCAACGGTCAGGAAGGAGCTCGGCGGGACCAAGGCGACGCCCCACTGGCGGGAAGGGGCCTTCTCGACGAAGAACGGCTGGCCTGCGGCAATCGCCTTCCACGAGCAAAGCCTGTGGCTCGCGGCCACGGCGGCCGACCCGCAGACCGTGTGGCGCAGCGTCGTCGCCGATTACGAGAACATGGCGCCGGGCACAAACGCCGACGACGGCCTCTCCTACCGGATCGCCTCGGAGCGCGTCAACACGATCCGCTGGCTCTCCTCCATGGGCAGCCTCATCGTGGGTACGGTCAACGGCGAATGGCGCCTGGGCCCCCAGGACGCCGACCAGCCGATCAAGCCCGAAAACATCAAGATCACGCAGCAATCGGCCTACGGGTCGGCGGACATCCAGCCGATCAACCTCCGCAACTCGGTTCTGTTCGTCCAGCGGCTCGGCATCCCTTCAAACTACGGGGAGAAGGTCCGCGAGCTTTCCTACCGGTTCGAGATCGACGGCTACGTCGGGACGGATCTCACGCTGCTGGCCGAGCACGTCACGCGCGGCGGCCTCGTCGAGTGGGCCTTCATGGCAAGCCCGTACCCGATCGCCTGGGCCGTTCGTTCCGACGGGGTGCTGCTGGGCATGACCTACGAGAAGGACCAGGACGTCGTCGGCTGGCACCGGCATCCGACGGCCGGCGAGGTCGAGAGCGTCTGCGTGATCCCCGGATCCTGGCAGGATGAGCTCTGGATGGTCGTCAAGCGGACCGTCAACGGTTCCGTCAGGCGGTATGTCGAGATCCTCACCGAGTTTGACTGGGGAGGCGCGGCGGAGCCGCAATGGGCCTTCTTCGTCGATTGCGGCCTCACCTACGACGGGGCGCCGGCTACGACGATCTCGGGCCTGGAGCACCTGGCCGGCGAGACCGTCTCGATCCTGGCCGACGGGGCCGTCGTGCCGAACCAGGCGGTTTCGCAATCCGGGACCGTCACGCTGCCGCAGGCCGCGTCGGTCGTGCATGTCGGTCTGCCCTATGTCTCTGACCTCGAGCCGATGGATCTCGAGGCCGGCGCCATGGAGGGGACGGCCCAGGGCAAGAAGAAGCGGATCCACGAGGTCGCAATCAAGCTCTACGAGACCCTCGGCGGCCGGGTCGGGCCGAGCGAAAGCGAGCTCGACGAGATCATCACCCGCACGGCGGACGACCGGATGGGCTTCCCGCCGCCGCTGTTCACCGGGGATTACATGGTGGCGTTCCGGGGCGGCTTTTCAGATTACGGGCGCATCCGTATCCGGCAGGACAGGCCCCTGCCGATGACGGTGCTTTGCCTGATGCCCCGGTTCACGACCGAGGACCGATAGGAAAGGAGATCGAACCATGGAGCAAGTCATCGTTATTGCGGCTGTAGCGGTCGCCGGGTTCGTCGCCGGCGGCCTGGTGTACCGGAACAATGCGAAGAAGGCCGAGGAGAAGGCCGCCGAGTGGAAGGGCAAGTACGACGGCCTCATCCAGAAGATCGGGGAGAGGGTGAAGGGTTGATCGTTCCGGTCAAGGGCGGCTTCATCGTGAAGAGCGAGTCCGGCAGGAACCTCTCGAAGGTGCTGCCGACGCGGAAGGCCGCCGAGAAGCGCCTGCTGCAGGTCGAGTACTTCAAGCACAAGGGGAAGGGCGGCAAATGACCGAGATCGTTCCCTTCGAGCCGGAGCACTTCGACGGCATGGAGCTCCGGGACCCGGGCGCCGTCCGGGGCTACGGTCCGGGATACCGGGAGCTCCTGGGCCGGTACAGGCAATGGGGGCCCGCATGGACGCTCCTGCAGGACGGCCGGCCGGTCATGAGCGGCGGCGTCGTCATTCTCTGGCCCGGCGTCGGGGAGGCCTGGACACTCATGTCGAAGCGGGTATCGGAGTGCCCGCTGGCCGTCGTCAAGGCCCTGAAGAAGTGCATCGCCGAGGCCATCGGGAAGCACGGTCTGCGGCGGATCCAGGCCACGGCCCGGCGGGGCGACGACCGGGCTGTGGCGCTGCTGCACGTGCTCGGCTTCAAGGTCGAGGGCCTCATGCAGCGCTACGGGCCCGACGGCGAGGACTACTACATGTGCGGGAGGGTTGTGCCGTGGAAGTCGTCGTAGCGATGGCCGGGGCATCTCTTCTTGCCTATGGCCAGGTCCGCGAGGGCCTCACGCAGTCCGCAATCCTCAAGAAGCAGGCCGAGGAGGCGGAACGCGAAGGCCAACTCGCCCTGCGCCAGGCCGAGGTCGAGCGGCAGCAGGCCGAGATGAACATGACCGAGGCCGACATCGAGAAGCGCAAGGGCGAGATCCAGGTGAATCTCCAGCGCGAGAAGGCGGAGAAGATCCTCGGGGAGCACCGGGCGAGACTGGCGCGCGCCGGCGTGTCATTCACAGGGTCTCCCCTGGAATATCTGGGCGACGAAGCCGCCAGGGCGGAATACGATCGGGAACTCATTCGTTACGAGGCGGGCCTCAAGTCATGGGAGAAAAGCCGGGAAGGTACGATCCGCCTGGACAAGGCGAAGCTCCTCGAGGCCGAGGCGCCGATGTACGGCGTGCAGGCTTCCATCTACCGGCGCGGGGCGAAGGAGGCGAAGATCGGCGGCTACCTGCGCGGGCTCGGGACGCTTGCGATGGCGGCGGGAACACTGGGAAAGGCGAAGACCCCGGCTCCCTCGAGCGACTGGAACTGGGGCGGGTACGCACCCGGAGACCCGACGTTCGGCCGGGGCACCCCCTACTAGGAGCGGACGATGAAGCTCGACTATTCATCCCTTTCCAGGGCTTCCCGGGGCCTCCAGGAGGCAGGCGGGAAGATCCACGAGTACGGCATGAAGGAGGTCGAGAAGCAGCGGGACGCCGACCGTCTCGTTGCCTATGCCCGCTTCAGGACCTGGGCGAGCCGCCTGTACGACGACGCCGTGACGGGACTCGAGAACACCCCCTTCGAAGACGTCCAGGCGGGGAAATTCCGGGGCCTCGATGACGCCAGGGAGCGGATCGAGAAGTACCTCGAGGAGATCGAGGACCCGCAGCTCCGCGCGCTCATGGAACGCGAGCACGGGCAACTCCAGGAGGCGGGACACCGGAAGTACAACGACCTCTACCAAGCGAAGCGGCGCGACTTCCACCGGGCAAGCCTCGCCGAGGACCGGGACCTCACCCTGCAGAGGGTCCAGGCGGCCGGGACCGAGGCCGAGCAGCAGGAGATGATCGACGGCTACATCAGCCGGCTCCGGGCCGCGCAGCGCACCGGGATCTACACGGCCCAGGAAGTCCAGAAGGAGGTCACGGACTTCGTCGGCAAGCACGAGGAGCACAAGGCGAACCTGCTGATCGACCGGGATCCCGCCGCGGCGAAGATCCGGCTGCGGGAGGCCGATTTCCTGCCGAACATCCCCCCTCTGAGGCGCGACGAGCTCGTCCGCAAGGCCGATGCCGCCTGGAGAAGCAGGATCGACGAGGACGAACGGATCGAGCAGATCAAGGACAACCAGATCCGGCGGGCCTCGGAGCAACGCGCCCGCGAGCTCCTCCAGAACCTCGACAAGCTCACGCCGGAAGACATCGACCGCGAGCTCATGCAGGGGAACATCCGGCGCGAGGAGGCCCGGGAGCTCAGGGCCTATGTCGAGCACCGCGAGGACCGCAGCTCGCCCTATGCCTTCTACGACGCCCACGAGCGGATCGCATTGGGGGAGATCATCTCCGCCAAACAGATTCGGCGGCTCTCCGGCGTGTCCTGGAAGGACAAGAACATCCTGCTGGGCATACTCGACCGCGAGAACAAGGAGGGCGGGGCAGGGGGCGAAAAGAGCTATTACGGCCTCGCGACGGGGCTTCTGAAAAGCGTCATCCTGGGCGGCGACACGCCGGAGAGCATGCGGCACGAGAACATGCCGCAGTACATCGCGGCCGTGGGGCAGCTCAACCAGGCCATCAAGGAGAGCGATCTCAGGGACAAGGACGTCTTCAACGCGGCCGTCACGATCGCGAAGGTCTACAACGCGAGATTCGATCCGGCGAGCGCCCTGCCGAAGGTGGGGGGCCGCAGGCCCGTGGACGCGGCGGATGTGGACATGCTCGAAAAATGGGTCGCCGAATCGTACCGGGCGGGAACCCTGTCGCGTACCGAGGCCAGCCGGGCCGCCAGGGCCCTCCGGCTCTACCGCGGCTATTTCGAAACCGGAAAGCTCCTGAGCGAAAGTGACAAGGGGAAAAGGACGGATGCCGGTCGATAGTTACGAGGATCGCTATCTCGCGACACGGAAGTTCTCGACGGAGGACGAGGAACTCGAGGATCTCCTGGCGAAGCACCCCGCGGGGAGTGTCCAGCGGCCCCTCGGCGGCGACGACGCGGCGGCGCAGTTCCGCCGCATGATGCAGGAGCAGGCCCGGCGCGCCGGCAAGCCCCTGGACAAGGAGGCCGAGAGGGAACTCGGCGGCGTCGAGGACCCCTGGATCGACCCGACGACGGCTTTCACGGGCGGTTTTGCGGGCCGGGCCGGACTCACGATCCTGCAGCAGGGGGCCCGGGCGGCCGGGAAGGCGGCAGGGCAGGGGGCCGTATCGGGCGCGGCCGGCGCCGTGATGGACTACCCGATCGGCATGGCGACGGAGGGCGTCGAGGAGCGGAGCCCCTGGCTCGCGCTCCCCTTCAATGTGCTCGCCGGTCTGTTCTCCGGCGCCACGGTCGAGAACAAGATGGAGAAAGCCGTCTACAGGGCCTTCGAGAAGCGCGGGATCAAGACCTCGGCCGAGGCGATCCGCAAGGCCCGGCAGGCCATCAAGGAGAAGATCCTGGGCGGTGAGAAACTCGACCCGATCTCGAGGGAAGTCAGCGACGATCTCTGGCAGGAGATGGGCGGTTTCGGGACGACGAGAGAGCCCCGGCTTCCCTTCGACGAGATGCCGGGCTTCGGCCGCGAGGGATTCACGGCGCGGGGCACGATCCCGGCTGAAGTGAACGACTACTGGAACATCCTCGGACGCCGGGAGCCTCCGGATCTCGCCGGCCGGGAGCATTGGGAAGACGTTTTCGGCTACCGGCGCGGGCCTGCCGAGGAGTACATGGACATCGCGGGGCGGGGCGAGGGCCGCACCCTGGGCGGGACCCTGGATGCCGAGATCGAGGGCTTCGGCCGCGCCGGCAGGCCGGAGCCTTACGGCTGGCCGGAGATGCGGCCCCCGGACCGTGGGCCGGCAGCCGACTACATGGGCGTCTTCGGGGGCGAGGGCAAGGCCCTCAGGGGAACCGTCGAGACGGCGTACGAGGACCTCTGGGACGTGTTCGGGCGGAGCTTCGTCGGTCACGAACCGAACGTGAAGCCGGACAAGGCGAGTGTCGTGCTCGACCCGGGCCGGTTCCCGGTGCATCGGGTGGCCGTCAAGGATATCGGGGCGATTCCCGAATCGCTGCAGTTCAAGCTCGACGTCAACGCCGAGGGGATCCAGAAACAGCTGTCCGGCGAATGGAACGACCTGGCGGCCGGAAACCTCTTGCTCTGGGAATCCCGGGACGGTAAACTTTATGTGGCCAACGGGCACCATCGGCTCGAGCTCGCGAAGCGCCTTGGCGTCAAGGAGGTCAACGCCCAGGTCATCCGGGAAGCCGACGGCTTCGACGTGAACGCGGCCCGCAGGATTGCGGCCGAGAGCAATATCCTCGAAGGGAAGGGCACGATCTATGACCACGCGGAATTCTTCCGGCAAAACCGGGGGAGCTACGATCCTGGACTTTCCGAGCGGAAGGGCCTTGTCGGCAGAGGATTTACAATCGGCACGCATGCCTCTGATGATACTTATGCCCAATTCCGAAATCGCAAGATTAGCCCGGATGCAGCCGAGGCCGTATCAGCCGCGGCCCCAGGAGACGAAGCCCTCCAGCGGGCAGGAGTAAAATTTGCATTGGAAAACGGGAGGGCCGGCTATGACGAGATCAGCCATTTCGTCAAGGCCCTCAAGACGGCGCCCAGGGTCCCGCTGACGGATCAGCCCGACATGTTCGGGTTCGACGACTCGGCGATCGAGCGGGCGAAGACCCTGGCGAAGGCCGTCTCGAAGATCGTCGGCGACCTCCGGGAGGACCTCAACGCCGTCCTGGGGGCGGCCAAGCGGCCCGAGCGGGCGAAAAAGCTCGGCGTCAACGTCAAGGACCCCGAGGCGGTCCGCGCGAAGATCGAGGACCTCCGGGGGCAGCTCGAAGACTGGAGCAAGTGGTATGTCAACGAAGATCTCGTCAAGAAAGCGCACGAAGCGGCGGGCCTCAAGGCCCCAGACCCCGCAGCCGTCGCCGATGACATCCGAAGATATCACATCCGGCGGGAACTCTTCGACGAGCTCGAGGACCTCGGGCGCGGTGTGGCCACCTTCGGAGGAGCGCTGGAACGTGCTGGAGGCGTCAAAACCCTCGGCGTCGGCATCCGAAGAGACCTCATCCGCTCCGGTTCCGTCAATCTACGAGGGCAAGTCGTAGAGACGGCCGAGGACCTGGCGGCCGTCGCCCAGGTCTACCGGGACCCCCGCTACGAAACCCTCCGCATCGTCTACCTCAAGGGAAACCGGATCGTCGGCCACGAGGGCTACACCTCGCGGATGCCCGGCTTCGCCGCGTTCCCGCTCCGGGCCGAGAAAGCCATCTACGAGATCCAGAGCCGGGCCGGCCGGCTGGGGGCCGACGGGTTCTATTTGCTGCACAATCACCCCGGGGGCGCCCCGTCGCCCTCGGCCCAGGACCTCCAGTTCTCGCGGCTTTTCAAGGAAAAGCTCGCAAAGATCCAGGAAAAACTCGCGATCCCCGGCGCGGAGTACAAGGGCCACGTCGTCATCGACTCCGGGAAATACGGATTCATCCATCCCGAAACGCATATCCCGGAAGTGCTCGACCTGAAAAAGCCCGCCGGGTGGACCGACGAGCTTCTTTCTCCCGAAAAGGAGCATCACCTGCTCGGGATCGAGGTGTCGGGCTCAGAGAGCCTGGCCCGCCTCGGAGCGATCCTCAGGACCCCCAGGGAATTTGCAACCCTTCTCTACCTGGACGCCCGGAACCGGATCCGGGCGATCCAGGAGGTCCCCAACAAGCTCCTGAACAATTACCAGGAAGCCTCGAATTACATCCGCGGCCGTACCCGCGAATTCGGCGCCTCGCGCGTGGTGGGCTATACGGACGACGCGCCGTCCCTCGACCATGCCCAGGTCAACAACCTGATCTACAACAACACCTTGACCGACATGGCCTATGCCGATCCCCGCATGCAGCGGGGATGGTCCACCTTCCGCGACATCGTGACCCCGATGCAGGGGTGGATCGCGGGCAGGCCTGCAAGCGCCTACTATCGCCCGGCCAAGGTGGGGGAGGAAATCGCCGCCTACAAGGCTGGGCAGTCTCCTTCCGTCCGGCTGCCGGATGACTTCATGGCCCGCGCCAGCGCCTTTCTCAAGGACCGCAGGATGAACCTCGCCGAGGTTCCCGAGCTCGAGATCAACTGGAACCGGATCGAGACTCCCGACGACGTCAGGGCCGCGATCGACGGGATGAGCGCCTCCTTCCCCGAGGAGATGCTCAGGGCGAGGGGTTATCAGTCCCATGCGCAGACGGAGCTCCTGGCGAAGGAGATGGGGATTTCGCCTGCGCGGCTCATCAAGATGACCGGCGGCGGGGCTCTGGATGCAAAAGAGGTCATGGCGATGCGGATGATGCACCTGTCGAGCGGGGCCGAACTGTCCAGACTGGCGGCCCGCGCCGCCTCTCCCATGGCGACCGACGAGGACCTCTACAACTTCCAGAAGCAGTTTGCCGTCCACTACGCGATCCAGAGCCAGTACTTCAAATTCCGAGCCGAGGCCGGCCGGGCCCTCAACGCCTTCAAGATCGTCGCCCGCGCCGACCGGAGCATGCAGGAGCAGCTCCAGGAGATCATCCAGAAGGCCGGTGGCGTCGGTTACTCGAAGGATATGGCCCGGATGATGATGGACCTCGGGACCCCGGAGCAGGTCTCGAAGTTCGTCCGCCAGGCGGCGAAGGGCCCGGACATGCTCTTCGAGGCCTACGTCAACGCCCTGACGTCGAACCCCGTGAGCCACTCGGCCAACGTGATCGGCGACACGATCGCGGCGCTGCTGCAGATCCCGGAGCGGTGGCTTGCCGGGAAGATCTCGAAACTCACGGGCGACCGGGCCGTCGCCGAGGGCGAGGCCGGGCGGATGCTCTACGCGATCACGGAGGGCATGAAGGACGCCTGGAAGCTGGTCGGAGAGGCCCTGAACAAGGAGGGCGTCTCTGGGCTGGATCTCATCGACCTGAGCCGGGCCATGAACGAGATGGCGCGGAGCCTCGGCCCGCAGGACTTCTACAACAAGTTCGACCTCATCCATCGCAAGGCCATCACGGCGGAGAACCTGAAGCAGACCTACCTCGGGAAGGCGATCGGCCGGATCTCGTCCGACGCCCTCGAGGAGGGCGGGCTGCTCGCCCGGGCCGTCGACGGCCTCGGGGAGGTCGTGCGGACCTCCGGGAAGTTCCTCGAGGGAGAGGACCAGTTCTTCAAGGCGATCGGCTACCGGATGGAGCTGCACGCCCGGGCCTACCGTCAGGCCGTCCAGGAGGGCCTCGAGGGCGAGAAGCTCGCGGAGAGGATTCTCGAGATCCTGGACAACCCGCCGGAGGATCTCCGGATCGCGGGCATCAATGCCGGCCGCTACCTCACCTTCCAGCAGGACCTCGGCAATTTCGGAAAGGGCTTCCAGCGGCTCGCCGTCATGAATCCCTGGATCCGGTACTTCGTGCCCTTCGTGCGCACCCCGGCGAACATCATGAAATTCGTCGGCGAGCGGACGCCCCTGGCCCTGCTGTCCAGGAACGTACTGGCCGACATCCGGGCCGGCGGCGCCGAGCGGGACCTCGCCCTGGCGCGGATCGCCCTGGGGACCTTCACGATGGCCACGATGGGGTCGCTGGCCGCGGCGGGCTACATCACGGGCTCGGGGCCGTCGAACCGGGAGATGCGCCAGGCGCTGCAGAGAACGGGATGGCAGCCTCACTCCATCAGGATCGGCGACACCTACTACTCCTACAACCGGCTGGACCCCGTGGGCGGCCTCATCGGGATCGCGGCCGACATCGCGGAGCTCATCAACCAGGTCGAAGAAGCGGACGCCGACGACGACGTCGAGAAGCTGGTGGCCGGCGGGGTCATGGCCATCGCGAAGAACATCATGTCGAAAACCTACGTCCGCGGGATCGCCGATCTCGTGACGGCCGTCTCGGACCCCGACCGCTACGGGGAGAAGTTCGTCGAGAAGCTCGCCGGCTCCCTGGTCCCCGGCATTGTGGGCCAGGCCGCGCGGGTCCAGGACTCGACGGTGCGCGAGGTCAATTCCATGCTCGACGCGATCAAGGCCCGGATCCCCTCCTGGAGCGAATCGCTGCCGCCCCGGCGGAACCTCTGGGGCGAGCCCGTAGTCCTCTCGGGCGCCCTGGGCCCGGACATGGTCTCGCCGGTCTTCACGTCAAAGCGCGCCGGCTCGCAGATCGACGAGGAGATCGTCCGGAACCGGATCCGGGTGGGCATGCCCTCGAAGCACGTCTTCGGCCGGGAGCTCACGCCCGAGCAATATGACCGCTACGTGCAGCTGGCCGGCAACGAGGCCAAGGACGGCCAGGGCCGGGGCCTGAGGGACTACCTCGAGGAGCTTGTGCAGGGCGAGGATTACCAGCGGCAGAGCGAAGGCGAGGAGGGCGGCAGGTCCTACCTCATCCGGAGCGCCGTCATGCGCTGGCGGCGGCTTGCCCAGGCGAAGCTCCTGGAAGAGTTCCCGGAGCTCGCCCAGGAAGTGCAGGAAGCGCGCACCCGCCGGGCCGAGGCGAGAAGGCCCGCATTCTGACGGGGAGGATCGGATGGATGGAGAACGTAACGTGGCCCCAGCTGCTGGCGGCGGGGTCGATTGT
Organism: Syntrophaceae bacterium; assembly: GCA_013177795.1. Lineage (NCBI taxonomy): Bacteria > Pseudomonadati > Thermodesulfobacteriota > Syntrophia > Syntrophales > Syntrophaceae > Syntrophaceae bacterium. The sequence continues at coordinate 808,578 of JABLXY010000001.1, read as the reverse complement.
CGGGGTGGCTACGATGACGATCTTCGGGTGGCTTTTTTCCAGACAGGCCTCGCTGGACCGGAAAATCGACGAGGGCCTGGACAAGGTGCACAAGCGCATCGACGAGCAGCAGGAGGAGAAGCAGGACAAGAGCACCTGCGTTAACACGCACGGCGGCATCATCCAGAGCCTCTCCAGGCTCGAGAAGGATTCTTCATCCAACGGGGAACGGCTGGCCCGGATCGAGACGTGCCTGGATTTCCTGGTGCAGGGCCTCAGGGAACACAAGGCGGAGCATCAGAAGATGAGGGCCAACGAGATATGACGGAGGCCAAGGAGCTGCTGAAGAGGCACGAGGGCCTGCGGCTCAAGCCGTACCGCTGCACGGCAGGCAGGCTGACGATCGGATGGGGCCGGAATCTCGAGGACAAGGGGATCTCGAGGGCCGAGGCCGACATCCTGTTCGAAAACGACTGGGCCGAGGCGGAGGCCGGTGCAAGGACGCTTGTCGGAAACTGGGACGAGCTGTCCGAGAACCGGAAGGGCGTGCTGGTCAACATGGTGTTCAACATGGGCCTCGAGGGCATGAGGAAGTGGAAAAACACCCTGCGCTGCATCGAGCAGGGGGACTTCAGGGGGGCGGCGGGCCACATGAGGCAGTCTCTGTGGGCGAGGCAGGTCCCGGTGAGGGCGGCCGAGCTCATCAGGATCATGGAGGAGGGCTGACGGATGGGAATCGCGGACATCAAGATCGACGGCAGCATCATCAGGGAGACGCTCGGCGGCCTAGGGCAGCTCTCCCGGGACATCCGGAGCGCCATCACGGGCAGGGTGGACCCGGCCGTGCAGGCCCAGGTCGAGCTTCGCCTCGCGGAGATCGAGGCGGCGGCGCAAAACGCCCAGGTCGAGGTCAACAAGATCGAGGCGGGCCATTCCTCGGTCTTCGTGGCCGGCTGGAGGCCGTTCATCGGGTGGATCTGCGGGGCATCCCTGGGCGTCTACTATGTTCCCCAGGCCATCATCGCGTCCGGCGTGTGGGCCCTGCAATGCGGACTCGTGCTCTGGCATGCAGCGGACCCCCAGGCCGTGAAGATCCCTTCCTATCCCCTCATCTTCAACGTCGAGGAGATCCTGGGCCTCGTGGGCTCGCTCCTCGGCCTGGGGTGGCTGCGGACCCAGGAGAAAAAGGCCGGCGTGGCGAAGTGACCAGGAGGTGAGACGCATGACCGTACCGACGACGAGCAACCGGGTTTCCTATGCATGTGACGGCGTGACCACCGTCTTTGCCTTCACCTTCAAGGCGTACAACAAGGCGGACCTCCGGGTTATCCTGGGCGGCCCGGCAGGCTCCGAAACAATCCTCACGCTCGACGTCGACTATTCCGTTTCGGTCTCGGCCCCGGGCCCCGGCGGGACCGTTACCCTCATAGGCTCATACGCCGCGACCCCTCCCGCATCGGGCTATACTCTCACGATCTATCGGGAGCTCGCCATGACGCAGCTCATCGACCTGGTCCACGGCGACGCGATGCCCCCGGACACGCTCGAGGAGGGGTACGACAGGGCCGTCATGCTCATCCAGCAGCTCTCCGAGAGGATCGGGCGGTCGATCCTCCTGCCGGTTTCCTCAAGCGTGACGGGGCTGACGCTGCCGGTACCGGACCCCGGGAAGATCCTGAAGTGGAACGACGGCGGCGACGGGTTCGACAACGTGAACCTGGCCGACCTGTCCATGCAGGCCGTCAACGATTACTGGGCCGGCGTCCTTGCGGCCTCCGGGACGACGGTAGCCGACGCATTGTCTGCGATGGGGCTCGATCCCGACCTGGCGACGCTGTCCCTGCCGCCCGGCGTGACGATCTCGAGCTTTATGAAGACGCTCCTGGACGACGCGGACGCCTCCGCGGCGCGGGCGACGCTCGGGCTCGGGGCCACCGGGGACGGATACGTCAAGATGGTCCGGACCGGCTCCGGCACATGGGCCGTCTATGCTCCGGACGGCTCGGCGATCGACATATCCTCCTCGACAACCGACGGGCTCCAGGAGGCGATCAATTATGCCCGCCTCCACGGCTGCGATCTCTTCGTTTTCGGCGGCGGCGTCAAGACCGGCGGGTCCGACGATTCCGTCATCACCTGCACGACGGGGCTCGTGCTCCCGTCGCTGTACCGGCACTCGATCGTCATGCACGGCGTCCTGATCGACTTCACCTCCGCCGTGACGGGCGACGGGCTGTTTGTCGACACGCTCATGCGGTGCAACCTGGTCATCAACGGATCCATCCGTTACCGGGGCAATGCGGCGGCGGTCCGGTTCAAACCGACCAACGCCGACCCGCACGAATCCGTCACCGGGATCGTCCAGAGCAACGTGAAGATCGACCTCATTGATACGGTCGGGGGGACGAACCCCTATGGCGTCATTTTCGACCAGGCCTATGCCTCGACGACGAACTGCAAATTCGTGTTCTCCGAGATCCGGGGCAACAACGTCAGCGGCTCGAACGGGATCCTCGTCACCGATGCGGCCGGCGGCAGGGAATTCAATTCCAACTGGGTCGATTGTCTGCTCGTCCACAACCAGAGAAACGTCGGCGTGCAGATCGGCCAGACGTCCGGGGCCGGGATCGCGAATAACGTCTGGAATCTGCACATCATCGCCGAGAGCGGCGTCACGATGACGGTCGGCCTCGATACGTTTGCGTCCTGGGATACCTATTTCGGGATCGTGGTCGGGGATCCCGGGACGATTTCGACGGGGATCCGGTTCCGGAACGGATCCACCGGGTGCATCAACCTGATCGGCCAGGTGATGGCGACGACGAAGGTCCTCGACGAGAGCACGCATCAGAACCGGTGGGCTTACGGACACGATCAGCTTGCGTTTTCCGTACACAAGAACGGGACCGGCCAGACCATCCCTGCCGGCACGCCGACGAAAGTGACCTGGGCGGCCAAGGCGCTCGATCCGTTCGGGAAATTCAGCCTCTCGAATCATCGGTGGGTCCCTGGGGTCAAGGGCGTCTATCGCCTGTCCGCGGGAATCTACTACACCGCGATGGCCGATGGCGCGTCGTTGAATCTCATGATTTACAAGAACGGGTCGATCCTGAAGCAGATTGTCGGGGTCTCGAGAGGCACCGCCGGGCAGGGGATCGGCATATCGGCCCTGGTCGAGGTCACGAGCGACTCGGACTATTTCGAGCTCTACGTCCAGCATGGCACGGGCAGCGACAAGACCCTGTCAGGCGTGGCGGATCTCACCTATTTCGAGGGCGAGAAGATCATATAAAGAGGGCATGAGGACCTCTCCAGAGATCCCCATGCCCTGCATGATCCGTTAGAAGTGATAGGCCATGCCGACCGTCACGGTATAGAACCGGATGTTGTCCAGGTCGTTGAACCCGGCCCAATAGGCTCCCTCGAGGCCGACGGAAACCCTGTCCGTGAGAGGGATATCGACGCCGAGGCCGACCTTCCCGCACAGGTCGGTTTCGTCGTCTGAGGCCGAGGCGGAATAGCCGGGAATCGACGCTGACACATCGGCCGATGCGTTCATGATCCCGCCGGCGATGATAAAGTAGGGCCGGACCCTCTGGAGATCAAAGGGCGTGAGCTTGAAGGCGAGCGTCCAGGCCGTGACGTCCACGGTCATTTCCCCTGAGAGAGGCGTCCCGCCGACCCTCGTCGCGACGTCCCACTTGAACCCGGGAAGATAATCGAAAGCAAGCTCGGCCGCGACGTAGCGGTTGAACTTGTAGCCTGCCTTCACGTTGAGGCCCCAGGTATCGCCGAAATCGGCCGAGAGGCCGGTCCCGGAAAGGGCCCGGTCGATGTCTCCCGTGTCGAAATCCTGCTTTGCGAAGGTTCCGCCGATTCCGATGTACGGTCCGCTCTCGGCCGCCGGCGCGAGGCCGGGGACCAGAAAAAGGGCCGCCGCGATGATGCCGATGACCATTGACCATGTTCCATGTTTACGCATCATACGAACTCCTCCTAAAGGTGTATTCCCCCTTTTGGGGGGTGCTCGCATTTTGCTCGCAAAACAGGTCAGATTTGCCGAGATTTGCCGAGAAACGAAAAAAAAGGGTTTTCGGCTAAGTACCGAAAACCCTTAAATTTGTTGGTGGGCCGTACGAGATTCGAACTCGTGACCAACGGATTAAAAGTCCGCTGCTCTACCGGACTGAGCTAACGGCCCCCGGGCGGCCGAGGCCGCGTGAAGACGCCATGGGACAGGATGCAGGGCCGGGGCAGCGGGCGTCCCGTTGTTTCCCGCACGCTCCGCGCTGCACGGTTTCTTATCGCCTGAAGGGGTTCTCCGTGACGATCGTCTCGTTGCGGTCGGCCCCGACGGACACGAGGACCACCTCGACGCCCGCGAGGTTCTCGAGGGTGTCCAGGTAGCGCCGTGTGTTCCGGGGGAGGTCCTCGAGCCGCTTGGCGCCGCGGATGTCGTCCGTCCAGCCGTCGAGCTCCATGTAGACGGGCCGGCAGCGGCCGAAGACGCTCAGGTCCGCAGGGACGGACTTGGTGAACTCCTCGCCGCCGTCCGTGCGGTAGCCCACGCAGATCCTGAGCTTGTCGATGCCCGTGAGCACGTCGAGCTTCGTGATCGCCAGGCCCGTGAGGCCCGAGACCCGGGCGGACTGGCGCACCAGCACCATGTCGAGCCAGCCGCAGCGGCGCTTGCGCCCCGTCGTGGCGCCGAACTCCTGCCCGACCCGCTGGATCCGCTCGCCGATCTCGTCGGTGAGCTCCGTGACGAAGGGGCCGCCGCCCACGCGGGTCGTGTAGGCCTTGACGATGCCGATGACCGCGTCGATCTTCGTCGGTCCCACCGAGGCCCCGCAGCAGGCGTTGCCGGCCACGGTGTTCGACGACGTAACGAAGGGGTACGTGCCGCAGTCCACGTCGAGGTGGCAGCCCTGGGCCCCCTCGAAGAGGATCTTCTTCTTCTGCCGGATCGCCTCGTCGAGCAGAAGCGAGATGTCCGCCACGTGGGGCCGCAGGATCTCGGCGTAGCCCGCATACTCGTCCAGGATCGGCCCCTCGTCCAGGGGCGGCTCGCCGTAGAGCTTGGCGAGCAGGAAGTTCTTCTCCTCGATGCTGTGCCGGAGCTTCTCGGCGAAGACCTCGCGGTTGAGCAAGTCGCAGATGCGGATGCCGGTGCGGGCCACCTTGTCCTCGTAGGCCGGCCCGATGCCTCGCTGGGTCGTCCCGATCCTGCCCGCGCCCTTGGCGGCCTCGCGCGCCGCGTCGATGCGGCGGTGGTAGGGCATGATCACCTGCGCCCGGTCGCTGATCACGAGCCTCGTGTTGGGCGGGAAGGCGTTCTCCCTCTTCAGGTACTGAATCTCCTCGATCAGCACCTTCGGGTCGATCACCATGCCGTTGCCCAGGATGCACAGCTTGTGATCGTGCAGGATCCCCGAGGGGATCAGGTGCAGGATGGTCTGCTTGCCCTTGACCACGATCGTGTGACCCGCATTGTTGCCGCCCTGGAAGCGCACGACGGCGTCGGCGTCTTCCGCGTAGAGGTCGACGATCTTGCCCTTTCCTTCATCGCCCCACTGGGTCCCTACGACGATCACGCTTGACATGGGCCGCCTCCGTGCCGGATCACATCTCCAGCTGGGTCAGGGAGAGTACGTTGGGGAGTTCCCGCAGCTTCTTCAGGATGTCGGGCGGCACCACGGTGTCCGTGGTGAGCACGACGAGGGCCTTGCCGTCCACGTGCTCCCGGCTCAGCTGGAAACGGGCGATGTTGATCCCGTTGTTGCCGAGGGTGGTGCCGATGTTGCCGATGACGCCGGGCTTGTCGTTGTTGTAGAGCACGATCATGTGGCCCTCGGGGATCACCTCCATGGAGAACTTCTCGATCCGCACGATCCGGGGGTCCTGCTTGCCGAAGATGGCCCCGGCGGCGAAGCTCTTCTCCTCCGTCGTCTTGATCGTGACGGAGATCATGCTCGTGAAGTCCTTCACCTCGCTGGACTTGGACTCGACGACCTTGATGTTGCGCTCCTTGGCGATGAAGGGGGCGTTGATGTAGTTGATGTTGGCGTTCAGGATCGGCGTGAGCAGCCCCTTGAGCAGCGCGATCGTCAGCGGCGCCACGTTGTAGTTGACGATGTCGCCGGCGTACTCGACGGACACCTCCTCGATGCCCCCCTTGACGATCTGGGCCTCGAAGGTGCCCAGTTTCTCGGCGAGCGTCAGGTAGGGCTGGATGTGGGTGAGCAGCTCTGCGCTCACCGACGGGAAGTTGATCGCGTTGCGGATCTCGCCCTTCGTCAGGAAGTCGGCGATCTGCTCGGCGATGGCGATCGCCACGTTGCGCTGGGCCTCGTCGGTGGCCGCCCCGAGGTGGGGCGTGCAGATGACGTTGGGGTGGTTGACCAGCTCCCGGTTCTTCGTGGGCTCCTCCTCGAAGACGTCGAGGGCCGCGCCGGCCACCTTGCCCGAGTTGAGTGCGTCGAGCAGGTCCTTCTCGTTGACGATGCCGCCGCGGGCGCAGTTGACGATGAAGACGCCGTCGCGCATCTTCGCGATGGCCGCGGCGTTGATCAGGTTCTTCGTGTCCTTCGTGAGCGGCGTGTGGACGGAGATGAAGTGCGAGCGCCTCAGCAGCTCGTCCAGGGAGACCAGCGTGACGCCCATCTTCTCGGCCGTCTCGGGGGCCAGGAAGGGGTCGTAGGCGATGACGTTCATCTTGAGGCCCTGGGCGCGGTCCGCGACGATGGTGCCCACCCGGCCGATGCCGATGATGCCGAGGGTCTTGTTGTAGACCTCGTTGCCCATGAACTTGTTCTTTTCCCACTTGCCGCTCTTCATGGAGGCCGTGGCCTGCGGGATCTGCCGCGCCAGGGCGAACATCATGGCGATCGTGTGCTCGCCCGTGGTGATCGTGTTGCCGCCGGGGGTGTTCATGACGACGATGCCGCGCTTGCTGGCCGCGTTGACGTCGACGTTGTCCACCCCGATGCCGGCCCGGCCCACGACCTTCAGCCTGTCGGCCTTCTCGATGATCTCCTTGGTGACCTTCGTGGCGCTGCGGATCGCGAGGCCGTCGTAGTCCTTGATGATGCCCTTGAGCTCGTCCGGCGTGAGGCTCGTCTGCACGTCCACCTCGATGCCGGGCGTGTTCTTCAGGATCTCGATCCCCTCCGGGGAGAGCGTATCGCTGATCAGTACCCTCTTCACATTCATGGTCTGCTTTCCTTTCCGTTGTGCCGTCATCGGTTGTTCCTCGCAAGACAGCGCCGCAGTCCGCGGCGGATCACTTCATCTTCTGCAGGTAGACCCTTTCCAGGGCGTCGAGGGCGTGCCGGACGTCCTCCGGCTCGATCGTGGGCCCGCACCAGAAGCGGAACCCCGGGGGAGCGTCGCGGTAGGCGCTCACGTCGTGGGCCGCGCCATCCTTGCTGAGCTGGCCCGCCACGGCCTTGATGAAGTCGCCCTGCTCCTTCTGGCCCATGACCTGGAACGCCGGGCTGACGACCTTGAGGCAGACCGACGTGCTGGAGCGCGTGGCCTTGTCCTCGGCGAGGAAGTCGATCCAGTCGCGCTTCGCGACCCAGTCCTCGACGACCTTGAGGTTCGCCTCGCTGCGCTTGAAGAGGCCCTCGAGGCCGATCGACTCGGCCCATGCGAGGGCGTCCAGGTAGTCCTCGACGCAGAGCATCGAGGGCGTGTTGATCGTGTCGCCGTCGAAGATGGCCTTGTCCACGGCGCCCTTCTTCTTCAGGCGGAAGACCTTCGGCAGGGGCCAGGGCGGGTCGTAGGACGCGATCCTCTCCACGGCGCGGGGGCCGAGCACCAGGACCCCGTGGGCCGCCTCGCCGCCCAGGCACTTCTGCCAGGAGTAGGTCAGGACGTCCACCTTGGACCAGTCGACGGGCATGGCGAAGACGGCGCTCGTGGCGTCGCACATCGAGAGCCCCTCGCGGTCGGCCGGGATCCAGTCCCAGTCCGGGATCTTCACGCCGCTCGTCGTGCCGTTGGCGACGAAGACGACGTCGCTCTTCCAGTCCACGGCCTTGAGGTCGGGCAGCTTCCCGTAGGGGGCCTCGAGGACCGTGGGATTGAGTTTCAGTTCCTTCTGGACGTCCTTGGCCCACTCGCCGCTGAAGCTCTCCCAGACGAGCACGGTGACGGGCCGGGGGCCGAGCATCGTCCACATGGCCGCCTCGAAGGCGCCCGTGTCGGAGCCCGGCATGATCCCGAGCAGGTAGTCGTCGGGGACGCCGAGGAGTTTCTTGCTGCGGGCGATCGCCTCGCCCAGTTTGGCCTTGCCCAGCGCGGAGCGGTGGGAGCGCCCCAGGGCGGCGTCTTTCAGGCCGTCGAGGGTCCAACCGGGTCTCTTGCTGCAGGGGCCGGAGCTGAAGTTGGGATTGTGCGGCATCGGGAATCACCTTTCCGTCGGAAATCGAAAAAATCCCTTTACCAGAAAACACCGCAATAGACAAGAATTTTCGAGGGTGCGGAAGCCCGTGTCAGGCCCTTTGAGGTTGACGGGAAGGGGAAAAAGCTATACGAGAAACTGGCAAAAGGCGAAAGGAAAACGACCAAAGGTCAAGGGCCGACCGAGACGCCCGTTCCCACGCCTCGAGCCCTCAGCCCCGGGTTATGAAAAAACAGCAGAAAACCGCCTTCTTCTGCCAGAACTGCGGCTACGAGTCGCCCAAGTGGGTCGGGAAGTGCCCCGGCTGCGGCGAGTGGAACCGCTTCGCCGAGGAGCCCGTGGGAGCGAAAGACCCCCGGGTGCCGGCGGAGTACCAGCTGGGCGAAAAGCCCCGGCCGATCGACACCGTGGAGGCCGACGAGAAGGCCCGCATCAAGACGGGGATTGCGGAGATGGACCGGGTCCTCGGCGGGGGCATCGTGGCCGGGTCGGCCATCCTCGTGGGGGGGGACCCGGGGATCGGCAAGTCGACGCTGCTGCTGCAGGTCCTGCACCGCCTCGCCGAGGGGGGGCGCCGGGTCCTCTACGTCTCGGGCGAGGAGTCGGCCAGCCAGATCCGGCTCCGGGCCGACCGGATCGGGGCCGCCTCGAAGGGCCTCTACGTTCTCGTCGAGGTGGCCCTGGAGAACATCCTGCGCTACGTCAAGGACGTGGCCCCCGAGGCCATCGTCATCGACTCCATCCAGACCGTCTACAGCTCGCTGCTCTCCTCGGCGCCGGGCAGCGTCGGGCAGGTCCGGGAGGCCTCGGAGCGCCTCATCATCCTCTCCAAGAAGACGGGCATTCCCGTCTTCCTCGTGGGGCACGTCACGAAGGACGGCTCCATCGCGGGCCCCAAGGTCCTCGAGCACATGGTCGACACGGTCCTCTACTTCGAGGGCGACACGGGGCACTCCTACCGCATCATCCGGGGCATCAAGAACCGCTTCGGCCCCACCAACGAGATCGGCGTCTTCGAGATGCGAGACCGGGGGCTCGTGGAGGTGTCGAACCCCTCGGAGTACTTCCTCACGGAGCGCCCCGAGGGCATGGCCGGTTCCGTCGTCGTGGCGGCCATCGAGGGCACCCGCCCCATCCTGGTGGAGGTCCAGGCCCTGGTGGCCGGCACGAGCTACGGCACGCCCCGGCGGACGGCCATCGGCGTCGACGCGAACCGCGTCTCGCTGCTGGTGGCGGTCCTGGACAAGATCGGCGGCCTGCACCTGGGCAACCACGACATCTTCGTCAACGTGGCCGGCGGGGTGCGGCTCTCCGAGCCGGCCGCGGACATGGGGATCGTGGCGGCCATCGCGTCGAGCTTCCTCGACCGGCCCGTGGACCCGAAGACGGTCGTCTTCGGCGAGGTGGGGCTCACGGGCGAGATCCGCGGCATCAACCGGATGGAGGTCCGCATCCGCGAGGCGGCGCGCATGGGCTTTGCGCGATGCGTCCTGCCGCGGACGCAGTTCCGGGGCGGCGCCGCGGCCGAGGGCATCGAGCTCGTACGGGTCGACCACCTCCGCGGCTTGATGGAGCAGATCTTTTAGGGTATGATGCCCCGCGAACCGAGCGGAGAGGATTGCCCATGGGTCCCCGAATCCTGATCGTGGACGACGAGAAAGACATCGTCGACCTCGTGGCCTACAACCTCGAGAAGGAGGGATACGAGGTCCTCAAGGCGCTCGACGGGGAGAAGGCCCTCGCGCTCGTGCGGGCGAAGAGGCCGGATCTCGTCGTGCTCGATCTCATGCTGCCCGGGATCCAGGGGCTCGAGGTCTGCAAGCGGCTCCGCCGGGACGCCGAGACGGCCGCCGTGCCCATCATCATGCTCACGGCGAAGGGCGAGGAGCTGGACAAGATCCTCGGCCTCGAGGTGGGCGCCGACGACTACGTCACGAAGCCCTTCGGCGTGAAGGAGCTCGTGGCGCGCATCAGGGCGGTCCTGCGCCGCTCCGCGGCGGGCGCGCGGCCCGAGAAGCCCGAGGTCTTCGAGTTCAAGGGGCTCCGGATCGACATGCGGTCCTACGAGGTCACCGTCGACGGACGCAGGGTGACCCTGAGCCCCACGGAGTTCAAGCTTCTGCGTTTTCTCTCCCAGAACCCCGGCCGCGTCTACAGCCGTGACCAGATCCTGGACAAGGTCTGGGGCGACGAGTCCTTCGTCGAGCCCCGCACCGTCGACGTGCACATCCGGCGCCTCCGGTCCCAGATCGAGCGCGACGAGAACAGCCCCGCCTACATCCTTACAGTCCGCGGCATCGGCTACAAGTTCGCCGAGCGCTGAGGGCCGGGGTCCCGCCCAATCTTCATCGATTCTTCACGGTCCCGTCATGTGATCGTAATATTGAGGGGTTATCGTTCACCCCGTAACCCGGTGCCCGCGCATCCCGGCGGGCCGCACGGAGGACGGGGAATCCCCGATGGGGAAACGGCAGCTCCACATCATCAAGCGACGTCTCGCCGAGCATGTCCGCGCCCTGCAGGACAGCATCAACCGCAGCATCCATGCCCTCAAGAAGGGTGCCGACTCGACTCCCGATCCCTACGACCTGGCCGCATCGGAATCCGACACGAGCCTGGAGCTCGCGATCCGCGAGCGGGACCGGCTGCTGCTGCTGTCGCTCCGGGGGGCCCTCGTCCGGATCGAGAGGGGCTCATACGGCGACTGCGAGCGCTGCGGGGGGGGCGATCGCGTTCGAGCGGCTGATGGCGAACCCCGTGACGACGGTGTGCATCGAGTGCAAGGCCGAGGAGGAATCCCGGGTCAGAAGGGCCGCGGCCCCGAACCCCGCGGGCCGGAGGGATGACCGTCGAACCGTGCCGGACAGGGAAGGGAGGTAGAACGCGATGAGCCGATTGCTCGAGTCGGCAGGCCCGCTCGGGCCTGCCCCGGTGCAGGAGCTGAACCTGTCGATGGACGAGATGGCGGACCGGATGCGCATCGACCGGCGCACGCCCGACGCCCTTCTCGCGACGCTGCCCTTCGCGGTCGGCGACACGACGGCCGGGGCCGAGTCGGAGCTCCAGGCCGTCGTCATGGGAAGCCGCAGGGACGTCGACCTGCCGCTCCTGATCGAACAGTCAAACTACTACTCGAACATCCGGCGCCGGGCCGCCGCCGGCGACGCGCCGCGCAAGGCCGTGGCCGATCTCGAGAGGTACCTCGAGGGCAATCTCGAGAAGGTCTGGGAGAACAGCTGGGTCCGCTTCCCCCGCCGCGCCCTGAGCCCCGCCGCGGAGGCGGTCTTCCGGACGGACCTGCTGGCCGACAAGAAGAGGCGGGCCGCGGGGCTCCGCTCCGACGCGCACAAGTTCTGCTTCACCGACAGCGGCGAGGAGTGCATCCGCGTCCCCATCAGCTACCTGCTGAAGCTGGCGCTGGTCGACGTCGTGAGCGACCGGCCCGACACGCCGCCGGCCATCCGCGACGCGGGCATGGACTTTACGGACCACTTCCTGTGCGACAACACCTCCCCCGAGACCTACTCCTTCTACGTGGGTCTCCTGCACCCCTCGAGGGGCATGGGACGGGCCGTGGCCGCCGAGACGGCGACCCGCTTCCTGCTCACCCAGCTGCTCATGGCCTGGGCCGACGGGAAGTTCCGCCTGGGCGAGACGGGGCAGCGGGCGATGGTGTTCCTGTCGCCGCACCCGCCCGTGCGGCAGAAGAGGCTCAACGAGAGCATCTCCGACGCCTTCTACCGCGAGCTGTTCATGAACCCCTGCCTGTCGGGCTGGGACCGGGGCGAGGCGAAGCACGACTACATGCACCTGTGCCACGAGGTCCTGAGCCGCAGCCAGCTCAACGCCGTCAAGAAGCTCCGCGAGGCGGGCATCCTGACGAACAACCTGGCCGTGCTGCCCAACCTCTCGAACATCAGCCTCGCCAACAACGGCACCCACGTGAGCCTCGGGAGCCGCAAGCTCACGGCCCTGCTTTCCCAGGGCGGCACGGGCTACACGCGGCTGCACGAGAAGTTCGTGGGCGACCTGGTCATCAAGATCGTGGAGCACTTCATGCCGCTCTTCGTGGGCGCCTACAGCGCCGCGCCCTACCGCATCGACTTCGCCGACTTCCACCCCGAGCGGGTGCTGGGCTACCTGCCCCACGAGATCGACTACACGCACCTGCGGATGTTCTGGCGCCGCTGGAAGAAGAAGGCGAGGATCAAGGTCTTCGGCCGTCCCGTGACCCCCTTCGGGCCCGAGTGGATCGACCGGGCTCTCGGCACCGTCCTGGGGCTCCGCGGGGACTTCGTGCCCGACTTCCGCCTCATCGACTACCTCGTCTCCCTGATGAGCACCGAGCGCAGCCCGGCGCTCAACGGCTCGATCGGCAACAGCGACCGCCTGAAGAAGGACCTCGCCGACCTGGGCGTCTTCAGCACGAAGATGTCCCTCTACCTGCTGTACAAGCTGCGCGAGCAGTCCGTGATGGGCTTCTCCGGCTTCGAGGGCCGGCAGTACAGCCTCTTCGAGAGCTTCGCCGGGGACATGGGGCGGGCCGTCGACCTGCAGAACCTGGTGACGGCCCTCGCCATGCTCTACATCGCCCAGGGGCGCGTGAGCCACGCCCACATCCCCGACGACCCCTTCATCGAGAGCGAGCGCAGGCAGGTGATCTTCGGGACGGCCGTGGGCATCCCGACCTTCTTCGTCCGGTCCGATTCGGGCAACCTCTTCCTGAAGCGGATCATCGGGCGGACGGCGCGAGTCCGCCCGAGCCGCCGCTACCCGGGCTACCTGCGGGTCCACAACCGGGAGTACCGCAGGGCCCTCGTCGACGTCCTCGCGGAGGACGGCGCCGGGCTCGTCGAGATGATGGGGCTGCGCACGACCCTGGACGACCTGCGCCGCAGGGTCGAGGAGCCGGGGGCATTCTCGGCGGAGGGCAGGATCACCCGCGGCATCTGCACCGCGGCGGGCATCCGGTCCCCCTTCGACCTCGACAGCGACGAGTTCAACCGCGCCGCCGAACGCTACTACCGGGAGGACCTGCGCCGGCGCCACATGGAGGAGGCCTTCGGGTTTCTGGCGGAGGACCTGCCGGGGTCCGACCGGCGGGGCATCCACGCCCCGGCCGTGCACAGGGCCCTGCGGTCCGTGCTCGCCGGGCAGGGGCCGTCGGAGTTTCTTGCCCGCGTGCGGGCCGATGCGCTGGAGGAGCGGCTCCCCCCGGAAACCCTGCGCCGCCTGATCTTCGTGCTTATCGCCCACATCGCCCTCGTGAAGGCCGAGTGCGGCCACACCCTTGCGAAGGACGGGATCCATGACCACGACCCACCAGTATATCGAGCGGGAAACGAGTAGGACCCTCACGGAGAGCCTCTACGGGGACGCCGTGATCCGGTTCGTGTACGGCTCGCTCCGGGAGCGGGCGCCGGCCCTGTTCCGCGCCGTGACGGGCAGCCGCATGTCCCGCATCCTCGGCTTCGTCAACTACGACCTCTTCCTCGGCGGGCGTCTGACCGGCAGCGGCGGTTTCCTCAAGGCCTGCGGCATCGACCTGCGGGAGTGCCTCGATCCCCCGGCGACGCTGGACACGCCCCGCAAGATCTTCGAGCGCAAGATCCGGTACTGGGAGTGCCGGCCCATGCCCTCCGACCCGCTGGCCGTCGTGTCCCCGGCGGACTCGAAGGCCCTCCTCGGCTCGTTCTCGGAGTGCTCGGGCCTGTGCGTCAAGGGCAAGTTCTTCGACTACGCGGAGCTCCTGGGCCCGGAGAAGGGCCGGTGGCTCGAGGCCTTCCGCGACGGGGACTTCGTGATCTGCCGGCTCACGCCCGAGAAGTACCACTACAACCACACGCCCGCGGCGGGCCTCGTCGTGGATTACTACGAGATCGACGGCGCCTACCATTCCTGCAACCCCGGCGCCGTCATCGCCCTGGTGACCCCCTACTCGAAGAACAAGCGCGTCGTGACGGTCATCGACACCGACGTGCCGGGAGGCACGCAGGCCGGGCTCGTGGCGATGATCGAGGTGGCGGCCCTGATGATCGGCGGCATCACGCAGTGCTACAGCGAGGAGCAGTACCGGCACGCCTCGCGCATCCGGCCGGGCATGTTCCTCCGCAGGGGATGCCCCAAGAGCCTCTACCACCCGGGCAGCAGCACCGACATCGTCCTGTTCCAGCGCGGCCGGGTGCAATTCTCCGGCGACCTCGTCCGCAACCGCTGCGACCGCCGGGCCGAGAGCCGCTTCACGCGCGCCTTCGGCCTCGCCCTCGTGGAGACGGACGTGAAGGTGCGCTCGGCCATCGGCCGGGCCGTCGAGGCCGGACCGAGCGGGCAGAAAGGCGGATGACATGACCGAGACGATCTTCATCGCATCGCTGGCCGTGATCCTCGCGGTGCTCTTCCGGTGGGCCTTCCGGGCGCTGCCGGGGGAGAGCTGGCAGATCCTGGCCGCCGTGCCGCTCCGCAAGCAGGCCGGCGGCAACTGGTCCGGCCTCAACCTCACCTGGTACGGGTTCTTCAGCGCCTGCGCCTACGTGCTGGCCGCCGCCGTCTACCTCGTCCTGACGGCGGCCGTCGGGGTCCCCCGCACGGCGGCCCTCGCGCTGCTGGCCGCCACGCTGCTGCTCTGCGCCCCCGCGTCGAAGCTCCTGGCGCGGCTCATCGAGGGCAAGAGCTTCACGTTCACCGTCGGCGGGGCCTCCTTCGTGGGCATCCTGGCGGCCCCGTTCCTGGTCCGCGGGGCCGAGGCCGTCACGGGGTGGCCCATGCCCGTCTTCCCCGTCATCGCCGCCGTCGCCGTCGCCTACGCCTTCGGCGAGGGGGTCGGGCGGCTCGCCTGCGTGAGCTTCGGCTGCTGCTACGGCCGGCCGCTTGCGGACTTCGGGCCCGCCGTGCGGGACCGTCTCGGGCGCTGGTGCTTCACCTTCACGGGCAAGACGAAGAAGATCGCCTACGAGAGCGGCCTCGACGGGCAGAGGGTCGTCCCCGTGCAGGCCCTCTCGGCCGTCATCAACTGCGCGGCGGGGCTCGCGGGCGCCGTGCTGTTCCTGGCGTCGCGCTTCGAGGCGGCCTTCCTGGTCACCGTCGCCGCGACCCAGGTCTGGCGTTTCGTCTCCGAGTTCCTCCGGGCCGATTTCCGGGGGCACGGCAGAATATCGGCCTACCAGAAGATGAACGTCGCGGCCGTCGCGTACGCCGGCGCGATCGCGGCGCTGGTGCCCGCCGGGACGGCCCCGGCGGTCGATCTCGGCCCCGCCCTCGGGATCCTGTGGGACCCCTGCATGATCCTCTTCCTGCAGGGCCTGTGGCTGGTCTTCTTTCTCTACACCGGCCGCAGCCGGGTCACGGGGTCGACGCTGGACTTCTTCGTGCACCGCGACCGGGTCTAGCCGCGTCGGCGGGGTTCGCACGGACAGGGGAAAAAGGGAATGGAGACAAGCAGCACGTCCTGGATGAAACGGCTCTCCGATCACTACGACCGCATGCGCCGCCGCCACCCCGGGGACGAGCTCATGATCCTCTTCGACATCGACGGCACGATCCTCGATTCCCGGCACATGATCCACTACGCCCTGCAGTCCTACGACCGTGCGCACGGCACGGAGTGGTTCCGCGAGCTGGCCGTCGAGGACATCCGGGTCAACGAAAGCCAGGTGGACCGGCTCCTCGAGTCGATGGGCATCAGCGGGACGCTGCGGGACGAGGTCCTGGCCTGGTACGCCGGGCGCTGCTGGTCGCCCGAGGGGATCCTGCGCTCCCACCGGCCCTTCGCGGGCGTCATGGAGGTCATCCGGTGGTTCCAGATCCAGCCCCGGACCCACGTCGGCCTCAACACGGGCCGCCCCGAGTCGATCCGCCGCGAGACGCTCCTGTCGCTCAACAACATCGGCCGGGAGTACAAGGTGCACTTCCGCAGCGAGCACCTCTGCATGAACCGCCGCGCCTGGGGCGAGGGGGTCGTCGAGGAGAAGCTCGAGGGCATCCGCCGCTTCCGCAAGGACGGCTACCGCGTGATCGCCTTCGTGGACAACGAGCCCGAGAACCTGCAGGCCGTCGCCGGGGCGGACCCGGGCGGCGAGATCCTCCTGCTGCACGCCCACACGATCTTCCGGTCCCGGCGGGCGCAGCTGCCGGCGCGGTCGGTGGCGGGGCGGGACTACGACATCACGGAGCTCGTGCCCGAGCGGGCCCTGCCGCGCCACGTGCAGTTCGTCTGGCACGGCGTCAACGACGCGGCGAACCTGCGGCAGTTCCTCGCCTCGAACATCGAGTGGGCCGAGTGCGACGTCCGGTTCGACCCGGACGGCCGAAGGGTCGTCCTGCGCAACGATTCCTTCGACGACGTACCCCTCGAACCCGGCGAGCCCCTGATGGACCTCGAGGACATCCTCGAGCGCGTCCGGGCGGGCGGCAAGTCGATCAAGCTCGACCTCAAGGAGAACGGCGCGCTTCTCGACCGCGTCCTGGCGGTCCTGAAGGCCCAGGGCCTGCCGGACCGGCGCCTGTGGTTCAACGGCATGGTCGAGGTGCTTCGCGAGGCGGGGTTCCGCAGGCTCGCGGAGGCCTTCCCGGGGGCCGTCATCCAGTGCCCCATCGACTTTCTCGTGCCTCTCGTCCTCGGGGCGCCGCCCAAGGCCCTGGCCGTTCTCGACGTGCTGCAGGGATGGGGGGTCAACCGATTCTCGATCAACTGGAAGGCGCCCGACAAGCAGGAAATCCTTGACAAGCTGGAGCGCTGGGGATATGAGTTGAACATATACAACGTGCCGGATCTCGAGGCCTTTCTCAAGGCCGTGCTCCTGCTGCCCCGCTCGGTCACCTCGGATTTCAACTTCCCGAAGTGGCACTACTACGGCAGGGGCCCCGGGCTCGGGCACAGGCATTTCGAGTATTCCATCATCCGAGCGCCGCAGGGACCGGCGTGACAGACAGGAGGATATCCTGCAATCGGATCAACCCCAAGAACCCTCCCAACCGGCCCGCTTGCGGCCGACACCCGTTCCACCCGAAAGGACAACTATTGCCGCGACCCGGCCGGGCCGCACCCCCTCCGCTGCGCCCCTGCGGCCGAGGGCGCCCGGCCGCCGCTGCGACGGAGGAGTCTGAGCCCATGATCAAGACGTACATCCTGGATACCAACGTGCTGCTGCACAACCCCGGGGCCCTGTTCGCCTTCGAGGACAACCAGATCGTCATCCCCATGGCCGTCATCGAGGAGATCGACAACCAGAAGCGGCGCCAGGACGAGATCGGCCGCAACGCCCGCGTCGTGTCGCAGGAGCTCGACAAGCTCCGCGAGTCGGGCTGCCTGTCCACGGGCGTGCCCCTGCCCTCGGGGGGGCGGCTGCGCATCGAGCTCAACCACCAGGACGCCGTGGCGGACTTCCCCGCCGGGTTCGACCCCCACAAGACGGACAACCGCATCCTCGCCGTGGCCTGCACCCTGAACCGCCAGCTGCCCGGGCGGGTCTTCCTCGTCTCGAAGGACCTCAATCTCCGGGTCAAGGCCGACGTCATGGGCGTGCCCGCCCAGGACTTCTACAGCGACAAGGTCAACTACCACGAGCTCTACACGGGCGCCGGCGTCGTGGACGTGACGGCGGAGGAGATGGACGCCTTCTTCCGGGAGGGGCGCCTCGCGATGAACGGCCGATGCCCCGGCAGGCCCCACGAGTTCTTCGTGCTGAAGAACCACGCCTCGTCCTCTCAGTCCGCGCTGGCCCGGTACTTCCGGGGCGAGCTGCGGTCGCTCGTCCACGGGGAGAGCACCAACCAGGGCATCAAGGCCCGCAACAAGGAGCAGCGCTTCGCCCTGGAGCTGCTGCTCAACGACCAGGTCCGCGTCGTGACCCTCGTGGGCCGCGCCGGGACGGGCAAGACGCTGCTGGCCATCGCCGTCGGCCTCGAGAAGGTCATGGAGCAGAAGAGCTACTCGCGGCTGCTTATCACCCGGCCCGTCATCCCGCTGGGCAACGACCTGGGGTTCCTCCCGGGCTCCAAGGAGGAGAAGCTCAGGCCCTGGATGCAGCCCATCTACGACAACCTGGAGTTCATCTTCAGCGCGAACCCCGAGCCGCACCGGATCATCGAGCACCTCATGGACCGCGGCATCCTCGAGATGGAGGCGCTCGCCTACATCCGGGGCCGCAGCATCCCCAGGCAGTTCATCATCTGCGACGAGGCGCAGAACCTCACGCCGCACATGATCAAGACGCTCATCACCCGCGTGGGCGAGGGCACGAAGATCGTCTTCACGGGCGACCCCGAGCAGATCGACCACCCCTACCTCGACGCGAGCAGCAACGGCCTGAGCTATCTCGTCGAGCACCTCAAGGACGAGGAGATCGCCGGCCACGTCACGCTGTTCAAGGGGGAGAGATCGCAAGTCGCCGAAATGGGAGCAAGGCTGCTGTAAAATCAGGGACGTTGTTTCCTAATTGGAATAACTCGACGCAGAGCGTTGACGATGGAAGTGATTCCAATTGGGAAACAACGTCCCTTTTCTTGTCGGTCACGTCGTCCGGGCAAGGGGCCTGTCAGAGCCGCGCTGGAGGAACTCCTTCCGCAGGTCGACGCTCGAGCGCCTCCCGATGTGCCCGTAGTTCTCCTCGAGCCAGCGCGCCGCCGTCTCGCGGCCCCGGTCGCGCAGGTCCGTGAGGAACGACCAGTCGCTGACGAACTTGGTCGCCACGCCGAGGTCCTTGAGCGCCTCGTCGGCGCGGATGGAGTGCACCAGCACGTGCTTGAGCTCGCCCCGCCGCTCCTCGCGCAGCCACTGCTCCTCCAGCAGCTTGACGACGAAGGCGATCGCGCGCAGCTCCTTGAGCAGCGAGGCGTTGAAGGTGATCTCGTTGAGGCGGTTCTCGATCTCCGCGGCCGTCTTCGGGATCGTCTCCCGCCGCAGGGGGTTGATGTGCACGATCACGATGTCGCGGGACTTCGTGTAGTAGAAGAGGGGGAAGAGCGAGGGGTTGCCCATGTAGCCCCCGTCCCAGTAGTGCTCGCCGTCGATCTCCACGGCCTGGAAGAGGAAGGGCAGGCACGACGAGGCGATGACGACCTCGGGGGTGATCTCCTCGTTGCGGAACACGCGGACCTGGCCCGTGCGGACGTTCGTCGCGCTGATGAACAAATCGACGCAGTCGCAGCGGACGAGCTCCTCGAAGTCGATGCAGTTGCGCAGCATCTCCCGGATGGGGTTGAAGTCCAGGGGGTTGAACTGGTAGGGCGACAGGACCCTCGTCCAGGTCTCGAAGATGCGGAAGCCCAGCGCGGAGAGCGCCGCCGAGACGCCGGGCCAGAATCTCTCCAGGGGCCAGCGGCGGACCGGGCTGAAGAACAGGCCCGCCTTGCTCACCTCCCACCACAGGTCGTGCAGGGCCTTCCGGGCCCCCTCGGGGCCCCCGCGCATCGCGCCCCAGCCGTAGGCCACGGCGTTCAGGGACCCCGCGCTCGTCGCCGAGATCCCCTCGATCGCGATCCGGCCGTCCTCGAGGAGCCGGTCCAGCACGCCCCAGGCAAAGGCCCCGTGGGCCCCTCCGCCCTGGAGGGCCAGGTTCACCGTCTTGGTCGCTTCGTGTCCCATGCTCGCCGCCTCCCACGGTAAGGGAAAGCGGCCGGGCTGTCAATCGCAAAGAGCGGGCGCGCGCGGCGTGCCGCGGGAGGCATCGGCGCCGGGCCGGGTGAGGCCCTCGACGATCCGCCGGATGGCCTCGACCGACTCCCCCGTCGCGTGGAAGTACCGGTCGCGCAGCTCCGTGATCAGCATCCCACGGTAGTCGCCGATGAAGGCGCCCAGGATCTGCGCGACGGGGACCTCCCCCCGGCCCACGGGCATGTGGGCATCCCCGCGCCCGAAGGGGACGAGGTGGGTCTGCTGCTTTTCGGTGTGGCGGATCGCCAGCCCGAAGTTGTCGTGGACGTGGGCGTGCGCGACGAGGGGCGCCAGGTCGCGGGCCGCCGCGACGGGGTCGAAGCCGTGGAACCGGGCGGCCATGTAGAGGTGCCCCGTGTCGAGGTTGACCCGCACGTTGGGCCGGGAGATCCGCAGCACCATCTCGCGCAGCGCCCCGGGGAACTCCCCGTAGCAGTAGGGGGAATGGTGGAGGTACGGGCGGGCGTTCTCGATGCAGATGCAGACGCCGGGGAATTCGTCCGCCATGTCCCGGATGGCGCAGGCCTCGCGGTCGAGGAGGATTTCCCGGTCCCTCTCCGAGAGGGGCGCGCGGGCGGGGTCGGCGAAGGCCTCCTCCGCCGTGAAGCGGCCCGCGTGGTAGACGACGACGCCCGAGCCGATCTCCGAGGCGAACTCCAGGCTCGCCCGGAACACCCGGCCGTGCAGGGCGCCGTGGTCCCGGTCCATGAGGTTCAGGGGGTTGGGCGCGTGCACGCTGCAGGCGAAGCCGCGGCCGCGCAGGATGTCCCGGACTTCCGCGGTGCGGGTGCGGTCGAGCCGGCCGTGCACGATGGCGTCGAGGCCGTGGACGGGGATCTCCACGGCGCCGATCCCCAGGCCGCGGAAATAGTCGAGGTCCCGCCGGAACCGGTCCAGCTGCCCGTCGACGCGGACCTCGTCGATCTTGGCGCCTATCGCGGGCACGTGGAAAACACCTCCTGTCCGGCGACGAACGTCTTGCGGATGCGCGGCACGCCGTCGGTGCGCTCCACGAGGACGAGGTCCGCCGCCTTGCCCTCCTCCAGCGATCCCTTGTCGCGGTGGATGCCCACGGCCCGCGCCGCCCGCAGGCTGACCATGTTGACGGCCTCGTGCAGGGGCGCGAGCCCCAGCGCCTCGAGGGTGAAGACGGCGTGCAGCATCGTCATGGGGGCGTAGTCGGAGCACAGGATGTCGCCGTAGCCTGCCTCGATGGCCGCGCGGGCGCTGAGGTTGCCGCCCTGGGAGGCGCCGCGCAGGACGTTCGGGGCGCCGAGGCAGACGTGAAGGCCCGAGTCGCTCGCGGCCCGCAGGGCCTCCATGTTGACGGGGAACTCGGAGATCGCGACGGCGCGGTCCCGCAGCCAGCGGACCTTCTCCCGCGAGTCGTCGTCGTGGGAGGCCATGGGGATGCCCAGCGACCGGCAGAGCCCCGTCATGTGCTCGAGCCGCGCCGCCGCCTGCTGCTGTGCGCGGAGCTTGCGCCCGATGATCTCGTCGACCTCCGCCTTGTCCTTGCCGTAGACGCGCCGGTAGTAGGTCTCGAAGGCCGCCGCCTCGCGGAACTGCCCCTGACCGGGCGTGTGGTCCATGAGCGACAGCAGGTGGATCTTCCCGGCCCTCAGGAGCGTCTCGAGCCGGGGCACGGCCGCCTCGTCGGTGATCTCGAAGCGGGCGTGGATGCGGGTGTCGACGGTCAGGCGCGGGGCGAGCTCGGCGATGCGCTCGATGACCGCGGCGGCCTGCTCGTTGCTGCGCACGCCGATCTCGCCCTCGGCGAAGGAGACGGCGTGGAAGATGGTCGTCACGCCGCAGGCGGCGAGCTTCTTGTCGAGCTCGACGATGACGATGTCGAGGGGGAAGCGGGTGTTGGGCCGCGGCTCGAGGTCCTTCTCCAGGGCGTCGCTGTGCAGGTCGATGAAGCCGGGCATGAGCCAGGCGCCGCCGGCGTCGATCCGCCGGCACCCCGGCGCCGCGGGCGCCGGGCCGACCCGGTCGATGCGCCCCGCGCGGACGGCGAGCGCCGAGCCCTCGAGGATCCCCGCCGGGGTCACGACGCGGGCGTTTTCGATCACGCAGTCGCACATCTCACGCATGGCCGGGCACCCCGTTGTCGAGGCTGAACATTCGGTCTGCCAGGGCCTCCAGGGAGGCCAGGTCGTGGAAGGCCCCGACCAGGCAGGACCCCTTTTCCTTGAGCTCGCGGAAGAGCGCCAGCACCGTCTGCCGGGCGGCCCGGTCGAGCGAGGCCGTCGGCTCGTCGAGCAGTAGCAGGCGGGGCTCCCAGATCACGGCCCGGGCGATGTTGATCCGCTGCTGCTCGCCGCCGCTGAAGGTGGCGGGGTAGGCGTCGTGCAGCCGGGCGGGGATGGCGAGGCGCTCCAGCAGCGCCGCGGCGCGGCTGCGGGCCTCGGCCGGGTCCGTGCCCCGCCTGAGCAACGGCTCGGCGACGACGTCCACGGCGGCCACCCGCGGGATGACCCGGAGGAACTGGGAGACGTAGCCCATCTCGCGCCTGCGCACCCCGAGGATCGTCTGCTCGTCGCTGGCGGCGAGGTTGATCCGCCCGCCGCCCCCCGCCGAGTCGAACCAGATCTCGCCTGCCGTGGGCAGGTAGGTCCCGTAGATGCACTTGAGCACGGAGCTCTTGCCCGAGCCGCTGCGGCCCGCCAGGCCGAGAAACTCGCCCGGCGCCGCGCGGAAGGACACGCCGCCGAAGCCCTCGATGACCTTGCCGCCAAGGATGTGGACCGTGAACGTCTTGGAGAGGTTGTTGACTTCCAGCATGGCCGGGATTCCCTTTCCCCTTCGCCTTTCGCCCTCTGCCCTTTGCCGTCTCCCTACAGCTGCGAGCTGACCAGCAGCTGCGTGTAGGGGTGCTGCGGGTCCTCGAAGATCTGGTCCGTCAGCCCCGATTCCACGACCCGCCCGTGGCGCATGACGAGCGTGCGCTCGCACAGCACGCGGATGACGCCGAGGTCGTGGGAGACGACGATCATCGCGATGCCCAGGTCGCGCTGGAGGCTGCGGATGAGGTCGAGCACGCGGGCCTGGACCGAGAGGTCGAGCCCCGTCGTCACCTCGTCGAGCAGCAGCACCTGCGGGTTGTTCGAGAGCGCCTTGGCGATCTGCACGCGCTGCTGCATGCCGCCGCTGAAGTTCGCCGGCGGCTCGTCCATCCGCTCGACGGGGATCTCCGTGCGCCCGAGCAGGTCGGCGGCGCGCCGGCGGATCGCGGCGACATTGCGCCAGCCCGCGGCCAGGAGCTTCTCGGCGACGTTGCCGCCGGCGCTCACCTGCATCCGCAGGCCCAGGGCGGGGTTCTGGTAGACGATCCCCATGTGCCGGCTGCGGACTTGGCGCCGGCGGAACGGGCTCTGCCGCAGGAGGTTCTGCGGCTCGCCCCCGTCCCCGCCGTTGTGCAGGAAGACGGCCCCCGCCGTGGCCTCGTATTCGAAGTGGATGAGCCGCACGAGCGTGCTCTTGCCGGAGCCGCTTTCGCCCACCACGCCCAGCACCTCGCCGGGGTAGACCTCGAGGGAGATGCCGCCGCAGGCCGTCACGGAGCCGCAGCGCCCGCAGCGGTTGCCCTCGCCGGCGGGGACGCCGCCGGGCAGGCAGTGCCCGCACCCCTCGCCGAAGATCTTCGTGAGCCCGCGCACCTCCAGGAGCGGCTTCATCGTCGGCACCTCTTGTCGCAGTACCCCGTGTCCGAGCAGAACCAGAGCCGCCGGCCCGACACGTCGTCGATGATCTCGTCGAGGTAGGTGTCCGTCGCGCCGCAGCGCTCACAGGCCCTCCCCTGGAAGTCCTCCACCCGGAACCGGTAGTCCTCGAACTCGAGCGGCACGACGCTCGTGTACGGCGGGATGGCGTAGATGCGCTTCTCGCGGCCCGCCCCGAAGAGATACAGCGTCTCGGCCATGTGCAGCTTGGGGATGTCCCACCGGGGGATGGGGCTCGGGTCCATGATGTAGCGGCCGTTGACCGTCACGGGGTAGCGGTAGCCGATGGTGATCTCGTTGAACTGCACGATGTCCTCGTAGAGGAAGAGCCACATGCGGCTGTAGTCGGCCTCGGCGTGCATCCGCCGCGTGACCGCCTCCGAGGGCTCCACCTCCCGCAGGGCCTCGGGGTAGGGGACCTGCAGCACGAGGATCTGCCTCTCCGTCATGGGCTCCTCGGGGATGCGGTGGCGCGTCTGGATGAGGGTCGCCTCGCGCGTGTCCGTCGTGATCTGCACGCCCGTCACCACGTTGACGAAGCGCTTGATGTTGACGGCGTTCACGCTGGCGTCGCAGCCCTGGTCGATGACCTTGAGGATGTCCTCGGGCAGGACGATGGAGAGCGTGATCTGGATGCCGCCCGTCCCCCAGCCGCGGGCCACGGGCAGTTCCCGCGAGCCGAAGGGCACCTGGTAGCCCGGGATGGCCACGGCCTTCAGGATCTTGCGGCGGATCTCCCGCTTCGACACCTCGTCGAGGAAGGCGTAGTTGTAGTCGAGCCGGCCGGCGCCGCCGTCATGTCTTTTTCTGTTGATCCACTCGCTGAGCGTCATAGATCTCCTTCGCCCTCCGCAGGCGGTCGAGGTCCGACTGGAAGTCGACGTAGTGGGGGAGCTTCCAGTGGTTGCAGAACCCCATCGACTCGATCCCGTCGACGTGGGACAGGACGAACTCGCCGTCCTCCGAGGGGGACGCGCCCTGCGCCGACTGGATGGAGCGGTCCAGGATGGCCATGGCGATGGCCTTCACCTCGTTGTGCCCGAAGCACAGCCCGTAGCCGACGGTGAAGCGCGGCCCGTCGGTGATGTCGGTGAACTTGGCGAGGATCTCCGCCTCGGTGACCTTGACCTCGCCCGCCGTGTAGCTCTCCCCGGTCAGGGGGTGCCGGACGGTCAGCGGCAGGTACCCCACGCGCAGCTCGCCGATGGTGGGGTGGATGTTGCCGTAGCCGCGCATGTTGGAGTAGGCCAGCAGCAGCAGCCCCCCCGTCTCGCCGCGGGCCAGCGTCTGCAGGGCCGCGCTCCGCGGCGCGGGGAACTGCAGCGAGTCCTTCGTCACGTCGAAGGGCGCGTCGGCCGC
Organism: Syntrophaceae bacterium; assembly: GCA_013177795.1. NCBI lineage: Bacteria > Pseudomonadati > Thermodesulfobacteriota > Syntrophia > Syntrophales > Syntrophaceae > Syntrophaceae bacterium. The sequence continues at coordinate 783,458 of JABLXY010000001.1, read as the reverse complement.
CGGCGGCCGCGGGGCCTCGGCGATCAGGTTCTCCCGGCGCAGGATGTCGATGACCCGCGGGAAGGTGTCGGGCAGGGGCTCGGCGGAGGCCGCGCCGCGCAGCAGCTCGCCGACGAGCCGCATCTTGCGGATCCGGGAGCCCTCGGCGACGTCGAAGTTGAGCAGGCGCAGGGTGTAGTCGTTCGTCGAGCCGAGGACCTGGCCCCCCGGGACGTCCTTGAAGGCGGCCGAGATGCGGCGGACGACGCGCATCCGGTCCGACGGCTGCGGGACCGAGTAGCCCAGCCGGGGCCGTGTCGTCCGGTAGGCGCGCAGCAGGAAGGCCGCCTCCAGGGTGTCGCCCGCGGCCTGCCGGACGGCCAGGGCCGCCAGCTCCGGTGCGTAGAGGGACCCTTCGCCCATCACGCGGTCGACGAGCAGGAAGAGCTGCTCCCGGATCTGGTCGACCCCCAGGGGGGCCGACGACCCCTTCAGGCGCTCGAACTGGAACGCCTTGCAGGCGTTTTCGATGGCATCGATGCCGCCTTTGACGGCCACGTATCCCATGTCAGCCCTCCAAAAGGCGGATGCGGGTCGAGCGGGGGATGCACAGGATCCGCCCCGCGTCGTCGATGAAGACGGCGTCCACCCCCAGGGGGAACTCCGCGTTGGCCTCGCGCAGCCGGCCCAGCTCGCCGGGCGCGAGCCCCCGGATCTCGCCCAGCCGGATCTCCTTCCGGATGCCGGGCCCGCTGAGGGTCACGCGGGGCCCGTTCCCCTCGGCGAGGAGCAGCGACTGCACCCGGTAGACCACGGTGGCCGACGCGTCGGGGTACTGGAGCGTCCCCCGCCTGGCCCGGAGGATTTCCCCCCCGCTGTCGCCCCCGGCGACGATGAGGAAGTCCGCCTCGCGGGGGGGCGCGACGCGGCTCCGCGTCCGCTCCGCGATGAGCGGCCCCAGGCCCTGCGGCCCTTCGTCCCCGATGACGGCGAAGCTGACCTCGTGATCGAGCAGGCTCTCGAGCAGCGTGAGCATCGGCCCCCAGCGGCCGTCAACCGCCGCGGGCGGGAGCGCGAAGACCCGCCCCGGCCGGCTCATGGCCTGCAGGAGCCGGCGGAACGCGCGCTGGGCGATCATCTCTGTGCCGGCTGTCCGCATGTCAGGTCCTCTTCATGGTCTCGAAGTCCACGCGGGTCGCGGCGATCAGGGAAGCCGCACGCTTCCTGCGGGCCTCGAGCTTCCGGCTCTCCGCGGCCAGGAGGCGGTTGACGCGCGCCAGCAGGGCCCGGTTCGGCGAGGCGCCGATCGCCTCCACCGCCGCCCGGGCGATCGCGCGGTCGGCATCATCGCCGAGCACCATCCCCCAGCCCCGGCATCCCCCGTAGTCGACCTCGGCCTCCGTGACGAGGACCTCGCCCAGGTGGAACGGGAACTCGAAGGAGTCCAGGGCCGACATCATCACGAGCCCCGTCAGGGGGCCCCGCACGACGCGGACGGCCTCCTCGGCCACGAGGCCGAGCAGTCTCCGCACGGCCTGTTCGGGCAGGTGCATGATGCAGTCCGCGAGGGTGACGTCCGCGGCGGGGGTCTGCGGTTTCATGGCTCGATCTCCACCCCGAAGCTGTAGCCGTGCGTCTCGAACCCGAGGGACCGGTAGAACCGGTGGGCGTCGCCGCGGTTGCGGTTGCTCGAGAGCACCATCTTGTAGCACTGCTTCTTGCGGCACAGGCCCATGGCGAAGCGCATCATGGCCGCCCCGATCCCCCGGCCGCGCCAGCCCTCGCGGACGACGACGTCCTCGACGATGCCCGAGGGGGACCCGAGGTGGCCGAGGTTGTCCATGACGAGCAGGGCGAAGGCGCCCAGGACCTGCCCGTCGAGCAGGGCGATGTAGAGGCGGTAGTCGGGGTAGCGCCGCATCTTCTCGAAGAGGCGCCGCGCCTCGGCGTCGTCGAGCACGCGCCCGTCGTCCATGCCGAGCTGCCCGAAGAGGGGCATGATCGCCGGCAGGTCCTCGGCCCGGGCCTCCCGGATCTCCAGGTCCTGGATGAGCCGCCCGTCCATGGTCATGTGTACCTCTTGCGGATCACGGCGCTCAGGCGGTCGACGAGCGCCACGGTGACGACGATGACGATGAGGATGGTCGTCACGTCCTGGTTTTCGTAGCTGCGGAGCTTGTCGTAGAGGTAGACGCCGATGCCGCCGGCGCCGGTGAACCCGAGGATCGTCGCCGAGCGCACGTCGGACTCGAAGCGGTAGAGGGTCATGGAGACGAAGAAGGGCGTGATCTGGGGGATGACGCCGTAGCGGATGACCTTGACCGCCCCGGCGCCCGTGGCCATGAGGGCCGTCACCGGCTCGGGCTGCACGTTTTCGATGCCCTCGGAGAAGAGCTTGATGAGCACCCCCGAGGTGTGGACGCCGAGAGCGAGGATGCCCGGCATGGGGCCGAGCCCCACGGCGGAGACGAAGATCAGCGCCCAGACGAGCTCGTTGATCGAGCGCGAGAGGTTCGCGAAGAACCGGATCGCCGTGTACAGCGCCTTCCGGAGCGCCCGGGAGGCGAACTGCGTGCCCGGGATCATGATCTCCAGGGTGTTGCGGGAGGCGAGGAACGCGAGCGGGAAGGCGATCACCACCGAGAGGATCAGCGCGAGGATCGCCATCTGCACCGTCTCGAGCATCGAGACGAGGTAGCGCTGCAGGCTCGGGCCCTTCAGGCTCGGCGGGAAGAACCCGCTGTCGGCCAGCTCCGGGTTGCCGGCGATGTAGACGACCATGTTGCGCCAGCCCTCGAGCAGGGCCGTGACGCTCATCTGCGTCGAGTGCCAGCTCCAGGTGACGACGATCAGCGCCGACAGCGCGATGACGAGGTTGAAGGCGCTGAAGGGGTTGGTCTTTCTCTTGATCTCGGCCAGTGACATGCGTTTCGGAGGAGGGGGGCGGGGGACCCGCGGGCGCCCCGCCCCGCTCTGGCTGCGCGGACAGAGAGGCGCGGCGTTACTTCTTCATCTTCTTCTGGACTTCCATCAGCTCCCGGATGGCGTCAAAGGTCTTGTCCGAGGCGGGGACGTAGCCCCTGATCTTGATCTGCTCGAGCCCTGCCTTGTCGTCGTAGGCGACGAAGGCGTCGGCGAGGGCCTTCCTCAGGCTGGCGGGCAGGTCCTTGCGGTAGGCCATGGGGGCCGCGGGGATGAGCTTCGACTTCCAGATGATCTCGAAGTCCTTCTCGGCATTCCACTGCTTGCCCTCGCCGCGGGCCATGTCCAGGTCGTTGGTCGAGGCGCCGTCGATCCGGCCCGTCTTCACGGCGATCATCGAGGCCTCGTGGCTGCCCGAGTAGATGACCTTCGAGAAGTACGTCTCGGGGTCGATCTTCAGCTCCTCGAGGAAGTAGACCAAGGGCACGAGAGTGCCGCTCGTGGAGTTCGGGTCCACGAAGGCCCAGGTCTTTCCCTTCAGGTCGGCGATGCTCTTGAGGCCGGAGCCCTTCTTCGTGACGATGAGGCCGTGGTAGCCCTTCGAGCCGTCCTTGGCGACCTCGATGACGAAGGCCTCGGCGTTGGCGCGCTTGGCGGCCTCGACGTAGGACTTGGGCCCGAAGTAGGCGAAGTCGATGTGCTTGAACTGCATGCCCGTGATGACGCCGGCGTAGTCCGTGGCCACCTTGACCTCGATGGGCACGCCGAGCTTCTTCTCGAGGTACTTCACGAGGTTGTCGAACCGCTCGGTGATGTTGGCCGAGGAGTCGGTCGGGATGATCCCGAAGACGAGCTTCTTGGGCCAGTCGGCCGGCGGGGCGGCGGGCGCGGGCCCGCCGGCGGCGAGCAGGGCGAAGGCCGCAAGGGCCAGGGTGGCGACGAGTCTCTTGATGCGCATGGGGTTTCCTCCTTCTTGATGGTGGGCGACCCTGCTGTCGGGTCAGGCGTTCACGACCGCCCCGGGTGCGAAGGGGCGGCAGACGAATGCTCTCTCGGGGCTCTTCTCGCTTTCGTGCGCGCCGGCCCCGTTGTAGATCTCCCGCACGGCGGCGTCGGTCAGGGCCGCCGGGGCGCCGTCGAAGACGATCCGGCCGTCGCGCATCCCGAGGATGCGCGTGCAGTAGTCCCGGGCGTAGTCGAGCTGGTGCAGGTTGGAGACGATGGTGATGCGGTATCTCTCGTTGACCGCCTTGAGGGTGTCCATGACGCGCCGGGCGCTCACGGGGTCGAGCGACGAGATCGGCTCGTCGGCCAGGATCATCTCGGGCTCCTGGGCCAGGGCCCGGGCGATGGCCACGCGCTGCATCTGCCCCCCCGAGAGCTGGTCGCAGCGCTGCAGGGCCGCGGCCTCGATGCCGACGATGCGCATGTACTCCCAGATCCGGTCGTACTGGCGCGGCGTGTAGTACTTGATCATCGCGGGCAGCAGGTACATCCGGCCGAGCATCCCGCTGGCGATGTTGTCGACGACGGTGAGGCGCTTGACGAGGTTGAAGCTCTGGAAGATGGTCCCGATCCGGGCGCGGAGCCGCTTGAGGGCGGAGTTGGAGATCCGGTGCACCGGCTCGCCCAGGACGTGGAGCTCGCCGCCGAAGATGCGCACGCCGGCGTTGAGCGACATGAGCAGGGTCGATTTCCCGGCGCCCGAGCAGCCGATGATGCTGACGAACTCGCCCTTGCGGATCTTGAGGTTGACGTCGGGCAGGACCGTCCGCCTGCCGTAGCCCAGTGCCAGGGAGCGCGCTTCGATCTGGACCATGGGAACCCCCGTTCGGCGTGCATTCGCTCTCCCGGGGCGCCCCGGAAGATGCGTGACGGGGTGAGGTATAGACCGCCCGTGTTACGGGGCGATGACGGGAGGGTTAAAGTTTGATGACACGGCAAGCGACCCGGGGTGGCCTGTTTTCGTTTGAAAAAGTCGGCGTTTCCGATTAAGGTGTGCGCATGCACGACAGGACGGCAGGGGTGAGAAAATGAAGCGCATGCTTTTCCTCAAGGTGTTCGCATCCTATCTCGTGTTGATCCTGCTGTCCCTGGCCGTTCTCGATTTTTTCCTCACCCCGCGGATCGCGGAGCTCATGACGAGGGGCATTGAGGAGGAGATGCTCTCGATGGCGAAAACCCTCGCCGTGCTGCCCGATGACAGCCTCCAGCAGAGGGTCCCGGAGATCGCGTCCGCCCTGAACGTCAGGCTGACCCTCGTGGATGCGGCGGGCCGTGTCACGGCCGACTCCGAGGCGGACGTTGCGATGATGGACAGCCACCTTGACCGTCCTGAGATCCGTCAGGCGCAGGAAACGGGAAGCGGCAAGGCCTCGCGGTTCAGCAACTCGCTTCGCCAGAATATGCTCTACGTCGCCTTGGCCAAGAAAGAAAACGGCCGGGTCACGGGCTACATACGCCTGTCCCGGTCCCTGGCCCGGGTCGATGCGTCGCTCGACCACTTCTACCGGGTTTTCTTCCTGACCCTCTACATCATCGCAATCCCCTCCCTGATTCTCGCTTTCCTGTTCACCCGGGCCATCGCGGCGAAAATCGGGGATCGGCGGTAAGATCCCGCCCGGTGCTTCTCTCCGCCCCGCCGTCCCGAGGGGCATCCTGGATGGGGTTCGGGAGTCGTCGACCGGAGCCCGCAAAATCCACCGCAGAGGGACCACCCCTCTCGCGGGAAGCGGTGAGTGATTTCAGGGCTGCCCTTCAGGAAGGCCCGTCCGGCTCCGTTTCGGCGAATTTGTATCCCACGCCCCGCACGGTATGGATGTACTCGGGCTTTTCGGGGTTCTTCTCGATGCGGGCGCGGAGCCGCCGGATCTGCACGTCCACCGTTCGGGGCTCGACGAAGGCGTCGATGCCCCAGACACGGTCGAGGATCTGGTCCCGGCTGAAGACACGGCCCGGGCTGCGGCACAGGAACGTGAGGAGCCTGAACTCCATGGGGCTCAGGTCGATGATCCGGCCGTCGATGCTCGTCTCGTAGGATCGGAAATCGATGGACAGGCCCCTGAACCGGAATCTCTCGGGCTGCCCCGGTCCCTCGCCGGCGGCGGCCGCCCGGCGAAGAACGGCCCGGATTCGGGCGATGAGTTCCTTGATGCTGAAGGGCTTGATGATGTAGTCGTCGGCGCCCGTCTCGAGCCCCAGCACCCTGTCCGACTCGTCGCCCTTCGCCGTCAGCATGATGGTCGGGATGTCCGCCGTCTCCGGGTGCTTGCGAATGCGCCGGCAGACCTCCAGACCCGGGATGCCCGGCAGCATGAGGTCCAGCAGGATGAGGGCAGGCCGGCTGCGCCGCAGCACCTCCAGGGCCTGCTCGCCGTCGTAGGCCTTCCGGGTCGCGAAGCCCTCCCGCTCGAGGTTGTAGGCCAGGAGGTCCGCGATGTCCCTTTCGTCGTCGACGATGAGGATTTCCTCGGGCATATGGATCGTCCCTCAATGACGGATGGCTGTCCGGTGACGCACGGGTCGGCAAGCGATAGATATAAAAGGGCGAGATGACGGTTTGATGACGATGGGGTTACGAATGTGTTAAACCTCGTGCCTCCCGGGATGCGGACCGATGCGGGGAGGGCCGGTCGACTGTCTCTTCATGCATTTTTAACGCAACTGTAATGAAACTGTAACAATGAGGCCTTATGGTTTGCCCGACTGCATCGAATGCAAGAAACTTTACGAAGGAGGCAACACATGATGAGAACGTTTCGAATCCTCACCGCAGGCCTGTTGTGCGCATTCCTGCTCGCGGGCACGGCCGCATGGGCGAAGGAGACCATCGTGGTGAACGGATCCACGACCGTCCTGCCCATCGGCCAGGCCACGGCGGAGGCGTACATGAAGAAGAACCCCGACGTCAACCTCTCCATCTCCGGCGGCGGTTCCGGCAACGGGATCAAGGCCCTGATCGACAAGACCACCCAGATCGCGATGTCGTCGCGCGAGATGAAGAAGGAGGAGATCGAGCTGGCCAAGTCCAAGGGCGTCAACCCCGTGATGCACAAGATCGCCATCGACGCGCTGACGCCCATCGTCCATCCCTCGAACCCCGTTTCGGACCTGACCATCGAGCAGCTCAGCCTCATCTACCAGGGCAAGATCCGGAACTGGAAGGAAGTGGGGGGCAAGGACATGCAGATCGTCGTCGTCTCCCGCGACACGAGTTCCGGCACCTACGAAAGCTGGCAGGAGAAGGTCCTGCACAAGGAGAAGGTCAGCCCCCGGGCCCAGCTGCAGGCCTCGAGCGGCGCCGTCGTGCAGGCCGTCTCGAAGAACCGCTACGCCATCGGCTACATCGGCATCGGCTACGTCAACAAGAGCGTGAAGGCCGTGAAGGTCAACGGCGTGGCCGCAAACGCCAAGACGGCCCTGGACGGCAGCTTCCCGATCGCAAGGCCCCTGTACATGTACACCGATGGGGAGCCCAAGGGCGCCGTGGCCGGTTATCTCAACTTCGTCAAGGGCAAGGAAGGCCAGCAGATCGTGAAGAAAGAGGGCTTCGTGCCCATCCAGTAGAACCGGAGGGCCGGCGGCCGTTTACACGGACATCGTTTTGCGGTATGAAAGCAGGGGAGCAGCCGCTTGACGCGATGCGGCAAGCGGCTGACCCCTGCCGTCACATTCCGGGGGCTTCGGGGCCATGACGAGATCGTTCAAAGAGCTGATCATCAAGAGGGTCTTTTTCCTCTTCGCCAGCGCGTCCATCCTGATCCTGGCGCTCATCGTGGCCTTCCTGTTCCGCGAGGGGATCCCGATCTTCGAGCATGTCCCCGTCCGCGACTTCCTGTTCGGCAGCGAGTGGTACCCCACGTTCAGCCCGCCGTCGTTCGGCATCTGGCCCCTCATCGTGGGCTCCTTCATCGTCACGTTCTTCTCGACCCTCATCGCGGTCCCCCTGGGCGTCCTGTCGGCCATCTACATCTCGGAGATCGCACCCCCGGCCGTCAAGGAAATCGCCAAGCCTGTCATCGAACTGCTGGCGGGGCTGCCCTCGGTCGTCCTGGGCTTTTTCGGCATGGTGGTGCTCGCCCCCTGGCTGCAGGACACCTTCGACCTGCCCACGGGGCTCAACATCGTCAACGCCTCGATCATGCTGGCACTGATGGCCGTCCCGACCATCTCGAGCATCTCCGAGGACGCGCTCTACTCCGTGCCCCGGGAGTTCAAGGAGGCCTCCTATGCCCTCGGCGCCACGAAATCGGAGACGATCCTGCGCGTCATCGTCCCTTCGGCCCTTTCGGGCATCTCGACGGCCGTCATCCTGGGCATGGCCCGGGCCATCGGGGAAACGATGGTCGTCCTCATGGTGGCGGGCGGCGCGGCGGCCATCCCCGAGAGCCTCTTCGACTCGGTGAGGCCGATGCCGGCCTCCATCGCCGCCGAGATGGGCGAGGCGCCGTTCCGCAGCGATCACTATCACGCCCTGTTCGCAACGGGCATCATCCTGTTCTTCCTGACCCTGGCCTTCAACCTGGTCGCGGACTACATTTCCAACAAGTTCAAGGAAGTGGGCTCCGGGACCCTGTAGGAGAGCGACGGATTCGCACGATGCAGACAGCCATCCCCCAGACCTCGGTTCGATGGAGGTATCTCAAGCAGAGCCTCTTCTTCGCCGTCGTGCGCCTGTCGGCCGCGCTCATCGCGCTCGCCCTGGGGGGGCTCATCGTCTACATCGTCCTGCACGGCTGGGAAGCGATCAGCTGGGAGTTCCTCACCGAGCCGCCGCGGGACTCCATGACGAAGGGCGGCATCATGCCGGCCATCGTCGGCACCTTCTACCTCACGCTCGGGGCCATCTCCGTGGCGCTTCCGCTGGGGATCGTGTCGGCCATCTACCTGAGCGAGTACGCCAAGCAGGGCCCTCTGGTGCGGATCATCCGCATCGGCGTGAACTGCCTGGCCGGCGTGCCCTCCATCGTCTTCGGGCTCTTCGGCCTGGGGCTCTTCGTCGTGTTCCTCCAGTTCGGCTCCTGCATCCTCTCGGGGGCCCTCACCCTGGGCTTCCTCATCCTGCCCACGATCATCGGCGCCTCCGAGGAGGCCCTCAAGGCGGTGCCCGCGACCTTCCGCGAGGCCTCGCTGGCCCTCGGGGTCTCGAAGTGGCAGACCATCTACCGCATCGTGCTGCCGAACGCCCTGCCGGGGATCCTCACGGGGTCGATCCTCGGGATCGGCCGCGCGGCGGGCGAGACGGCGCCCATCATGTTCACCGCGGCGGCCTTCTACACGGCGAAGCTGCCCACGTCGGTCTTCGACGAGGTCATGGCGCTCCCCTTCCACATCTATGTCTTGGCGACGGCGGGCACGCACATCGAGGAGACGCGGGCGATCCAGTACGGGACGGTGCTCGTCCTCGTGGCCCTCGTGCTGGGCGTGGATTTGATCGCAATCCTGATCCGCAGTTACATTCGAAAGAGGAAAAGGTGGTAGCGGTGGGAGACAAGGTCATCATCCGGACGAAAAACGTCAACTTCTACTACGGCGCGTTCAAGGCCCTGACGGACATCACCATGGACTTCCGCAGCAACGAGGTGACGGCGCTCATCGGGCCGTCGGGCTGCGGGAAGTCCACGCTGCTTCGCCTGCTCAACCGCATGAACGACCTGATCGACGGCACCCGCGTCGAAGGGCAGGTCCTCTTCGAGGGCATCGACATCTACGACCCGAAGGTCGACCCCGTGGACATCCGCCGCCGCATCGGGATGGTCTTCCAGAAGCCCAACCCCTTCCCGAAGTCGATCTTCAACAACATCACCTACGGGCCGACGCTTGCGGGCATGAAAAACAAGAGCGACCTGGAGGCGCTCGTGGAGTGGAGCCTCAAGCAGGCCGTCCTGTGGGACGAGGTGAAGGACATCCTGGGGCAGTCGGCCATGATGCTCTCCGGCGGCCAGCAGCAGCGGCTCTGCATCGCGCGGGCCCTCGCGATGAAGCCCGACGTGCTTCTCATGGACGAGCCCACCTCGGCCCTCGACCCCATCTCGACGGCGAAGATCGAGGAGCTGATCCAGGACTTGAAGAGGCAGTACACGATCATCATCGTCACCCACAACATGCAGCAGGCCGCCCGGGTGTCGGACATGACCGGCTTTTTCTACCTCGGCAAGCTAGTAGAATACGATGTGACCGAGACCATCTTCACCCGGCCTCGCGTCAAGCACACGGAGGACTACATCACGGGACGATTCGGATAGACCACGCAAGGGGGACGAACGGGACATGGAAGAAGTCAAGCGCACGAGCCAGCACTACGAGAATGAATTGCAGGCCATCAAGCAGAACCTCCTGTATCTGGGAGCCCTCACGGAGCACGCCATCGAAAACGTCCTGGCGTCCCTGCTGGACCGCAAGTCGGACCTGGCCCGGAAGGTCATTGACGGGGACGCCGAGATCGACCGGCTCGACACGGAGATCGAGGAGCAGTGCATCCGCCTTCTGGCCCTGCGTCAGCCCATCGCCCGCGATCTGCGCTTCATCACGACGGCCATCAAGATCAACGGCCACCTCGAGCGGATCGGCGACATGGCCGTCAACATCGCCGAGCGGGTCCTGGCCCTCAACGAGCAGCCCCAGCTCAAACCGTACATAGACCTGCCGCGCATGGCGGAGATCGCCCGCGAGATGATCCGGGGCAGCCTCGACGCCTTCGTGCGGGAGGACTGCCAGCTTGCCAACAGCATCCGCCGCAAGGATGCGGAAATCGATACCCTCAACGAGCAGATCTTCCGGGAGCTGCTCACCTTCATGCTCGAGGATGCCCGCACGATCCACCGGGCCCTGCTGATCATGCAGGTCTCGAAAAACCTGGAGCGTATCGCCGATCACGCCAAGGGCATCGCGGACATGGTCGTATACATGGTCACGGGCATCAACGTGAGGCACCAGTGGCCCGGCGAGGCTGCGGATGACAGTGCTGATGACGAGAAAAGGCGGCAGCCGTGATGCGCGGAAAGCTTTTCCTCAAGATCTTCGGCTCCCACCTGGTGATCGCCGCCATCGCCATCGGGGTCGTGGGTGTCCTGGTCGGGAACCAGATCCGCGAGAAGCTCGACCGGCAGATCGAGGCCGAGCTGTTCGCCTACGCACGCATCGTCGAACTCACCCCGTTGAAGGAGGTCGCACAGCGCGCCGATGAGATCGCGAGGATCACCCGCACCCGCGTGACCGTCATCGACCGGGAGGGCACGGTCATCGCCGAGACCGATCGGGACGCGACCACCCTCGGGAGCCACTTCGACCGGCCTGAGATCCAGGAGGCCCGCGTGCGGGGAAAGGGCACGGCCGTCCGCTACAGCCAGGCCGTGGGCGAGGAGATGAAGTACGTGGCCCTGCCGATCCGCGAGGGGGACCGGATTGCGGGGTACATCCGGCTTGCCCGCCCGCTGGTCGAGGTCCGCAAGAGCGTAGAGGAATTCACGGCTCTCGTCCTGCGGTCCTTCCTCGTGATCCTGGTTCTGTCGGTCGCGGCGGCCCTCTTCTTTTCCAGGCGCCTCACCTCGCCGATCCGCGAGATGGAGCGGTTCACGGAGAGGCTGCGCAGGGGAGAGACGCCCGGCAAGCTCCTGGTCCGAACCTCGGACGAGATCGGCCTGCTGGCCGAAAACATCAACTACATCGTCGAGGAGCTCCAGAGGCGGATCGACGCCCTCCAGGAGGAAAAGGGCAAGGTGGAGGCGGCTTTCTCGAGCGCCATGGACGGGGTCCTCCTGCTGGGCATCGACGGGAAGATCGAAACCGTCAACCAGGGGATGCGCAGCCTGGTCGGCAACCGCTACGGCGAGATCATCGGCAAGACCCCTCTGGAGGCGTTCCGCAACCTCGATCTGCAGAAGGCCCTGGATCAGTACCGCGCGACCGCCCAGCCCGTCTTTCAGGAGATTGTCTTCGGCGAGGGGCCCCCGAACGTGTTCGATGTGGCCATCTCCGGCGTGCGCGGCGTCCCGGGCGGCGAAGGCAAGATCATGCTCGTCTTCCACGATGTCACGCGCCTCAAGAAACTGGAACGCATGCGGGTGGATTTCGTGGCCAACGTCACCCACGAGATCAAGACCCCGCTGACGGCCATCCTGGGTTTCGTCGAGACCCTCCAGGAGGGGGCCATCGAGGACCGGGAAACGGCGAAGAAATTCCTGACCACGATCTCGCGGCACGCGGAGCGGCTCAACCGGCTGGTGGAGGACCTGCTGACGATCTCGAACATCGAGCTGGGCGAGATGCGGTTCTGCTTCGAGAGCGTCTCCTTGGCCGGGATCGTGCAGAGCGTCATGAACATCCTGCACGTCAAGGCACAGGAGAAGCGAATCGACCTGGCCGTCGAGATTCCCGAGGGCCTGCCTCCCATCCGGGCCGACCGGGACCGGCTGAGCCAGATTCTGATCAATGTCCTGGACAACGCCGTCAAGTTCACCCCCGCGGGCGGCCGCGTGAGGCTCTCCGCGGCGGCGGCGGACGGCGAGGTGCTCGTGCGGATCGAGGACACGGGCATCGGCGTGCCGCGTGACGAGATCGGACGTCTCGGCGAGCGCTTCTACCGCGTTGACAAGACCCGTTCCCGGGAGCTGGGGGGGACGGGGCTCGGACTTTCCATCGTCAAGCACCTCATGGCGGCCCACCGGGGCCGGATGGAGATCGAGAGCCAGCTCGGCCGGGGTACAACCGTGTTCCTCTATTTCCCCACCTACCGCGACGACACCCCCTGACCGGGCATCTCGTGACCCGCGACAATCCCTGTCGCCGTCGAGGCACCCGGCCTTTTCGCGCAACATATTGTATTCCCTGAAAAAACACTCTTTTTCGATCGGTCGTTGAAGGCGTGGGAAAAGTGTGCTATGAGGTGCACCGAACCCGAAGGAGGGGGCCCGCCGTGAAGTTCGTCCCGAAGGATGAGAAGTTCTACGACCTCTTCGAAGAGCTTGCCTGCAAGATCGAGGAAGGTGCAAAACTCTTCGTCGAAATCCTGAGCGACTATCAACAAAACGAACCGAAACTCGTGAAACTCAAGGAGATCGAGCACGAGGCCGACGAAATCACCCACCGGGCCTACGAGCGGATGCACAGGACCTTTCTGACCCCCATCGACCGCGAGGACGTCTACGCCCTTGTCAACAAGATGGACAGCATCCTGGACATGATCGAGGCCTCGGCGGTGCGCATGTACCTGTACAAGGTCAAGACGCCGGCCGAGGAACTCCATGTTCTGATGCGAATCCTCACGGAGGCGATAGCCAAGGTAAAGGACGTCGTTCATGCCCTCCGGGACAAGAAGAACTTCAAGATGATCCTCGAGGCCTGCGTGGAGATCAACACACTGGAAAATGAGGGGGATTACGTGCTCCGCACGGCCATGGCCCGCCTCTTCGAGCGCGAGAAAGACCCCATCGAGCTCATCAAGTGGAAGGAGATTTTCGAGCGGATCGAAGAATCCATCGACGTCTGCGAGGACGTATCCAACATCATCGAAGGCATCGTCCTGAAACATGGATAGCACGCTCCTCTTTGTCGGCTTCATCATTGCCGTCGCGCTGGCCTTCGACTTCATAAACGGCTTCCACGATGCGGCGAATTCCATCGCCACCGTGGTGTCCACCCGCGTTCTCTCCCCGCAGCAGGCCGTGGTATGGGCCGCCTTCTTCAACTTCGCAGCGGTTTTCTTCGTCGGCGTGCAGGTCGCCAAGACTGTTGGTACCGGGATCATCAACGTCCAGATCGTGGACAATTTTCTCATCCTTTCGGCGCTCATCGGCGCGATCGCATGGAATCTCATCACCTGGTGGCTGGGTCTGCCGAGCAGCTCCTCCCACGCTCTCATCGGCGGCCTGATCGGTGCAGGCTTGGTGAAGGGCGGCACGGAGGTGCTCGTGTGGTGGGGGATCATCAAGACGACGCTGTTCATCGTGATCTCCCCGACGATCGGGCTGATCCTGGGGTTTCTCATCATGATCGTCGTGCTGAACCTGAGCCACGACAAGAGCGTCCGAAGGGCCGACCAGATCTTCCGCCGACTGCAGCTCTTCTCGGCGGCCATCTACAGCCTGAGCCACGGCATGAACGATGCCCAGAAGACCATGGGCATCATCACGATGGTCCTCTTCAGCGCGGGGTACATCACGGGGGGATTCCACGTGCCGCTCTGGGTAATCATTGCGAGCTACGCGTTTATCTCCCTGGGGACCATGGCCGGCGGGTGGCGGATCGTCAAGACGATGGGGACGAAGATCACCAAACTCGCACCCATGGGCGGGTTCTGCGCGGAAACGGCGGCGGCCCTGTCCATCATCGGGGCCACGCTCGGGGGTATCCCCGTCAGCACGACCCATACGATTGCCGGCGCGATCGTCGGCGTGGGAGCCACGAGGCGACTCACTGCGGTCCGCTGGGGGGTCGCGGGCACCATCATCTGGGCCTGGGTTCTGACCATTCCCATGTCGGCCCTGATCGCCGCCCTGGCCTATTTCGTTTCCCTGAAACTGAACTGATGCCGGCAAAAGACGGCCGGCCCGATGAACGAACCGGCGGGCCGACGGCGACATTTTTTTCGAAATTTTTCGCCGATGCCCTTGACACGCCAAAATCCGTGCATAACATACCCTTGATTTTCCGCACAAAGAACCCGCTACCGGCAGGGTCAGCAAAAAAATCCTGAAAGATTTCAATAATTAACATGGAGGTTGGAGGATGAAGATCAGGCCATTGTACGACAGACTTATCGTGAGGCGCGTTGCGGAGGAGGAGAAGACCAAGGGCGGCATCATCATTCCCGACACCGCAAAGGACAAGCCCACCGAGGGTGAGGTCGTGGCAGCGGGCAAGGGCAGGCTCCTCGAGGACGGCAAGGTCATCCCCATGGACGTCAAGCAGGGCGACCGGATCCTCTTCAGCAAGTACGCGGGCAACGAGGTCAAGATCGACGGCGTCGAGTACCTCATCATGAGGGAAGAGGACGTGCTCGGAATCATCGAGAAGAAGTAAAAAAACAAGGAGGAACCTATAGATGGGTGCAAAGATTCTGCAGTATGACGAGGTCGCGAGAAAGTCGATTCTCGACGGCGTCAACGCGCTGGCGGATGCGGTCAAGGTAACCTTGGGCCCCAAGGGCCGGAACGTCATCATCGAGAAGAGCTTCGGTTCCCCCGTCGTGACCAAGGACGGCGTCACGGTGGCCAAGGAAGTGGAGCTCGAGGACAAGTTCGAGAACATGGGCGCCCAGATGGTGCGCGAGGTGGCGAGCCGCACGAGCGACGTGGCCGGCGACGGCACCACGACGGCCACCATCCTGGCTCAGGCCATCTACCGTGAGGGCGCGAAGACCGTTGCCGCGGGCAGCAACCCCATGGACATCAAGCGCGGCATCGACAAGGCCGTCGAGTGCGTCATCGAGGAACTCAAGAAGCTCTCCAAGCCCACGAAGGACCAGAAGGAGATTGCCCAGGTCGGCACCATCTCGGCCAACAACGACGAGTCGATCGGCAACATCATCGCCGAGGCGATGGGCAAGGTCGGCAAGGAAGGCGTCATCACCGTGGAAGAGGCCAAGGGTCTCCAGACGGAGCTCGAGGTGGTCGAGGGCATGCAGTTCGACCGCGGCTACGTCTCCCCCTACTTCGTGACCAACCCCGACAAGATGGAGGTCAACTTCGAGGACGCCTACATCCTGATCCACGACAAGAAGATCAGCGGCATGAAGGACCTGCTGCCCGTGCTCGAGGCGGCGGCCCGCAGCGGCAAGCCCCTGCTCATCATCGCCGAGGAGATCGAGGGCGAGGCCCTGGCCACCCTGGTCGTCAACAAGATCCGCGGCACCCTGCAGGTGGCGGCCGTGAAGGCCCCCGGCTTCGGTGACCGCCGCAAGGCCATGCTCGAGGACATCGCGATCCTGACGGGCGGCAAGGTCATCTCCGAGGAGATGGGCATGAAGCTCGAGAATGCCCAGCTGCAGGACCTCGGGCGCGCCCGCAAGATCACCATCGACAAGGACAACACGACGATCATCGACGGCGCCGGCTCCCGGGCCGACCTCGAGGGCCGCGTGAAGCAGATCCGCGCCCAGATCGAGGAGACCACGTCCGACTACGACCGCGAGAAGCTCCAGGAGCGCCTCGCGAAGCTCGTCGGCGGCGTTGCCCTGATCCGCGTGGGCGCGGCCACCGAGACGGAGATGAAGGAGAAGAAGGCCCGCGTCGAGGACGCCCTGAACGCGACCCGCGCGGCCGTCGAGGAGGGCATCGTCCCCGGCGGCGGGGTGGCCTACATCCGATGCCTGCCGGCCCTGGAGAAGCTCGTTCTCGAGGGCGACCAGCAGGTGGGCGTCAACATCGTGAAGAAGGCCCTCGAGGAGCCCCTCCGGATGATCGCGGCCAATGCGGGCTGCGAGGGCTCCATCGTGGTGGAGAAGGTCAAGGAAAAGAAGGGCCCTTGGGGGTTCAACGCGGCGACCGAGGAGTACGAGGACCTCGTGAAGGCGGGCGTCATCGACCCGACGAAGGTCACCCGCTCGGCCCTCCAGAACGCCGCCTCCGTGGCGGGTCTCATGCTGACCACCCAGTGCATGGTGGCCGAGAAGCCCAAGAAGGAGACCCCCATGCCGCCCATGCCCGGCGGCGGGTACGGCGGAATGGACATGTAAGCGAGGGCGTTGCGCCTCTTGCGCATGCGTGAAAAAGGCCTCCCGTTTCGGCGGGAGGCCTTTTTTTGCTTCATCCTTGAAAGTCGGTGCGCGTTGTGATAAGTGCACAGAATTCGAGGGCGAAACGCTGGTCGCCGTTCGCCATTCGCCATTTGCCCTTAGCCCCGGAGGTACCATGGATTACAAATCCACCCTCAACCTGCCCAGGACCGATTTCCCCATGAAGGCGAGCCTCTCCAGGAAGGAGCCCGAGATGCTCCAGTGGTGGGAGCAGATCCGGATCTACGACAGGATCCGCGAGGTCTCCAAGGGGCGCCCGACCTACATCCTGCACGACGGCCCGCCCTACGCCAACGGCCACATCCACCTCGGCACGGCACTCAACAAGATCATCAAGGACCTCGTCATCAAGTCGAAAAACATGGCGGGCTTCGACAGCATCTTCGTCCCGGGGTGGGACTGCCACGGCCTCCCCATCGAGCACCAGGTCGACAAGGAGCTGGGTGAGAGCAAAGGCAGCCTCTCGCAGGCCGAGAAGCGGCGCTACTGCCGCAGGTACGCCGAGCGTTTCGTCGACATCCAGCGCAGCGAGTTCAAGCGCCTCGGGGTCTTCGGCGAGTGGGACAACCCCTACCTCACGATGCACTACGAGTACGAGGCGATCACGGCGGCCGAGTTCGCCAAGCTGATGCTCTCGGGCGACGTCTACAAGGGCAAGAAGCCCGTCTACTGGTGCGCCACCTGCAAGACGGCGCTCGCCGAGGCGGAGGTGGAGTACGGCGACCACGTGACGCCGGCCATCTACGTCAAGTTCCCCATGATCTCCGACATCTCGGCGGTGCGGCCGAAGCTCGCGGGCGAGAAGGTCTCCGCCGTGATCTGGACGACGACCCCCTGGACGATCCCGGCCAATCTGGCCATTGCGTTCCACAGGGAATTCATCTACGCCGCCGTGAAGGTGAAGAAGACGGGCGAGGTCCTCATCATGGCCAAGGACCTGGTCGACTACTGCATGGACGCCTTCGGGTTCAAGGAATACGAGATCGCCGACGAGTTCCCCGGCGAGGTCGTGGAAGGCCTCAAGGCGAAGCACCCCTTCATCGACCGGGAGAGCGTCTTCATCTTGGCGCCCTTCGTGACGCTCGATGCCGGCACGGGCATGGTCCACATCGCCCCCGGCCACGGCGCCGAGGACTACGAGATCGGCATGGAGTACGGGCTCGACAACTACGCCCCCGTCGACGAGGACGGCAACTTCACGAAGGACGTGGAGTTCTTCGCGGGCCAGTTCGTCTTCGACGCCAACGAGTCCGTCAACGACAAGCTCCGGGAAGTGGGGGCGCTGCTGGCGGTGGGGGACATCGAGCACTCCTACCCGCACTGCTGGCGCTGCAAGAAGCCCATCATCTTCCGCTCCACCGAGCAGTGGTTCATCTCCATGGAGAAAAACGGCCTGCGGAAGAAGGCCCTCGAGAGCATCAACAGCGTCCGGTGGATCCCCGGCTGGGGCCGCGACCGGATCTACGGCATGGTGGAGAACCGCCCCGACTGGTGCATCTCGCGCCAGCGGCTCTGGGGCGTGCCCATCATCCTGTTCTACTGCAGGGACTGCGACACCGTCGTCTACTCGAAGGAGATCCTCGACCACGTCGTGGAACTCATGCGCGAGCACGGCGCCGACGTCTGGTTCGAGCGCGAGCCCAAGGACCTCATGCCGGCGGGCTCGGCCTGCCCGAACTGCAAGGGGACGTCGTTCCGCAAGGAGACGAACATCCTCGACGTCTGGTTCGACTCGGGGGTGAGCCACGCGGCGGTCCTCGAGACGAGGGGCTACTTGCGCTCCCCCTGCGACATGTACCTCGAGGGCAGCGACCAGCACCGCGGCTGGTTCCACTCGTCGCTGCTCGAGTCGGTGGGGACCCGGGGCCGGGCGCCCTACACGACGGTGCTCACCCACGGCTTCGTCGTCGACGGCGAGGGGAAGAAGATGTCCAAGTCGGTGGGCAACGTCATCGAGCCGCAGCCCATCATCGAGAAGTTCGGCGCCGAGATCCTGCGGCTGTGGGTGGCCGCCGAGGACTACACCGTCGACATCCGCATCTCCGACGAGATCCTGGAGCGGCTCGTCGAGGCCTACCGCCGCATCCGGAACACGAGCCGCTACATCCTGGGCAACCTCTATGACTTTGATCCGAAGAAAGACCGGGTTGCCTACTCCGAGATGGAGGAGATCGACCGGTGGGCCCTCTACCGCCTGCAGGCGGTCATCGAGCGGACGCGGAAGGCCTACGAGAACTTCCAGTTCCACATCGTCTACACCACGCTGTACAACTTCTGCACCGTGGACTTGAGCGCCCTGTACCTCGACGTCCTCAAGGACCGCCTCTACACCTCCGGGAAAGCCTCGAGGAGCCGGCGGTCCGCCCAGAGCGCCATGTTCCTCATCCTCGAGGCCATCACGCGGCTGCTCGCGCCCATCCTCACCTTCACGGCCGAGGAGGTGTGGCAGAGCCTGCCCGCCTGGGACGGCAAGGCGATGAGCGTCCACCTGACCCAGTTCCCCGAGGCGGATCCCGCCTGGGCCGACGAGAAGCTGGGCGACACCTGGAAGACCCTCATCGCCGTGCGCGGCGAAATCTCCAAGGCCATGGAGACGGCCCGGAAAGGCAAGGTCATCGGCCACCCGCTCGACGCGGCCGTGACGGTCACAGGCCCGGAGAAGCTCGTCTCCCTCCTGGAGAAGCACGAGGAGGACATGCGGGCGCTCTGCATCGTCTCCAGCCTGCGCGTCCAGAAGGGCGGGGCGCTGCAGGATGCCTTCGAGAGCGCCGAGATGCCGGGCCTCAAGGTTGCCGTGGCGAAGGCCGGCGGTGAGAAGTGCCAGCGCTGCTGGGTGTTCAGCGAGGAGCTGGGGCGCGACGCGAATCACCCGAAGATCTGCCCGCGGTGTCTTGCGAACCTGGGCTGAAGGCAAAAGGCAAAAGGCAAAAGGCAAAAGGCAAAAGGCAAGAACATCCCCCTCTTTCCCCCTTTGAAAAAGGGAGGTGACAGGGGGATTTTCTGATGAGGGGGAACGTTGAAGCGAAACTACCTGCTGTTCGTCCTGACGGTGCTGGTCATCGTCGTGCTCGACCAGATCACCAAGATCTACATCGACACGCACATGACCCTGCACGAGTCCATCCCCGTCGTCCAGGGGTTCTTCAACATCACCTACGTCCGTAACCCCGGCGCGGCCTTCGGCTTCCTGGCCGGCGCATCGCCGATGGTGCGGGCGCTGTTTCTCATCGGTGTTTCGATTCTCGCCTCGGGCCTCATCGTCTACTACGTCGTGAAGATGAAGACGGAGGACATCCTGCTGACCTACGGCATGTCGCTCATCCTCGGCGGCGCCGTGGGCAACCTGATCGACCGCATCCGCCTCGGCGAGGTGATCGACTTCCTCGACTTCCACATCTCCACGTACCACTGGCCGGCCTTCAACGTGGCCGACGCGGCCGTGACGGTGGGGGCAGTGATCCTCTTCTACAAGTTGATCCGGGGACAGGTCTAGAAGGCCGGTGACAGGGGTTCATCCCGCGCCAGGAGAGAAGTTGGGAAGTTGTGAAGGTAAGAAGCGTGGATGGGCTGGAGACCAGTGTCATGCTTTCAGCTTCTCCGAGCTTCATAACTTCATAGCTTCTCCACTTCCGTACGTTCACCGTGCTGCTTCAGGTAGACCGCGCAGGACAGGGGAGCGAGGGGCAGGGGAACGTCGCCGCCCTCGCCCTGCAGCCGCTCGGGGAGGGCGCTCCCGGGGCCGCCCCACCGGGGGGCGGCTGTATCGAATCGCAGGGCCCACGCGCCCGCGGGGACGGGGAGCGCCACGGTCGATGCCCTGGTGCCGAAGTGGAAGATCACGATGAGGTCCTCGTCGTCCTTCCAATGCCGCACGAGCAGCACCCTTTCCCTTTCGTAACCCAGCACCCCCATGCACTGCCTGTCCAGGAGTCCCGCGGCGCGCAGCTCCTTCCGAAGCCGGATCAGCCCGGCACGGCGGGCGGCGCCGGCAGGCGCGTCCGCATCCCCGGGCAGAAGCGGCAGGAAGGGGGACAAAAACAGGCATGCCTCGAGAAGGGCGCCCGCCCCAACGGTCCCGCGGCGGCCGTCCCGCCCGGGTTCCGGCGGCTGCAGCCGGACAAGAAACCTCTCCCCGGGCAGGGCACGCGACGAGCGGCCCCGGCGCCGCCGACGGGCGGGTGAATAGCCGCCCGAGTCGACGAAGCCTTCCAGGAAGGCCTTCCGGACGTGCTCGAGCCTGCCGAAGCCGCTGCCGGCGCCCCCGCGGGGGCGCAGCAGGAGGGCATCCAGGGACTCCGCGAAATCCGGGTTCCACACCGCGTCGAGCCCCATCCCGCCGTCTTCCGGGAGACGGACCAGGCGGGGGTCGTTGCGTTCGCTGTGCGCAACGAGGTGCAGGGGCCGGCCGACCCGGCGGGCCTCGGCTTTCACGGCCTGCGCCATTTCCTCCAGGAGGGGCAGGGGCGACGGGTCCGCCACGGCGTCCACCGGCCCGATGTCGAGGGCGTCGACCCGGTACTCCCGGAACCACGACATCGCGCACTCGATGAAATACCGCCGCACCTCGTCACTCCAGGGGCCGTCGAGGTTGAGCCGCCGGTCGTGGCCGGCGAAGTAGGGGCCGAACCACGCGAGGGGGTCCCCCTCGATGCCGGGCTCGAACAAATCGACGGCAAGCATCACGGCGACCCCCCTTCTGTGGCAGGCCCCGACCAGGCGTTTCAGCCCGGCCGGCCCTCCCGCGGGGGCCGAAACGGAAAACGGGAATCCCCGGCCGGCCGAGGTCCGGACCCGCAGAGCGTTGAACCCGGGGGAGACGTACCCGCCGATGCGGGAACGGATCGAATCGAAGGGGCGGTCGCTTTCGCCGGGTTCGGTGAGGACGGCATCCCGCAGAGCGAGGCCGGGCCACGGGCCCACTGTTGCAGGCGGGCGCGGATCGGTGACTTGGGATGGACCGGAGGGGCCGAGCGGCTGGGACCGCGAGGCGGGGTCGGGCCGTTCGATCAGCCCGTCGAGGCGGTAGACATACAGGTCACCCGGCCGAACGCCGTCGAGCACGGCGCCGTGATACCCGTCACGCAGCCTCTGCAGGGCGACGATGCGCCCCCCGGGGGGAAGGATGCGGAGCTCCACCCGTTTCGCGGCGGGCGCCCAGACGAGAAAGGAGCATCGGCCCCCTTTCCGGCAGGCGGAACCCAGTGGAAGCCTTCGTTCCACGGACGGCCTCCTCGGCCCCTGCCTCCCGTGCCGAGGGGATCGCGGGGCCGGTCGCTGCAGAGGTTCACCGGATTGCGGGCGGGGGGCGGCGCCGCCGGGGTCATGCCGGCTTTCTGCCCCGCCGCTTCCTCGGCGCCGATTCCTCCTTGCGCGGCCTGCCGCGGCGGCGCTTGGGGACGGGGCCTCTCGCGTGCGCCTCGAGGACCCGGACGATCACCGCGAGGCCGGCGGCGAGGCGCTTGAGCTTCTTTTCCGGCAGGCTCTCGAGACCCGCGAGCACGGAGTCCCGTGCGTCCGGGGGGGTCTTGCGAAGGGCGGCCTTGCCGCCGCGGGTCAGCCTGACCTGGACCTGCCTGCGGTCTTTCTTCGACGGGGTGCGGTCCACGAGGCCGTGACCCTCGAGCCGGTCGACGATGCCGACCACCGTGGCCGGGTGCAGGTAGATGCGGCGGGCGAGCTCGGAGATGCTCAGGCCGGGCGAGTCGGCCAGGGTCTTCATGGCGAGCAGTTGCGGTCCCGTGATGCCCGTCTCCTTGCGGATCCTCTTCGAGCGTGTCTGGACGAGCTGCATGAGCTTCCGGAGGGCGGCGTTGACCTCCATGGTCAGTTGGTTTTCTGCTGGCATGATCTCTCCTTTCCGACTGCCGGGTGTTTGAAATTCGTATACAAATAATCGGGGCGTCTGTCAACCCGCGATGTGCATGTCCCTCACCGGCGGAGCCTTGCACAAAACGGCATTTTCTGTATGATGCGGGCAGGCCGGGTATTCGGCCTGCAGCAACCGCAGCGCAGGGGTGCACAGGGGATGACGGACAAAACGGGACCGGGAGGCGCGGCCCCCGGCGGCATCGAGGACCTTGCGGAGCGGCTCGTTGCCGCAGACCCGCTGCTGGGCCCTTGGCGCGGGGCCATCGCGAGGCGCCTGCGCCGGGTGGCCGAGCTGGAGGCGCGGCTCACGGGGGGGCGGATGCGGCTTGCCGATTTCGCCAGCGGGCACGAGTATTTCGGGCTGCACCGCCGGGGCGGCGAGTGGGTCCTGCGCGAGTGGGCCCCGAACGCGACGCGCGTCAGCCTCGTGGGTCAGATGACCGACTGGCGGGAGTCGCCCCGGTTCGCCCTGGAGAGGCTCGACGGGGCCGAGGGCGTCTGGGAGATCCGCCTGCCGGCCTCGGCCATGGCCCACGGCGATCTGTACCGCCTGCGGGTGCACTGGATCGGCGGGCAGGGCGAGCGCATCCCCGCCTGGGCCCGGCGCGTCGTGCAGGACCCGCAGACGCTCATCTTCAACGCCCAGGTCTGGGACCCTCCCTCCGCGTACCGGTGGCGCCGCGAGGGCTTCCGGTGCGCCGTGCGGACGCCCTTCGTCTACGAGGCCCACGTCGGCATGGCCCAGGAGGAGGAGAGGGTCGGCACCTACCGGGAGTTCACAGAGAAGGTCCTGCCGCGGATCGTGCGGGCCGGCTACGACGTCCTGCAGCTGATGGCGATCCAGGAGCACCCCTACTACGGGTCGTTCGGCTACCAGGTGAGCAGCTTCTTCGCCGCCTCGTCGCGGTTCGGCACGCCCGAGGACCTCAAGGCGCTCATCGACGCCGCGCACGAGGCGGGGCTCTGCGTCGTCATGGACCTCGTCCACTCGCACGCCGCGTCCAACGAGGTGGAGGGCCTCAGCCGCTTCGACGGCACGGAGCACCAGTACTTCCACCGGGGTGCGCGGGGACGGCACGAGGCCTGGGATTCGCGCTGTTTCGACTACGGCAAGCCCCAGGTCCTGCACTTCCTGCTCTCCAACTGCCGCTACTGGCTCGACGAGTTCCGCTTCGACGGGTTCCGCTTCGACGGCGTGACGAGCATGCTCTACCTGCACCACGGCCTGGGGAAGGCCTTCCTGTCCTACGACGACTACTTCGACGCAAGCGTCGACGAGGATGCCCTGGCCTACCTGGCCCTGGCGAACCGGGTCGTCCACGACGTGCGGCCCGACGCCGTCACGATCGCCGAGGACGTCAGCGGCATGCCGGGGCTGGCCGTCCCCGCGGAGCGGGGGGGAACGGGGTTCGATTACCGCTTCGCCATGGGCGTGCCCGACACGTGGATCCGGCTGCTGAAGGAATGCCCCGACGAGGCGTGGCCCCTGGGGCACCTGTGGTACGAGCTCAACAACCGCCGGCGGGACGAAAAGACGATCAGCTACTGCGAATCGCACGACCAGGCCCTCGTGGGGGACAAGACCCTCATCTTCCGGATGATCGATGCGGACATGTACACCGACATGAGCGTCTTCCGGCAGAACCTCCGCGTGGAGCGAGGGGTGGCCCTCCACAAGATGATCCGCCTCGTCACCCTTGCCACGGCGGGCCACGGGTACCTGAACTTCATGGGCAACGAGTTCGGGCACCCTGAGTGGATCGACTTCCCGAGGGCCGGAAACGGCTGGTCCTACAAGTATGCCCGGCGCCAGTGGAGCCTCGCGGACGACGAGACCCTGCGCTACCGCCAGCTGGCCCGCTTCGACGCCGACATGATCGGTTTCGCGCGCCGGGCGAACCTTCTGGGATCGGGCGACCCCCGGCTCCTGCACGAGCACGGCGAGACGAAGATCCTCGCCTTCGAGCGGGCGGGGCACCTGTTCGCGTTCAATTTCCACCCCTCCCGCTCCTACGAGGGCTACCGGATCGACGCCCCGCCGGGCCGATACCGGCACGTCCTCGACACCGATGCCGTCGCCTACGGCGGCCACGGGCGCCTCGTGGCGGACCAGGTCCACTTCACGCAGCCGGACGGCACGGCGGGGTCCCTCCGTCATCTGCTGAGCCTCTATCTCCCCACGCGCACGGCCCTCGTGCTCCGAAAGGTCGATTGACCGCGAGACCCCCGCGGCACCGCCGGTCACTTCTGCACGGGTTCGAGGTCGGAGCCGCAGACGTCGCAGATCTTCGGTGTTCCCGTTTCATCGGCACGGCACACCCGGCAGTGCCGGCACACGGGGCAGTACGCCAGGTGCCGCGCGAAGACGCCCGAAAAGACGGCGGCGACGAAGAGAGGGTTCATGGCTGTTTCTCCCGGAAAAGCTCCTCCACCTGGGCGATCCGGTCGGGCTGGCCGACGACGAAGAGCAGGTCCTGCGCCTCGAGCCGGATGTCGGGGTCGGGGATGGTCGTGATCTCGGCCCCCTTGCGGACGGCCAGCAAGGTGACGCCGTACTTCTTGCGCATCTGTGTCTCGGCCAGGGTCTTCCCCGCGGCCTCGGAGCGGGCCTGGACGCGGAACGAGCGGATCTCGACGTCGGGCAGGCAGGTCCCGATGTCGGGGCAGCTCGTCGCCTCGCGGGACAGGCTTCGCAGCATCTCGTAGCCCCCGGCCCGGATCTCCGCGGCGAACCTTTCGATCTCGTCCTTCGGGAGCATGTAGGTGGCCATCAGGCGGCTGAAGATTTCCACGGAGGTCTCGAACTCCTCGGGGATGACCTCGTTGGCGCCGAGTTCCTTCAGCGGATGGATCTCCCCGATGAACCGCGTCCGGACGATGATGTAGGCCTTCGGGTTGAGCCTCCGGGCAAGCTCCGTGATCCGCCGCGTGGCCGCCGCGTCGTTGATCACGACGGCGATGGACCGGGCGCGGCAGACGTTGACGTGCTGCAGGACGGCCTCCTGGGTGGCGTCGCCGTAGTAGATGGGCTCGCCCTTCGCCCTCTCCTCGATCACGACGTCCGGGTTCATCTCGATGACGGCGTAGGGGATCCCCATGGTCCGGGCCGCCCTCGCCAGGTTGCGCCCGTTGAAGCCGAAGCCGACGATGACGAGATGGTCTTTCTCACGGTACGCCCGCACGGACGCCCCGCGGAACCTCCCCCTCTTCAGGCGCCTGGAAACGGGCAGGCGGGAGACGGCCTCCGAGAGGCGCGGCGAGGCGTACATGATGAAGGGGGTGGCCATCATGGTGAGCACCGAGACGGCGAGGAATTCCTGGTATCGCGTCCCCGTAAAGACGGCGTACCGGTTTGCCGCCTCGGCCAGGACGAAGGAGAACTCCCCGATCTGGCAGAGTGCCAGCCCCACGAGGACGGCGGTCCGGAGGGGCAGCCCGACGATCAGGGCCGCCGCCGCCGCGATCAGGGCCTTGACGACGATGACGCCTGCGGTCATCCATGCGACCCCGACGGGGTTTGCGGCGAGACGGCCGAGATCGAGAAGCATGCCGACGGAAACGAAGAAGAAGCCGGTGAAGACGTCCCGGAAGGGCAGGATGTTGCCGAGGGCCTGGTGGCTGTACTCCGACTCGGAGATGACGAGGCCGGCCAGGAACGCACCCAGGGCGAGCGAGAGCCCCGCCTTCTGGGTCAGCCAGGCCACGGCGAGACCGATCATGACGACGGCCAGCAGGAACAGCTCCCGGCTGCGGGTCTGGGTGACCTTGAGCAGGGCCCAGGGCACGAACCACTTCGCGGCGACCACGATCAGCAGGATCACCCCGATCTCCTCCGCGACGAGCCGCAGGATGGCTTCCGGGTTCTCGTGGATGACGCCGCCCAGCAGCGGCAGGATGAGCATCATGGGCACGATGATGAGGTCCTGGAAGATGAGGATGCCCAGGGTGCTCGTGCCGTGCGGGGTGTCGATCTCGGCGCGGTCCTGCAGGAGCTTCATGACGATGGCCGTGCTGCTCAACGCTGTCAGGAACCCGATGAGGATCGCTTCCCCGGGCGGCAGGCCGAAGAACTGCGCGGCGGCCGCGGCGATGAAAAAGGTCAGGATGACCTGGAGGGACCCTCCCAGCAGGGCGGTGCGCCTGAGCTGGAGGAGGTTCCGGAAGGAAAATTCCAGGCCGATGGTGAACAGCAGCGCCACGATGCCCAGCTCGGCCAGGATCCGGACGGCCTCGATCTCGCCGACGAGGCGGAACCCGTAGGGGCCTGCGACGATGCCCGTGAGCAGGTAGCCGACGATCACGGGGATGCCCGCCCGGTGGCACAGGTAGAGCACGACGGCGGAGAGCCCGATGATGATGAGGATGTCGCCCAGGAACGGCATGCCAAGCGCCTCTCTCCGGGATCGGGGTGACGCGTTCGGCCGGCGCCGGGTGCCCCGGTCAAACAAAAGGGCCGTCACTGCCCGCGGGCAGATGGCGGCCCGACCATCGCGATGCTCCTCCGGGTTGAGTCCCGGACCCGCTTTCAGTCTAGTGGTTTTGCCGTCCCGCTTCAACCCTTTTCCGCTGCCCCGGGGGTCTCTTCGCGGCCGTGCCCCGGAGCGCCGATTCCAGGTCCGCGATCTTCCCGGGCGGGCCGACCACGAAGAGAATGTCCTCCGGCTGCATGACGAGATCGGACGGCGGGATGGAGATGATCTCTCCCTCGCGCCGCACGGCCAGGACGGTGACGCCGAACGACTTCCCGAGCTCCGCCCCGGCGATGGTCTTCCCCGCCAGGGGCGATTCCCCGTGCACGCGGACCGAGCGCAGATCCATGTCCGGCAGGCAGGCCCCGATGTGCGGGCAGGACGTGGCGTGCGCCGAGAGATTGCGGAACATCGCGTAGCCGTCCGAGCGGATCTCCTCGACGAACCGGTGGATCTCCTCCTCGGGCAGGAGGTAGCGCGACAGGATGCGGCTGAAGATCTCCACGGAGGTCTCGAACTCCTCGGAGATGACCTCGTTGGCCCCCGTCTCCATGAGCGGCCCGATCTCCTGGATGAACCGCGTCCGCACGACGATGTAGAGCCTGGGATTGAGCCTGCGCGCCAGGTCGGTGATGCGCCGCGTGGCCGCGGCGTCGCTGATCACGACCACCAGGATCCGGGCCTGGCGGATGCCGACGTGCTGCAGGATGGCCTCGTGGGTCGCGTCCCCGTAGTGGATCGGCTCGTCTCTCCGCCGGAATTCCCGGACGAGGTCTGCGTTCATGTCCACGACCGCGTAGGGGATCTTCGCCTCGCGGGCGGCCCGGGCGATGTTCTGGCCGTAGATGCCGAAGCCGACGATCACCAGGTGGTCCTTCTCGTGCACCCCTCTGCCGCCCGCCGTGGGCAGGCTGCCGCGCTTGAGGCGGCCCGGCAGCGGCAGGCGGGCCAGGGCGTCGGCGACGGGGTGTGAGACGCGGAACAGAAACGGCGTGGCCATCATGGTCAGGACGGAGTAGGCCAGGAACTCCTGGTTGATCGCCTGCGTGAGCAGGCCGTGCTTGCGGCCGGCCTCGGCGAGGATGAAGGAGAACTCGCCGATCTGCCCGAGGCAGAGGCCCGCCAGCGCGGCCACGCGGATGGGAAGGCCCACGAACAGGACCGCCGCCGCGGCGGCGAGGCTCTTGACGAGCATGATCCCGGCGGCCAGCAGGAAGAGGTAAGCCGGGTGCTCGGCGAGGAAGCGGACATCGAGGAGCATCCCGATGGAGACGAAGAAGAAGCTCGCGAAGATGTCGCGGAAGGGGATGACGTTGCCCATGGCCTGGTGGCTGTACTCGGACTCGGAGATAACGAGGCCCGCCAGGAAGGCCCCGACGGCCAGCGAGAGCCCCGCGACGTGGGTGAGCCACGCCACGGCCAGGCCGATCATCACGATCGTGAGCAGGAAGAGCTCGCGGCTGCCCGTCCGGGTGACCTCGCGAAGGGTCCAGGGGACGACCCACTTGGCCGCGACGACGAGGACCAGGATGACGCCGATCTCCTTGCCCAGCAGGATCAGCAATTCATCGGTGCTCCCCCCGGCGCCCCCGCCGAGGAAGGGGAGCAGCAGCATCATGGGGACGACGATGAGGTCCTGGTAGATGAGGATGCCCAGCGCGCTGCCGCCGTGGGGCGTCTCCACCTCGGCGCGGTCCTGCAGGAGCTTCATGACGATGGCGGTGCTGCTCAGGGCCGTCAGGAAGCCGATGAAGATCGACTGCCCCGCGGGCCGGCCGAGGCCGTGCGAGATGGCCGCGGCCACCAGCAGGGTGAGCAGCACCTGCAGGGTCCCGCCCAGCAAGGCCGTTCGGCGCAGCTGCACGAGGTTGCGGAAGGAGAATTCCAGGCCGATCGTGAAGAGCAGGGCCACGACGCCGATCTCGGCCAGCATCATGACGGCCTCGAGGTTGCCGACGAGCCTGAACCCGTAGGGACCGGTCAGCAGCCCCGTGAGGAGATACCCCACGATGGCGGGCAGCTCGAGGCGGTGGCACAGGTAGAGCACCACGGCCGACAGCCCGATGATGATGACGATGTCGTCGAGAAAAAACATGCCGATCCGTCTCCCTCCGGCGCGGTCACACGAAAAAGCCGCATCCTGTCCGCACCGGATCCAGTGTAAATGCTTCAGGCGGCGGCGACAATCTCTTTCATTGATCCCGCGGCGCTTCGATGATCGAACGCGCCTGATCGAGCTGCGCTGCGGCTGCCAGGAAGAGCAGCCGGTCCCCGGGGTTCAGGATCGTTCCCCCCGTGGGGATGATGAATTCCTCGCCCCGGTTGATGAGCACCACGAGGGCCCCCTCGGGCAGCCCGAGCTCCACGAGCTGCTTTCCCGCCGCCGCATAGTCTTCCCTGACTTCAATGTCGACGAGGTCGCAGGGTACCCGACCGCCGGGTTCGCACTCGATGGGATAGAGGGGAACCCGTTGCATCGGCGCATCCACGCCGAGCCAACGGGCTATCCTCGGAATCGAGGTTCCCTGCAGAAGGGCCGAAGCCAGCACGACGAAGAAAACAACGTTGAACATCATTTCCGCCTGTGCGATCCCGGCCAGCAGGGGGAACGTTGCAAGAATGATCGGCACGGCGCCGCGAAGCCCCACCCAGGCAACCATCACACGCTCCCGGCAGGACATGCCGGACCCGATGAGGCTGACGAAGACGCCCGCGGGCCTCGCGACCAGCATCAGGAAGGCCGTGACGAGGATTCCCGTGCCTGCGATGCCCGGAAGCTTTGAGGGATAGACAAGCAGTCCGAGCACGAGGAACATGGAGATCTGCATGAGCCAGGCCAGCCCGTCGTGGAACCGGATAAGGCTCCTCTTGTGGATGAAGTTGTGATTGCCCATCACGATGCCGGCGGCGTAGACCGCGAGGAACCCGTTTGCTTGGACGGCCGTCGAGAGCCCGTAGATCAAAAGAACCGTGGCGAGGCTCAGCACGGGGTAGAGCCCGTCATACTCGAGGCGGATGTGGTTGATCAGGAGGACCATCCCGCGGCCGAGCAGGTACCCCAGGCCCGCACCGAGCAGCAGCTGGACGAGGATCATGGGTATCAGGTCGGCCACGGTCTCGCCGGGGTGCAGCAGGAGCTTGATGCTGGCGACCGTCAGGAGAACGGCCATAGGGTCGTTGCTCCCCGATTCCAGTTCCAGCAGGGGCTTCAGGTTTCCTTTGAGGCTGACGCTTCTCGACCGCAGGACGGAAAATACGGCCGCCGCGTCCGTCGAGGAAATGATCGAACCGAGCAGGAACCCCTCGAGAGGAGAGAGCCCTCCCACGACCGTGGTGAACCAACCTGCCAGAGCGGCTGTGACGAAAACCCCCAGTGTGGCAAGGAGGCCGCCCTGCACGAGAACCGGACGGACACTCGTCCAGCTGGTTGAAAGTCCGCCGGCAAAGAGGATGTAGCACAGCGCGATGATCCCCAGGGTCTGCGCGAGCGCGGGGTCGTCGAAATGGATACCGCCAAGACCGTCGGAACCGGCCAGCATTCCGATCCCCAGAAAAATCAGCAGAGAGGGGATCCCAAGGCGGTCCGAGACCTTGCTGGCCAGAATGCTGGCGAGAAGAAGAACCGCTGCGGCAAGAAGAGTCAGTTCGATCGCAATCGGGCTCATGGAACGCTACCGGCCTGTTTCTCCAGGGCATTACTGGGGGCCCGTGCGCTACTATGCGGATTTTTCGCGCCCTGCGCAATCGAAAAGAAAAACGGTCGACGGGGTCAGTGCATGAGCCGCGGCAGCCACAGGGCGATCTGCGGGAAGAGGATGAGCAGGGCGGCCGTGGCGATCTGCGCGGCCAGCAGCCTGAGGGCTCCGCGGAAAATGGTCTGCAGCGGGACGTCGCGGGCCACGCCCGCCACCACGTAGGCGTTGATCCCCACGGGCGGCGTGATGACGCCCATCCCGGTGACGAGCACGATGATCACGCCGAACCAGATCGGGTCGAACCCGAGGGCGGTGATGACGGGGAAGAAGATCGGGATCGTCAGCATGATCATGGCGAGCGAGTCCATGAGGCAGCCCATGACGAGGTAGATCAGGATGATCATGGCCATGACGGCCCAGGGCGGCACGGCGAGCCCGAGGACCCAGGCGCCCACGTCGAAGGGGATCCGTGTGACGGCCAGGAAGTGGCCGAAGACGGTGGCCCCCGCCACGATGACGAGGATCATGCAGGTGACCCGCGTCGTCTCGACGAGGGCCTGGGAAAACCCTTTCCAGGACAGATGCCTGCCGATGAGGGCGATCAGCAGGGTGCCGAAGGCGCCGATGGCCGCCGCCTCCGTCGGGGTGAAGACCCCCATGAAGAGGCCGCCCATGACGGCCGCGAAGAGCAGGAGCGTCTCGACGACGCCCGCGAGCGAGGCGACCTTCTCGCGAAGGGTGAACCGAGACCCCGGCATGGCCAGCTCCGGGCGCCTCCAGGTCCAGAGGAGGACCGTCGCAATGAACAGGGCCGTCATGAGGACCCCCGGCACGACGCCCGCCAGGAAGAGCTTGCCGACGGACTGCTCGGTCATGATCCCGTAGACGATGAAGATCGTGCTCGGCGGGATCAGGATGCCGAGGCTGCCGCCCGCGGCGACGACGCCCGTCGCCAGGGCCGGGTCGTAGTTGTACTTCTTCATCTCCGGCAGGGCCACGGCGGCCATCGTGGCGGCCGTGGCGCTCGTGGAGCCGCAGATGGCCGAGAAGCCTGCGCAGGCGCCGATCGTGGCGACGGCCAGCCCGCCCGGCAGGCTCCCGAGGAAGCGGTAGGCGGCATGGAACAGCCGGCTGCTCATCCCGGAGTGGTGCGCCAGCTGCCCCATGAGGACGAACAGGGGGATGACCGTGAGGTTGTAGGACCCGAAGACGGAGAAGAAGTCCTGGGCCATCAGGTGCAGGGCGGCGTCCCAGGTGACCAGATACGCGAAGCCGGCCAGCCCCACGAGCGCCATGACGAACCCCACGGGGATCTTCAGGAACATGAGGGCGACGAGGGCAACGAACCCGCAAATCCCGGCTTCCGTCGGAGTCATGGCTTGAGAGCCCTCCGAAGCTGCCGCAGGGCGTCGGTGAGGAGGATCGCCGTCAGGATCGCCGACCCGGCGGCGATCCCGAGGACGAAGGGCCACGTCGGCATGCCGAGCGTCAGGGACACGTCGCCGCTCTCCATCAGGTCGCGGGCATACACGAGACACTGCCGCGCGAGCAGGCCGAACAACGCCGCGCCGGCGATCGACCCCAGGGCCTCCACGAGGCCGCGGGGGCGTCCCGGGAGCCGGTCGACGAGCATCTCCACGGCGATGTGGCCGCGCTCCACGGAGGTCCAGGCCAGGGCGAAGGCGACGATGAGTGCGCCGAAGTACCCGACCAGCTCATAGGTTCCCGGAATGGGCCGGCCGAAAAAGCGCAACGCGACGTCGGCACAGGTCAGCAGCATGATGAACACGATCGCCGCCGCTGCGAGGCCGTTGAGTGCGACCGCCGCCCGATGCAGGGTCTTTCCGATGGCACGAAGCACGTGCGTCCCCCCGAAGCCGGACTACTTGTAGAGCTTGCGGTGTTTTGCGATGAGGGCTTCGGCTTCCTTGACCGACTTGCGGCCCGGGATGCCCTTGCTTTCGGCCTCCTTGACGTACTCGTCGATCGTCGGCCGCACCGCCTTCTTCCAGCGGGCGCTCTCCTGGGCCGAAAGGGGGATGATCTGATTGCCCAGGCTCTGGGTGAAGGCACGCCCCTCCTTGTCCGCGTCGTCCCAGGCCCTGCCGTGCACGTCGACCCACTCGCGGCTCACGTCCTCGAGGGCCTTGCGGACATCGGAGGGCAGGGTGTTCCACTTCTTGAGGTTCATGACGACGAAGAAGGCCGTCGTGTACCCCACGTCGTGGCAGTCCGTGGTGGATTTGATCACCTCGCCCTGTTTCCAGCCCTTGAGCACCTCGATGGGGCCGATCGTCCCGTCGACAATGCCCTTGCTGAGCGCCTCGTAGGTCTCACCCTGCGGCATGGCCACGGGGAGGGCTCCCAGGGCGGTGACGACCTTGGCGCTGAAGCCCGTGGAGCGGATCTTCATCCCCTTGAGGTCTTCCAGCGTCCTGACGGGTTTCTTCGTGTGCAGCAGCCCCGGTCCGTGGGCGTGCAGGTAGAGCACCTTGACGTTCTCCAGCGCCTTGGGCTTCATGGTATGATAGAAGTCGTTGGCCACCCGGGTGGCCACCCGCCCGTTCGGGTACCCGAGGGGGAGATCCAGGACCTCCATGGCCGGGAAGCGGCCCCGCGTGTAGGCGAAGGCCGACATGCAGATGTCGGAAATCCCTTTCAGGACGCCGTCGTAGCACTGGTCGGCCGGCGTCAGGGTCCCGCCCGCGAAGAGGGAGATCTTGACCTGGCCGCCGCTTCGTTTCTCAACCTCCTTTGCCCAGGCCTCGGCCGCCTTCGCCTGCGCGTGCGTCGGGGGGAAGAAGATGCTGTAGGTCAGGCTCGTGGCGGCCTCGGCGGCCGTCCACGAAACGAGAGTGACCGCAGCCGCAAGCAGCAGGATGATGGATCGTGTCCCTGTCGTCGTCTTTTGCATGGCCCTGTCCTCCTTGGGATGATGCGAAGTCCGTTTCGGTCAACTGCGGACCCCGGTGTCAGCCCGAAACAGATAGCGATGGGGCTGATGTCGATTGAAAACGGGTCCTTCGAATGCGCGGGGTGTTCCGGAAAGCCTGCATGCCCACCCGGAAGGGTGAACTGCAGGCATCAATACATGTAGGGGTACTGAAGCAGGATGGCGGGTACGGCTGGGTTTCTGGAAAAGGGGATACGCATGACGCTTTCCGCCCCGGTTTTTTTCACAGGCTTATTCCGATAGGGGATTTCGATTCCCCTGTCAAGGTCTTTTTCGCCGGCCTTACTTGGTTTCCTTGAGCTTTTCCAGCTCTTCCCGGTACCTGTCGGCCTCGGCCTTCGCCCGCTCCAGCTCCGCACGGGCCCTGTTGAGCTCCTCTTTCTCCTTCTCCTGGGTCTCCCGGATCTTGTCCTTGAGCTCGTCGAGACCGACGTAGACGGCCAGCGCACCCCCCAGGATGAGCAGGATCGGCACGGCCCCCATCAGAAGCGTCAGGAAGTGCTTGTACCAGAAGATCAGCAGGACGAGGCCCAGCAGGACCGACATGCCGCCGCCGATGAGGACTGACATCGCTCTCCACCTCCAGATGAGGGCTGTTGACCGGGGCCGCAGCCCGGAGAAAGAACGGCAAGTCTTCTAACACAAAAACGGCGTGCAGGCAAGGCGAAAAGAAAAAGTTCTTGATAAAATCGGCCGCTTTATCTACCATTTGCGCTTCCACGCGGCCGGGACGGGATGCCCGGCGCATGGGAAATAACGGGACGGAACGAGTCATCATGGTGCAGCCCGATTTCAAGAAGGCCGGCGGCCTCGTGCCCGCCGTCGTCCAGGACTTCGAGACCAAGGAGGTCCTCATGCTCGCCTACATGAACGAGCGTTCATGGGAGCACACCCTGCAGACGGGGAAGGCCACCTACTGGAGCCGCTCGCGCGGCGAGCTCTGGGTCAAGGGCGAGACGTCCGGACACGTGCAGCTCGTGCGGGAGATCCGGATCGACTGCGACAACGACACGATCCTCCTGATGGTGGACCAGGTCGGCAAGGCGGCCTGCCACACGGGATACCGGTCCTGCTTCTACCGGAGGGTCTCCGGCGGCGCAGAGGAGATCGTCGGCGAGCGCATCTTCAACCCGAAGGATGTCTACAAATGAAAAAGCTGAAGCTGGGAATCCCGAAGGGGAGCCTCGAGTCCAACACGGTGGACCTGTTCAAGAGGGCCGGCTGGCGGATCAGCTACGACAGCCGCAGCTATTTCCCGGACATCGACGACGAAGAGATCTCCTGCGCCCTCGTGCGGGCCCAGGAGATGTCCAAGTACATCGAGGCGGGAACCCTCGACCTGGGCCTCACGGGCCACGACTGGGTGATCGAGAACGAATCGGACGTGGTCGTCGTCGAGGACCTCGTCTACTCGAAGGTGCTGGCGAAGCCCGCCCGCTGGGTCCTCGTCGTACGCGAGGATTCGCCGGTCAAAACGGTCGAGGATTTGCAAGGCAAGAAGATCTCGACGGAGCTCGTCAACTTCACGAAGCGCTGGTTCCGCGAGCGGAACATCGACGTCAAGGTCGAGTTTTCCTGGGGCGCCACCGAGGCGAAGGTGGTCGAGGGGCTCGTCGACGCGATCGTGGAGGTCACCGAGACGGGCAGCACGATCAAGGCCAACCGCCTGCGGATCGTGCACGAGCTGATGCGGACCAACACGCAGCTGCTGGCGAACAAGGAGGCCTGGGAAGACCCCTGGAAGCGCCGCAAGATCGAGCAGATCCGGACGATGCTCAAGGGGTCGCTGCTCGGCATGGGCAAGGTGGTCATCAAGATGAACGTCGCCAAGGAGAACTTGGGGCGCGTGATCCTGCTTCTGCCGTCCCTCAAGGCGCCCACCATCTCGAACCTCTACAACGAGGAGTGGTTCGCCGTCGAGACGGTCGTGGACAGCAACATCATCCGGGACCTCATCCCCCTGCTGCAGGAGGCGGGGGCCGAGGGGATCATCGAGTATGCCCTGAATAAAGTGGTGTGACCGGGGCGCATCCCGCGAGCAAGAGAAGGTAAGAAGGTGAGGGGGTGAGAACGTTGGACAAGCCCAAGGCCAAGTGTTTACGTGATCACTGCTCCAACCTTCTCACCTTCATACCCTCTCACCCTCTGACGGAGAGGACACCGTATGCGGGTTGAGCCCATGCAATAAAGGATCGCGACGGGGGGAGAAGAGATGGCACGGAAGGCCAGGATCGAGAGGAAGACGGCGGAGACGGATATCCGGGTCCTCCTGGATCTCGACGGGACGGGCAAGGGGAGAATCGACACGACGATCCCGTTCCTGGACCACATGCTGACCCTGACGGCCCGTCACGGCCTCTTCGACCTGACGGTCAAGGGCAGCGGCGACACGGACGTCGACGATCACCACCTGGTGGAGGACATCGGGATCTGCCTGGGCAAGGCCTTCAAGGAGGCGCTCGCCGCGAAGGAGGGGGTCAACCGCTACGGCTCCGCCACGGTCCCCATGGACGAGAGCCTCGCCGCGGTGCACCTCGACGTCTCCGGCCGCTCCTATCTCGTCTACGACGCGGAGTTTGGCTCCCGCAAAATCAAGACGTTCGACCTTGCGCTCATCCGGGAGTTCTTCACGGCCTTCGCCGGCGCGAGCGGAATGACCTTGCACGTCAAGGTCATGTATGGTAAGAACAGTCACCACATGGCAGAGGCGATGTTCAAGGCCTTCGCCCGAGCCTTGCGCGAGGCGGTCGAACGGAATGCGCGGATCCGCGGGGTCCTCTCCACGAAGGGGACTCTCTGACTCCCGGGCGTTTCAGCGAGAGCCGTCTTTTTTCGTTCTTCTGTTTCCCAGTCCTTCACCATTCCCGGTTCACCCGGCGGGGGGAGCGTGAAACCCTTACCGAAAGCCTCTGCGGCAGCCCTGACCATCCTCTGTGCCGCCCTGCTTGTCTTGGCCGGGTGCGCCTCGAGTCCGCCCGTTCAAACGGTCCAGGCCGGCAAGGAGCCTTTTGCCCCCCGGAGACTGGCCGCCGTGTCCTTCGAAAAGCTCACGTCGAGCGACGCCAGCCGGATGGCGCGCTGCCCGGTTTGCGGAACCGTCTTCCGCACCTGCGACATGGCCCAGAATGCCGATCTGCAGGTCCAGGAGCTGTTCCTCGGACGGCTGGCGCAGTCCGGCGGGTTTTCCGTCATCCCCCCCTACCAGAGCGACGCCGTCCACCAGAAAGTGAGGCGCGAGCACCCGAGGGCGTCGGTTGCACAGCAGCTCCAGATGACCGGGAAGGCCCTCGAGGTCGACGGGGTCCTGATCGGCTACGTGTCCTGCTTCAGCGAGCGGGTGGGCTACAGGTTTTCCGCCGAGCGGCCGGCGTCGGTGACCTTCGGGGTCTACCTCATCCGGTCGAGCGACGGGGAGCTGGCATGGGGGAACATCTTCGACAAGACGCAGCAGTCGCTGTTCGAGAATCTCTTTCAGGCCTCCATGTTTTTCCGGAGGGGCATGCAGTGGGTGACAGTGGCCGAGCTGGCCGAGGAAGGGGTCGACGAGATCCTGAAAACCTTTCCCGGGTATCGGTAAGCGGCCCGGCTGACCGACAGGAATGGCCGGACCGGCGCCCCTCCCGGGGAGGAGCCGGAAACCGGCTTTTTTTATTGTGATGGATCAAAACCGGGCCACCGGTTTCGGAGCCTTGATCCTTGATTGTCATTCCAGCCATCGACATCCGGGGCGGCAGGTGCGTCCGGCTTCTCCAGGGCGACTTCCAGCGGGAGACCGTCTACAGCGGGGACCCCGTGGAGGTGGCCCGGCGGTGGGCCGCGAAGGGCGCCGAGCGCATCCACGTCGTCGATCTCGACGGCTCGCGCGAGGGCCGTCCCGTCAACGACGCGGTGATCCGGCGGATCCTGTCCGCCGTGGACGTCCCCATCGAGGTGGGCGGCGGCATCCGGGAGTTGGACACCGTTGATTTCTACCTCGGCGTGGGGGTCCGGTGGGTGATCCTCGGCACGGCGGCCCTCAAGAACCGGGACTTCGTCGTCGAGGCCTGCCGGCGTCACCCCGACCGGGTCATCCTGGGGATCGACGCCAGGGAGGGCAAGGTGGCCGTCGAGGGCTGGACGGAGGCCACGGGGGCGGACGTGCTCGAGGTGGCCCGGCAGTACGAGGGGATCGGGCTTGCCGCCCTGGTCTACACGGACATCAGCCGCGACGGGATGGAATCCGGTGTCAACGTTGCCGCCACGGAGCGCCTCGCGCGGCAGGTCGCCATCCCGGTGATCGCGTCCGGGGGGGTGGCGGGGATCGGGGACATCGACCGGCTGATGGCCGCGGCATGCCCCGGCATTCTCGGCGTGATCACGGGCAAGGCCCTCTACACGGGCGCCCTGGACCTGGAGCAGGCGATCGCACGGACGAAGGGAGAGGGGCAGAGGGCAAGACGGTGAGAAGGCTGGAGAACCGGGAGGAACCGGGCCGGGCCGAGGGCCGCGGGGCAGACGGACGCAAAACAACCGTGTTTGAGAGGAAAGAGGGGGAGAGATGAGCGACTGCATTTTCTGCAAGATCGTCAGGGGGGAAATCCCCTGCAGCAAGGTGCTCGAAACGGACAGGATCCTCGCCTTCAACGACATCCACCCGGTGGCGCCGGTGCACGTCCTGATCGTCCCGAAGGAGCATGTCGCGACGCTCAACGACGTCGGGGAGAACCAGGGGGATCTGCTCAGGGACATGGTCCGGGCCGCACAGACCATTGCCCGAGAGAGGGGGATCGCCGAGAAGGGCTACCGGGTCACCGTCAACGTCAATCCCGACGGCGGCCAGCTCATTTTCCACCTGCACATGCACGTCTTCGGCGGGCGAAAGCTCACCGATGCCATGGGCTGAGGGCGGCGGCTTTCCCGTTGACTCGAGGGGACAAACCTGATAGGGGTTTTGCGGCCGCGGGCCGGGTTCACAAGGGGGACATCAACATCTTCGGGGAGGATGGCAATGAATAAAGAGCGACTGATCATCTGGTTTGACGAGCTGCAGCTGAAGGACATACCCGAGGTGGGGGGCAAAAACGCCTCGCTGGGCGAGATGCGGCGCAACCTGCAGAAAAAGGGCGTGAACATCCCCGACGGGTATGCCATCACGGCCCACGCGTACCGTTACCTGATCGAATCGGCGGGCATCTGGGGCAACATCAAGGAGATCCTGCGGGATCTGGACACGCACGACATCCGCAATCTCAGTTCCCGCGGCAAGAAGATCCGCAGTCTCATCTACAACGCGGCATTGCCCCGGGACCTGCAGGAAGAGATCGTCAAGGCCTACCGCAGGCTCTGCGAGGAGTACGGGGAAAACACCGACGTGGCCGTCCGCAGCTCGGCGACGGCCGAGGACCTGCCGGATGCAAGCTTCGCGGGCCAGCAGGAGACCTACCTCAACATCCGGGGCGAGGCGGCCCTCCTGGATGCCTGCAAGCACTGCTTTGCCTCCCTCTTCACGGACCGCGCGATCTCCTACCGGGTGGACAAGGGATTCGATCATGAGTCCGTCTTCCTCTCCATCGGCGTGCAGAAGATGGTCCGCTCCGACATCGGGGCCTCGGGCGTCATCTTCTCGATCGACACCGAGAGCGGCTTCAAGGACGCCGTGCTGATTACGTCGTCCTACGGCCTGGGCGAGACCGTCGTCCAGGGGACGGTCAACCCCGACGAGTTCTACGTCTTCAAGCCGACCCTGAAGCAAGGGTTCCGCCCCATCGTCCAGAAGAAGCTCGGGACGAAGGAGATCAAGATGGTGTACTCCCGGAAGAAGGGCCTCGAGTCGACGGAACTCAAGCCCGTCCCGAGGGCGCAGCGCGACGTCTTCAGCATCAGCGACGACGAGATCATCACCCTGGCCCGGTGGGCCTGCATCATCGAGGACCACTACTCCGCCGAGGCCGGCTACTTCAAGCCCATGGACATCGAGTGGGGCAAGGACGGCGTGACCGGGGAGCTCTTCATCCTCCAGGCCCGGCCCGAGACGGTGCAGTCCCAGAAGGACGCCAATGTCCTGGAGAGCTACGTCCTGCGGGAGCACAAGAAACCGCTGGTGACCGGGACGGCCGTGGGGTCCAAGATCGGCGCGGGCCCCGTCAACGTCATCGAGAGCGTCGCCGACATCAAGAACTTCAAGAAGGGCGAGGTGCTCGTGACGGACATGACGGACCCCGACTGGGAGCCCATCATGAAGATCGCCGCCGCCATCGTGACCAACAAGGGCGGACGGACCTGCCACGCGGCCATCGTGAGCCGCGAGCTCGGCGTCCCCTGCATCGTCGGCACCGGGAAGGGCACCGAGGCCCTGCGGAAGTCCAAAGAGGCGACCGTGTCCTGCGCCGAGGGGGAGATCGGCAACGTCTACGACGGCATCCTCAAGTACGACGTGCAGCGCGTCAACCTCGAGAACCTGCAGAGGCCGCGCACGCAGATCATGATGAACGTGGGCAACCCGGAAAACGCATTCGACATCGCCGCCATTCCCAACGACGGTGTCGGCCTGGCCCGTCTCGAGTTCATCATCAACCAGTACGTCCGCATCCACCCCATGGCGCTGGTGCAGTTCGAGAAGGTGAAGGACCGGAAGGTCCGCAAGGAGATCGAGCTGCTGACGCGCGGGTACGAGAACCGGACGGACTTCTTCGTCGACAAGCTGGCGCAGGGCATCGCGAAGATCGCCGCGGCCTTCTACCCGAAGGACGTCATCACCCGCATGAGCGACTTCAAGAGCAACGAGTACGCGAACCTCATCGGGGGCAAGTACTTCGAACCCTCGGAGGAGAACCCCATGATCGGATGGCGGGGCGCCTCGCGGTATTACGACGACAAGTACCGCGACGGCTTCGCCCTGGAGTGCCAGGCGATCAAGAAGGTCCGCAACGAGATGGGCCTGAAAAACGTCAAGCCCATGATCCCCTTCTGCCGGACCGTGGAGGAGGGCAAGCGGGTCATCGAGGTCATGCGCAACAACGGCATCGTCCAGGGGGAGGACGGCCTCGAGATCTACATGATGGTCGAGATCCCCAGCAACGTGATCCTCGTGGAGGAGTTCGCGAAGATCTTCGACGGCTTCTCCATCGGCTCCAACGACCTGACCCAGCTGACCCTCGGCCTCGACCGCGACTCGGCCCAGGTGGCCCACATCTTCGACGAGCGCAACGAGGCCGTGCTTGCCCTGGTGCGGGACGTCATCACGAAGGCACGGAAGCTGGGCAAGAAGATCGGCATCTGCGGCCAGGCGCCCAGCGACTACCCCGAGTTCGCCCGGTTCATCGTCGAGTGCGGGATCGACAGCATGTCGCTCAACGCCGACACGGTGATCAAGACGACCCTCGACATCATCGAGACGGAGAAGAACCTGGGGAAATAAGGAAGCTGCGAAGTTTTGAAGTTGGGAAGTTGAGAAACAGAAAAGGGGTGAAGATTGGCTCAGGGGCTAAGGATTTCCAAGCTTCATAGCTTCTGAGCTTCTCAACTTCTTATTGCAGATCAAGTCCCCGGTAATAATGGAGGAGGATCTCCCGGTAGGGGGATCCTCCTTCTGCCATCATGCGGGCGCCCCACTGGCTCAGCCCCACCCCGTGGCCGGAGCCCCGTCCCTCGAAACGGACCCCACCGCCCGCCGCCTCCATCTTGAAAAGCGTGCTCTTGACGGCGGCCGGGTCCGTCATCGTGCGGAACTGGTTGCCGCTGAGAACCGTCACGCCCGAGGCGTGCTCGATTCTCACCTTCGTCACGCGGCCCGAGGGGCTGGTTGCGGCGGGCTCGATCCCGCGGATCTCGCCCACCCTGACTCCGTTGCGCTGCAGGCCGTCGCGGATCTGCTGATAGCTGAGAAATGCCGCCCACGCCGAGCCGGGGGCCCGGGCGCTGGGCTCGTCGGGGACGGACTGCAGGTAGGGGATGGCGACCCGCCAGACGTGGCGGGCGTCTTCCGTCATCCCGCCGCTGTTGGCGTGATAGTACGTGAGGGCCGGACGCCCGCCGTGGGTCAGGATCCGGCCGCGGGTGGCGTCGACGGCGCGGCGGGCGCGGTCCGACGCCGCTGCGGCCCCCCCGTAGACCTGGGAGGCGGTCGTCGCGCAGATGTCGTATTCGCGGGAGGCGTTGGCCTCCATCTGGTAGCGGGCGAAGGTCCGGGACACGACCGCCTGTGCCTTGAGGGCCTCATCGGGCCACCCCGGCGGCATTTCCCTCGGGACGACGCCGTAGAGGTATTCCTCCAGATCGATGATGTTGTGCGCCGCAAGCCGCCCGTCGCGGGTGACGAAAATCCTCACCGTCCCCCGGTAGGGGGTCCCGTTGACCCGCAGCACGCCGTCCTGCGGGGCCGTGAGGGTGCATTCCGTGACGGGATGGGTTTGCCCGCCGATGGAGAGCCGCCCGCCGTCGACGCGGATTCCCGCCTCCCGGGAGGGGGCCAGCGTGGAGAGAGGCCTGTCGCCGGACGGGTTGCGGACTTCGATGCGCGACGGCGACACGACGCGGATCTCCGCGGCATTGTCCGCGATGAGGACCCGGATCACGTCGCCCCGGTCGCGGCGGGGGGCCTGCACCGGGGGCTTCCGCTCGTGCCCGCCGGGCGGGTGGTCGCTGGCGTCGCGCATGAAAGACGCCACGTCGCGACGGCTGCCGGAGGGGAACTTCGAGAGGTACAGGCTGAAGAGCCGGGAAGCCTCCCGGTAGCGCGCCCGTTCGTATTCGAGCATGGCGGACTCGAAAATGGCGTCGGCCTCGTAGACCGACCCGCGGTATGCCTCGCGGACCCGGCCGTAGAGCTTCAGCGCCTCCTCGGGGTCCCTGAGGAACCTGCCGTGGATCGTCGCGGACATCATCAGGGCCTTGGGCCGGTGCCCGCCCGTTTTCGATTGCTCGAGCGCCTCCTGGTAAGCCGCCAGGGCTTCCAAGTATTCACCCTGGCTGAAATGGGCATCGGCCTCGCGCATCTTTCGCGCGGCCTCATCGGAAGCAGCCACAGGGGCCGGGGTGAACAGGCATGTAAAAAGGAAGAGGGCGACGACGATATGCCTGGGATCCATGCGGCGCAAGACGGCTTCGGAAGGCATGCGGAGGGATCTTTTTTTTGTCTCGTTTCCCAGCTTCCTGTCTTCCTAACTTCTTCTTGTTGTGGTGTCGGAGCAGGCTGTAAGCCGAGTTCTGTTCCCCCCGTCGGTCACCCTCCGGGGGGCGATGATCATTACTCTGGGACGGCAGTTGCCTGCCGCCTCTAGCGACCTACCCGGGAGCTCGGGCGGGCCGCCCTCGAACGCTCCCCTATG
The DNA here is from genome assembly GCA_013177795.1 of Syntrophaceae bacterium. NCBI lineage: Bacteria > Pseudomonadati > Thermodesulfobacteriota > Syntrophia > Syntrophales > Syntrophaceae > Syntrophaceae bacterium. The sequence goes on along the minus strand of JABLXY010000001.1, from coordinate 740,535 downwards.
CGGTCTTGCTCCGGATGGGGTTTGCCGAGCTTCCCCGGTCACCCGGGGAACTGGTGAGCTCTTACCTCGCCTTTTCACCCTTACCCCTCGACAAGCTCGGGGCGGTATGTTTTCTGTGGCACTTTCCCTGGGGTCGCCCCCGGTCGCCGTTAGCGACCATCCTGCCCTGTGGAGCTCGGACTTTCCTCCGGCCCGGTGAGGGGCCGGCGATCATCCCGCCTGCTCCGACACGCGTCATTTTCCGACGAGCTTCTGAATTTTGCAATGATTATTTGGAGTTGACTTCCGGTTGCCCTAGCTTTCGTTTCTCGCAAGCGCCTCGTCGATGGCTTCGTTGGCCAGCGCGTCGGCCGCGGCGTTCCCGCCGCGGGGGACATGATCGACCTCCCAGGTGTCGAAACGGGCAAGCAGGTTTCTGACCTCAGCCATGAGAGGCTGCAGGGCGGGGTTCTTCACCCGGTAGCGGCCCTGGATCTGGCGGACGAGGAGTTCGGAATCGAGAAGCACGGAAAGCGCGGATGCCCCGTGTTTCAGGGCCTCTTCGAGACCCAGGATGAGGGCCCGGTACTCGGCGATGTTGTTGGTGCAGCGACCGAGGAATCTCTTGGCCTGCGCGACCACCTGCCCGTCGCCGGTCATGAGGACGGCACCGGCGCCGCCCGGGCCGGGATTGCCGCGGCAGGCCCCGTCGGTGAAGAGAAGGAGGGTCTTATTGCCCATTGGCGCTGTCGTCCCAGTAGAGAATCCGGTTGCAGTTCGGGCAGCAGAGGATCTGGTCGGAACGCTGCAGCTCGTTGTAGAGCTGGGGCGGGATGTTCATGTTGCAGCCGCTGCAGGTGCCCCTGCGGGCGGCGACGATGGCGATCCCGTTGCGCCGGGCCTTGATCATCTCGTAGCGGCGCCGCAGGTCGGGCTCCAGGTTCTTGACGAGGTCCTCGAACCGGGCTTTCTGCTCCTGCAGCGCCCCGTCGATGGAGGCCAGCTCCTCGTCGATTTTCCTCCTCTGCGCCTCGTAGTCCGCGCGGATCGCCTCGAATTCCTTCTCGTGGGCCCTGAGCGCGACCTTCCTCTCGTCGATGCGGTCGTAGAGGACGAGGATTTCCTCCTCGATCCGGCCGTTGGCCTGCTCGATCGTCTCGATCTCCGTGAGGATGGCCTGGTATTCCTTGTTGGTCTTGACCTCGAGGAGGCGCTCCCTGGCTTTCCGGAGCCTGTCCTGGCCCGCCTTGAGCTCCGATTCCCGCTCCCGGTGCAGCTTGTTGAGCCCTTCGAGCCCCGCCCGCTCTTCCTCCAGCCGGTCCCTGCCGGCCCGGAAGGTCTGATCGAGCGCCGCCGCCCTGTCGGGCAGGGTCTGCTTCTTCGTGTTCAGGCTCCTGACTTCCTGGTCGATCTTCTGAATGTCAATGAGCAGGCTGATCTGGTCTTTCAATCTCGTTCCCCCGCGTTTACAGAGTTTGCGGCTGCGCATGCAGGGCCGCCGGAATAAAAAAAATGCACCGCGGTGGGTGCATTTTCGAGGCGTATCCCCCTGACGGGCGTCGCTGCGCGTCCCGCGTGCTTCGAAGGGGTCGTGACGGTTCGGTCCAAGGGTGCGCTCCGCTGTCTGCGGGGGCCCGATCGCTCGCGCCCCCGGTGAAATGGTGGGCCCACCTGGGTTCGAACCAGGGACCGACCGGTTATGAGCCGGTGGCTCTGCCAGCTGAGCTATGGGCCCCGCAAAACAAAAAGCCTATTGAAATCGTTTGTCTAAATTCACGCGGCCCATTTGTCAAGTCTTTATTTCGCCGCCGACTTCAATTCCCTGCGGCGCGAGGGGCTCCGCAGGTTTTTGAGGACGTTCTCCTCGATCTGGCGCGCCTTCTCCACGTTGGCGTCGGCGCTTTCGGCGACGGACTCCTCGAGCATCAGGTCCACCCGCTCGCCGATGCCGAACCGCATGCGCAGCACCTTCTCCTCCCTCGGGGTGAGGGTGGAGAGGATCTTGCGGGTCTGTTCCGCCAGGTCCATGCTGATGGCCGCCTCGGAGGGCGACAGGATCTTCTTGTCCTCGATGAAATCGCCCAGGTGACTGTCCTCCTCCTCGCCGATGGGCGTCTCGAGGGAAATGGGCTCCTTGGCGATCTTGAGGACCTTCCGGACCTTCTCGAGGGGGAACTCCATCTTGTCGGCGATCTCCTCGGGCGAGGGCTCACGCCCCAGTTCCTGCACGAGGTAGCGCGACGTGCGGATCAGCTTGTTGATCGTCTCGATCATGTGCACGGGGATCCGGATCGTCCTCGCCTGGTCGGCGATCGCGCGGGTGATGGCCTGCCGGATCCACCAGGTGGCGTAGGTGGAGAACTTGTAGCCCCGCTGGTACTCGAACTTGTCGACGGCCTTCATGAGGCCGATGTTGCCTTCCTGGATGAGGTCGAGGAACTGCAGCCCCCGGTTCGTGTACTTCTTGGCGATGCTCACGACGAGCCGCAGGTTGGCCTCGACGAGCTTGCGCTTGGCGGAGCCCGCCTTCTTTTCGCCGGCCTCGATGGTCTCGACGACCTTCCGGAGGTCCGCCGGGGGCAGCCCCGTCTCGGTCTGGACGCGCTTGAGCGTCTTGCGGGCCTCCTTGAGGCGCTCCTCGTATTCCTTGAGCCGCGCCGCCGAGATCCGAAGCTCCTTCGTGACCTTGCGCTCGTCCTGCTTGCTCCTGCGCATCTGCGCGAAGGTGCTCTCCAGGGACTTCAGGGGCAGCTTCGTCTTCGAGCGGATCAGCCGGATCTCGGCCTCGGCCGCATCGACCTCGGCGAGATAGTCCTTGAGCCGGGCGACCATCCGCTGGATCCGCTTCTTGCTCAGGTTGATCTCCCGGCAGGCCTTCACGATGTTCCGGTCGTTCTTGGCGATCTTGGCCTCGAGGTCCTTGCGGCTGGCCTCGCTGAGGCCCTTCTCCCTCAGCTTCCGGCGGAGGGCGTCGTTGCGGCGGTCGATCTCGGTGATCCGGTCGATGAGCTTGATCACGCGCTCGCTGTGGATCTCCTCCTCGACGAAGCCGTCGTCGTCCTCGATGTTGTCCACGATGCTCTTGACGCGCAGCTCGCCCTGCTTGAGCTCCCGGCCCATCCCGACGATGTCCTTGACCGAGGTCAGCACGCTGAAGACGGCGTCGGTGATCTCGCTCTCGCCCTCCTCGATCTTCTTGGCGATCTCCACCTCCTCGTCGCGGTTCAGCAGCGAGACGAGCCCCATCTCGCGGAGGTACATCTTCACCGGGTCCCCCGTCCGGGCGGTGCCGGGCAGCAGGGCCAGCAGCTCGTCCTCCTCTTCTTCCTTGGCCTCGGCGGCTTCATCGACCGTTTTCTTGAGGATGATCTTCTCCCCCTTGTCCGTGTCGATGATGTCGATGTTCTTCTCCCCGAAGAGCATGATGATCTCGTCGATCTGGTCCGACGACACGATGTCCGAGGGCAGCATCTCGTTGACGTCGTCGTAGGTCAGGAAGCCCTTTTCCTCGCCCAGCGAGATGAGTTTCTTGACCTCGTCGGACTGGATCTCCTTCGACAGCAGGGTCTCCCCCCGTTTCGGCTTATCGCTCACGTTCTTTTTGCTCATGGCGTAATCGTTCCTTTTCATCCAGAAGGCGGTTGCACAGGTCCTGGTCGCCGGCTTCCTGCGCGCGCAGGAGCCTGACCCTCAAGTCCCGCTGCTTTTCTCTGTACCATCGCTGCCGGATCTTGCGCACCGTGTCGTCGAAGAGCCGGTCACGGAGGGCATCGTCCTGCGATTCGGCGGTGATGGCCGTCTCGAGGAGCTTCTCCCTGACCGTCCGGTCAGCCACGCGTTCGATGAGCTCGGCCAGCCGTGCGGGTTGCCCCTTCCGGTGGCTCTCCACGATCGATTCCCCGAGGCCCTTCAGCGGCCCGTTCGTGAAGCAGGCCAGGATGTCGTCCCGCTCGACGTCCCGGACCCTTTCCGGGTTCTCGATCATCAGCCTGACGAGGCAGAGCTCCACGGCGTCGATGGGGCCGGCGGTCATCCGCCGCTCCGGCGGGCTCTCCGGCCGCCGCTGCCCCGCCTCCAGGCGGCTCACCTCCCGGCGGACCAGTCCCTCGTCGACGCCCAGGCGCTCCGCGACGCGCTGCATGAACTGTCCGCGCTCCACGGGATCGGCGATCCCCGCCATGAACGGCAGCGCCGCCTTCCAGGCATCCCTCCGGTCGTCGAGGCCGCGGCCCGTCCCGATCACCTCGTCGATGTAGTAGTCCACGAGGGACCGTGCCCGGCGCATCTCCTCGAGAAATGCGTCCCTGCCGTGGCGTGAGACGAACTCGTCGGGGTCCTTTCCCTCGGGGAGCACCACCGCCCTGGCCTTCAGCCCCCTTTCCAGGAAGAGGGACATGCTGCGCTCCAGGGCGGCCCTGCCGCCCGCATCGGTGTCGAAGGTCACGGCGACGGAGCCGGTATAGCGCCGGATCAGGTCGACCTGCTCCCGCGTCAGGGCCGTGCCGAGCGTGGCGACCACGTTGGAGAGACCGGCATTCCAGAGCGCCAGCAGGTCGAAATAGCCCTCGACGATGATGAGCGTTTCGTCCTTGCGGATGGCATGCTTGGCCCGGGACAGGCCGTAGAGATTCCTCCCCTTGACATACACGGCCGACTCGGGGGAGTTGAGATACTTCGGTTCGCCGTCCCCGATGATCCGGCCCCCGAAGGCGACGACATTGCCGTTGATGTCCTCGATGGGGAACATCAGCCGGCCCCTGAACCGGTCGTACCCGTCGCCGCCGCTGCGGGCCACGAGAAGCCCTGCCTGCTCGGCATGCTCCAGGGGAACCTTTTCCCGCTGCAGGTGATCGCGGAGGCCGCGCCACCCCTCCGGTGCATAGCCGAGCCGGAACGTCTCGACCACGGGCGGCCGTATCCCTCTTTTTTCCAGATACTCCCGGGCCCTGGAGCCTGCGGCCGAACGCAGCGTTCTCTCGTAGAAGAGGGCGGCGACCCGGTTCGCGCGGATCAGGCTCTCCCGGAGGTCGCGTTGAGACTTCTCCTCCGCCGAGAATTCCCGGCTCGGGAGGGTCACGCCGAGCTTCCCGGCGAGGTGGCGCACCGCTTCCGGAAAGGTCATGTTGTTGATCTTCATGAGGAAGGAAAAGGCATTTCCTCCCTCCCCGCAGCCGAAACAGTGGTAAATCTGCTTTTCGGCGTTGACCGTGAACGAGGGGGTCTTCTCCTTGTGAAAGGGGCACAGACCGAGAAAGTTTCGTCCGGCCTTTTTCAAGGTGACATACTCCGAAACCAGATCGACGATGTTGATGCGGTTTCGGATTTCCTCGATCCGATCCTCGGGAATGTGACCCTTCAAGATCCGGTGTCCTTTTTCAAGACCTTTCACCTAATATAAGTGAGATCGGGTACTTGTAAAGGCTCGGCCCGTCTTTTTTTTCGACGCCCCTGGCGTGCGGGCGGGTTGCGGCCGCGCCCCGAACACGCCCGCGGCTCAGCCCGCCAGCTTCGCCTTGACCGTGTCGCTCACCAGCTTGCCGTCCGCCTTGCCCGCCACGCGGGGCATGAGGACTTTCATGACCTTGCCCATGTCCCGGGGGCCCGTCGCACCCGACTCGGCGATGGCCTTGACGACCTCCGCCTCGACCTCCTCGGGCGACATCTGCTGGGGCATGAAGGCCTGGACGACCTTCAGCTCGTACTCCTCCTTCTCGACGAGGTCATGGCGGTTTCCGGTCTTGAACTGCTCGATGGAGTCCCTGCGCTGCTTGACGATGGATGCCAGCACCTGCAGGACTTCCTCTTCCTTCAACTCCCGCTTGGCATCGATTTCCTTGTTGTGAAGCGCCGTCTTGATCATCCGGATCGCACCCAGTTTGATCGAGTCCTTGGCCTTGGCCGCTGCGACCATCTCGCTGTTGATCTTCTCTTTCAGACCCATGGAGTCCTCCGCCTTTCGATTGGTTTCGGTCGGGAACCCGGCGCGGGGACGGGGGAGACCCCGGCCGCGCCGGCCGAAGGTAAGCTGTGATTGAAAATTTTATCTTCTATAGGATAACTGGATAATTTGTCAATGGTTTTTTTGCAAAAAGAAGGGGCCCGGATCGCAGACCCGGGCCCCTCGTCGGTCCTCGATCAGGAGGCGCTACTTGTCCTCTTCGTCGTCATAGAGGTCGTCCTTCGGGGCTTCCGCGCCGGCCGGCACCTCCGCCTCGAGCGAGCGGCTGATGCCGCGGGCCAGCAGGGCGGAGATCCCGAACAGCAGGATCACGGACGCAATGATGATGATGACGATCGTTGTCGTCCAGCCCTTGACCTCCTTGTTGATCCTCTCCGCTGTGGCGGCGGCCATCTCCTGGAACTTCCCGATGTCGACGCCCATCCCGATCCAGCCGAAGCCGGCCGGCTCGGGGAACGACTTGGTGTAGTACTTGATCGGGGCGAAGGCCACGAACTTCTCGCGGCCCGCGAACTTGTAGTTCTTGATGCCCGCTTTGCCCGACGCGGCCATCGCGGCCACCTCAGGCAGGCCCGGATCCATGAACCCGAGCATGTTGAGGTTCAGGACCTCCTTGCCCTCCTTCATCAGGGCCTCGGCGGTTTCCTTGGTCAGCGGCGGCACCGGCGTCCCGTCCGGGGCCAGGCCCGCGATGTGAAAATCCAGCGGATGGGACGTCATAAAGCCCTTGTTGTCCACCATGTAGGCGTAATTGCCCGTCGAGGCGTCGGCCTCGAACACCTGCTCGGCCTGCGTCGGGATGATGTGATCCGTGAAGGCCGCCAGGTGCCTGTAGTCGAGGCTCAGCACCACGATGCCGGAGACCCCGCCCTTGTCGAAGACGGGGGTGGCGAAACGAACGACACCGGAAAACCTCTTCCCCTTTTCGAAATCCTGTCTCGTCACATACCAGCCGGTCACGCGGGAGACGTAGACTTCACCCCTGCCGAGCCCGATGGCCTTCGAGAAGTAGTCCTCGGACTTGAACGTCGTGTTGGCGGGAACGGCCACGTTTCGCAGCTGGTTCTTCCCCACCACGGCACCGTTCGCGATCCGGACGATCTCGTTGCCGGAGCGGTCGATCAGGGCCATCTCCGAGTAGATCGGCGCGGCAACCCTCTGGATCTTGCCGTCCTTGTCCCTGACCCAGAGATTCCGTTTCTTCTGATCCACGAAGGCCTTGTAGGCGGCTTCCGTGCCCGGGAGGATGGAGGCGACGAGGACGTCGTTCTCCCTCTCCCGGAGGAAGTTGGCCACCTCATCGGCCGTGTTGATCGCCCGAATCTTGATCTCCTCCTGGGATTTCTGGTCCAGAACGGTGGTTGCGCGCTCTCTCGCGGTGTCTCCGACCTTGAAGATGCCGTTGGCAATCAGGAAAGCCATGAGAGACAGGGGAATGACGATAAGCAGGAAGAATATCCTTCCGATGGAGAAGAACTGCTTATCTTTCTTTGTCTCTGCCATTATCTTTTCCCCCTATTCTTTTATTTTTTCGAAGCGGATCTTACCTCAGGATCAGCGCCGCGTAGGGGTTCGCATAGAGAATGACAAGACCGATAACCAGAGCGTAGATGACGCAGGATTCCGCCATGGCCATGCCGACGAGCATGGTCGTCATGATCTTGCCCTGCACGCCGGGGTTGCGTCCGACGGCCATACAGGCCCCGTTGGCCGCGTTGCCGATGCCCGCGCCCGCGCCGATGGCGCCGAGACCCACGCCGATACCGGCGGCCAGCATGGCGCCGACAGCAAAGAACACCTTGTTATACGCGTCCCCGGAGGGAAGGGCCTCCGCTGCGAACACGACCGGGGCGGAAACCAGAAGGGTGAACAGTGCTGAACAAATGGTTAACAACGTCTTCTTGAACATAACCTCTTTCTCCTTTCATCGTATATTGAAGCTGGAAAATTTGTCCCCTGAGTAGCACAACCGGCTCTCGAGTAAAAGGGAAATCTGCGCAAAACGGCGAAAGGGTTTGCAACCGATATGCCACGGGGTCGGCAGGGGGTCATTTTCGCACAACCAATCGATATCAAAGGGTTTATCGTGATTGAGCCCGTCGTTTGCCCGCCGGCGGTGGGGGTGTTCATTTAACGTTTCTTTCAATCCGGGATCGGAATTGAACGAATCGTGGAATCGACGGGCAAGGTGAAAGGCGAATGGCAAAAGGCAAAAATCTCTAACGTTCGTTCGTTCCCTGCCCTTAACCGTTAGCCCTTCGCCATTCGCCATTATCATATTTTTATTGAAATATTCACCCCGGAAAGCTAGGATCGATCGATTGTCGATCGGGTCGCCCCGGGGCAGGGGTGCTCCGGCGCGTGCGGGGTCGCCCCGGACGAATCGGTCTTCATCAGGAGGGAACGTGGCATGCAGGAGATCCTGACGGCCGTCACGTATGTCGTTGCCTGGCTGGTCCTGGACAGGGTGATCGGCATCGAGAGCGGCCTCATCAAGCTGATCATCTCGCTGGGGCTCGCCATTGCCGTCTACGTGGCCTGCTGGTACGAGGAGAGAAGGAGAAAGAGGGCAGGACAAGAGGAAGACGAATCGTGACGGCGTCCCGGACCGACAAGAAGAAGCCCGTCCGTCCGGCCAAAAACCGGACGGGCCTCTCCATCGAGAGCATCCTCGAAGGATCCCCCATCCCCACCTTCGTCATCGACCGCAATCACAAGATCATTCTCTGGAACCGGGCCTGCGCGGAGCTGACGGGCTATCACGCCCGGAACATGATCGGCACGGACCATCACTACAAGCCCCTCTACGCCGAGAAGCGGCCCCTGATTGCGGACCTCATCGTGGACCAGGACATCGAGGCCCTCGACCGGTATTACGGCGGCAAGCAGGTCCGCAAGTCGGACGTGATCGAGGGGGCCTACGAGGCCACGGATTTCTTCGAGAACCTGGGCGGGAGGCCCCGCCACCTGTATTTCCTGGCCGCGCCGATCTACGACGAGGAAGGCGAGGTCATCGCCGCCATCGAGACGCTCCAGGACGTCACCCGAGAGCGGGAACTGGCGCGCTATCTCCGGGAGAACGCCGAGACGCTCCGGCGGGAGCTCGACGAGAACATCCGGCTGCGCAAGACGATCGAGGGGATCATCGAGGGCTCGCCCATCCCGACCTTCGTCATCGACCGCAACCACCGCATCATCCTCTGGAACCGGGCCTTCACGGAGATGAGCGGCTTCGAGGGACACAAGATGATCGGGACGAAGAAGCAGTGGATGCCCTTCTACCCCGAGAAGCGTCCCGTCATCGCCGACCTGATCGTGGACGGCGACACGAAGGGCCTCGAGGCCTACTACGGGAAGAAGAAGGTGCAGAAGTCCACGGTCATCGAGGGGGCCTACGAGGCCACGGACTTCTACGAGAACATCGGCGGCCGCAGCCGGCACCTGTACTTCCTGGCCGCCCCGATCCGAAATGAGAAGGGGGAGATCATCGCCGCCGTGGAGACCCTCCAGGACGTGACGCGCGAGCGGGAGCTGGAGCGATCGCTCAAGGAGCAGGCCGAGACGCTCAAGCGGGAGCTCGAGGCCAACATCCGCCTGCGCAAGACGATCGAGGGGATCATCGAGGGCTCGCCCATCCCGACCTTCGTCATCGACCGCAACCACCGCATCATCCTCTGGAACCGGGCGATGACGGAGCTGAGCGGAATCGAAGGGAAAGAGATGCTCGGCACGGACGGACAGTGGATGCCCTTCTACAAGGAGAAGCGCCCCGTCATCGCCGACCTGATCGTGGACGACGACATGGAAGGCCTGGAGAAATACTACGGGAAGAAGAAGGTCCGGAAATCCCCGGTCATCGAGGGGGCCTACGAGGCGACCGACTACTACGAGAACCTGGGCGGGAAGCGGCGCCACCTCTACTTCCTGGCCGCCCCGATCCTCGACGAGAGAGGCGAGGTGATCGCGGCCATCGAGACCCTGCAGGACGTGACCCGCGAGCGCGAGATGGAGCTGAGCCTCAAGGAATACGCCGAGACGATGAAGAACGAGCTCGAGGAGAACATCTTCCTCCGCAAGAACATGGAGGAGCTCTTCAACTTCCACCAGTCCGTCCTCGACGCCTCGCCGGACCTGATCCTCGTCTTCGATGCCGACGGGACCCTGCGCTACATGAGCCGCGACATCGACCCGGAGCGGGGGCTCACGGCCGCGAAGCTCAAGGGGAAGCACTTCTCGGAATTCGTGGCCCCGGAGCGCAGGGAGTTCCTCGAGGAGCGCTGGGCGGAGATCCGCCGGGGCGTCTTCACGCCCTTTGAGATCGAAGTGGCCGAGAAGGACGGGACCCGGCGGAACCTGCTGCTGACGGCGAGGCCGATCAAGGGGACGGACCGCATGCTGGTGCTGCAGCGCGACATCACCGAGTTCAAGGAACTCGAGAACCGCTTCTACGAGAGCCAGAAGCTCGCCGCCGTGGGGCAGCTCTCGGCGGGCATCGCCCACGAGGTGCGAAACCCCCTGTCCTCGATCAAGATGAGCCTCCAGATCCTCGAGAAGCGCATGAACCCCGAGGGCAACGACCTCAAGCGCTTCCAGATCGCCCGGAAGGAGGTCGAACACCTCGAGAAGCTGGTGAGCGACATCCTCGTGTTCGCCCGCCCGACGGAACCGGACCTGCACCTCGCGGACCTGAACATGTGCGTCGAGTCGTCCTTGTCCATGGCGGAGCGCGAGGTGGAGGAGAAGCGCATCCGCGTGCAGACGCAGCTGGACGACCGTCTCCCGCCGGTGCCCTTCGACTCGGCCATGCTCCAGCAGGCGTTCCTCAACATCCACCTCAATGCGATCGACGCCATGGGCGAGGAGGGGGTGCTGACGATCCGGACGAGGCTCGACGAAGCGAAGGGGCGGGCGGTCGTCGAGATCGCCGACAACGGCGCCGGCATCGACGAGGAGTCCCTCCCGCATGTCTTCAACCCCTTCTTCACGACGAAGAAGTACGGCACGGGGCTGGGGCTGTCGCAGGTCAAGAAGATCATCGACCAGCACCGGGGGGAGATCGAGATCCTGTCGCGCAAGGGCGAGGGGACGCGCGTGATCATCACCCTGCCGCTGCAGCGGACCGGCAGGTGAGGAGAGGGAGATTCGGCATGGCCAAGATCCTCGTCATCGATGATGACCGCTCCATCTGCGAGTCGCTCGAACTCTATCTCTCGGAAGAGGGCTACGAGTGCCACACGGCCCTGACCGGCACCGACGGGCTCAACAAGTTCGTCCAGGTCCAGCCCGATCTCGTCATCCTGGACATCCGCCTGCCCGACATCGACGGCTTCACGGTCCTCGAGGAGATCCGGGAGGACGACGAGGACGCGAAGGTCATCATGATCACGGCCTTCCACGACATGGAGACGACGATCCGCGCCATGAAGGCCGGGGCCTACGACTACATCCACAAGCCGATCAACATCGACGAACTGGAGGTGTCGCTGCAGAAGGCCCTGAAGACCCTGGAGACGGAGAAGAAGATCGGCGGCCTGCTCACGGAATCCGCACGCGACTACAAGGTGGGCGACATCATCGGCTCCACGCGGGCGATGCGGGACATCTTCAAGACGATCGGCGTCGTGTCCCAGAGCCGAGCCACCGTCCTGATCCAGGGCGAGAGCGGGACGGGGAAGGAGCTCATCGCCAGGGTCATCCACAACAACACGGCCAAGAACGAGCCCTACATCGCCGTGAACTGCTCGGCCATCGTGGAGACGCTCCTCGAGTCGGAGCTGTTCGGCCACGAGAAGGGCTCCTTCACGGGTGCCGTCGGCCGCAAGCTGGGAAAGTTCGAGCTGGCCGGCTCGGGGACGGTGTTCCTCGACGAGATCAGCGAGATGTCGATCAACCTCCAGGCGAAGCTCCTCCGGGTCCTGCAGGAGATGGAGTTCGAGCGGGTCGGGGGCAAGGACCGCGTCAAGGTCCGGGCGCGCATCATCGCGGCCACGAACCGCGACCTCAAGGCCCTGGTCAAGGAGGGGAAGTTCCGCGACGACCTTTACTACCGTCTCAACATCGTGACGATCACCCTGCCGCCCCTGCGGGAGAGGCGGGAGGACATCCCGCTGCTGGTCGACTTCCTCATCAGGAAGATCAACAAGGACCTCCACAAGAACATCGCCGGCGTCTCCCCGGAAATGATGGACGTCTTCATGAAGTACCGATGGCCGGGGAACATCCGGGAGCTGGAGAACCTGCTGGTGCGCGCCTCCGTCATCGCCCGGGGCCAGGTCCTGGGGAAAGTGGACTTTCCCGACCTCCTCGGCGGGGCGCAGGCCGATGCGGCGGGCGGGGAGGGGAAGGACGAAAAGCCCGGGATGGACGCCTCGGGAAGACTCCTGACGCTCGACGAGGTGGAGGAGCGCCACATCCGTTTCGTCATCTCGAAAATCGGCCGCAACAAGGGCGAGATCTGCGAGGCCCTCGGCATCTCCCGGCCCACCCTGGAGCGCAAGCTCGAGAAGTACGGGATCACGTTCGAATGAGACAGGCACCAGGCAACAGGCGTAAGGAAAGGGGAGAAATGTCCTTATGCCCTGATGCCTGATGCCTGATGCCTGAACAATGAAAATCACCTCCGCCGAATTCGTCAAGAGCGCCGTCAAGCCCGACCAGTACCCCGCGGGGGGCCTGCCGGAGATTGCCTTCGCCGGCCGGTCCAACGTGGGCAAATCCTCCCTGATCAACGCCCTGCTGGGCCGGAAGAAGCTCGCCCAGACCAGCGCGACTCCCGGCAAGACCCGGCTCATCAACTTTTTCAGCGTCAACGGGCTGCTCTCCTTCGTGGATCTGCCGGGCTACGGCTTTGCCAGGGTCTCCCGCTCCGAGCAGGAAACGTGGGGCCCCATGATCGAGACCTACCTGCGTGAACGCGCGGACCTCCGCCTGGTGGTCTGCATCCTCGACGTCCGCCACGACCCGACCGGGCAGGACCGGGACCTCATCGAGTGGCTCCGCCATTTCGGGCGACGGCATCTCATCGTCTTGACCAAGTCCGACAAGCTCTCGCGCGGGGAGGCCCTCAGGCGGCGCAGCCGGATCGCCTCTCAGCTGGGCCTGGATCAGACGGAGACCCCCATTCTCTTTTCCGCACGGACGGGAGAGGGCAAGGGGGAGCTCTGGAAGGCGATCCGGCAAGGCATCACCCCGAAGACGTGAGTGACGGCCTGCGGGTGCAGGACGGGGCGTGCCCGCCGTGTTCCCGGAATGCCCTCTTTTCCCCCGATTGCGCCGCCTTGGTTTGCCCCCTTTCCGTGGTTACATTAGGGTTAACAAAATGAATGCCCCGTATGCCCTGCACGGCATGTGCCTCTCGCTGAGCATGCCGTTTGCCGTCGACAGGCAACGCTGTGGATTATGCAAGGAATCCGGACGGTTGGGGCAGAAACAACCGCGGCACAACCCGCCCGTTCAAGCGGCGCACCGCCAGGCCGTAAGCGGTGTCGCGGAAGGGCCGAACAATTTGCGGTTTGCTCAGCGTTTTCGCCTTGACAGGGTGGTGGTTTTTTGTTACGGAGCTTGCGGTTTGACGTGGCTTGCTCTGTGAAATAGAACGTTTCATTTTTGACTCAAAGACCGAGGTGGCAACGTGTCGGAACATAAGCAGAATGGAAAAGTCGGCGCCGTGATGGTGGTGGGCTCCGGGATCGCCGGGATCCAGGCCGCCCTGGACCTCGCCAATTCCGGGATGAAGGTCTACATGGTCGAGAACGGGATCAGCATCGGCGGGGTCATGGCCCAGCTCGACAAGACGTTCCCCACCAACGACTGCTCGGCATGCATCCTCTCCCCCAAGCTCGTCGAGGTCGGCAGGCACCCCAACGTGGAAATCCTGACCCGCCGGACGGTGGAATCCGTCGAAGGCGAAGCCGGCCGCTTCACGGTCAAGCTCACGAAGGCGCCCCGGTACGTCGACCTCTCCAAGTGCACGGGCTGCGGGGACTGCGCGGCCGTCTGCCCCATCACGGTCAAGGCCGATTTCAACGAAAACTTAAGCGACCGCAAGGCCACCTACCGGCACTTCCCCCAGGCCATCCCCAGCGGCTACGCCATCGACAAGCTCGGCACGGCGCCCTGCAAGGCGGCCTGCCCCACCCACATCAGCGTGCAGGGCTACGTGGCCCTCATCGCCGCGGGCAAGTACAAGGAAGCCCTCAAGCTCATCAAGCAGGAAAACCCCTTCCCGAGCGTCTGCGGCCGCGTCTGCAACCATCCCTGTGAAGAGGCCTGCATGCGCGGAAAGGTCGATCAGCCCATCGACATCATGCACCTCAAGCGCTTCGTGGCCGACCTCGACCTCAACGACGCCACCAAGTACGTCCCCGAGATCAAGGAGAAGAAGGGCAAGAAGGTCGCCGTCGTCGGCGCCGGCCCCGCGGGCCTCACGTGCGCCTACTACCTGACGATCGAGGGCTATGACGTCACCGTCTACGAGAAGGCCCCGATCCCCGGCGGCTGGATGACCCTCGGCATCCCCGAGTACCGGCTGCCCCGCAACGTTCTCAACGCAGAGATCAAGACCATGACCGACATGGGCGTGAAGATCCTCTGCAACCAGGAGGTGGGCAAGGACATCACCCTGGATCAGCTCCGCAAGGACTATGACGCGCTGTTCATCGGCGTGGGCGCGCAGCTCTCGAGCAAGCTCGACATCCCCGGAGAGGACATGGAGGGCGTCATCCACGGCGTCGACTACCTGAAGCGCGTCAACCTGGGCGAGAAGGTCTACCTGGGCGAAAAGGTCGCCGTCATCGGCGGCGGCAACGTGGCCATGGACGCCGTCCGGACGGCCATCCGCACGGGTTCCAAGGACGTCTTCGTCCTCTACCGCCGCTCCCGGGCCGAGATGCCCGCATCCCCCGAGGAAATCGAGGAGGCCGAGGAGGAAGGGATCCGCTTCGAGTTCCTCGTGGCCCCCACCCGGGTCATCGGCAAGGACGGCAAGGTGACGGGCATCGAGTGCCTCCGCATGGAGCTGGGCGAGCCCGACGCCAGCGGCCGCCGGCGCCCCGTCCCGATCAAGGGCTCCGAGTTCATCGTCGAGTGCAACGCGATCGTGCCGGCCATCGGGCAGGCCTGCGACCTGGGCTTCGTGCCCAAGGACAGCGGCATCTCCATCAACAAGTGGGTCAACTTCGACGTGGACCCCGTCACGTTCCAGACGACCGTCCCCGGCATCTTCGCCGGCGGCGACGCCGTGACGGGCCCCGCCACGGTCATCAAGGCCGTCAACGCCGGCAAGGAGGCCGCCAAGTCCATCGACCGGTACCTGCGGGGCGAGGACATGAAGGCCGGCCGCGAGAGGGATTGGAAGAAGGGCCTGGCCGACAAGGCGGACCTCAAGGACGTCCCCAAAGTCCCCCGCGTGAAGTACCCCCACGCCGCCCCGGCCGAGCGCCGAAAGGACTGGCGTGAGGTGGGTCTCGGGTTCAGCGAGGCCCAGGCCGTCGCCGAGGCGAACCGCTGCCTCAAGTGCGGCATCTGCTGCGAGTGCTACCAGTGCGTCGAGGCCTGCATCGCCAAGGCCATCAACCACGACGACACCTACGCCGAGGAGACCATCGAGGTCGGCGCCGTCATCGCCGCCCCCGGGTTCGAGATCTTCGACCCGAAGCTCCGCGGCGAGTACGGCTTCGGCGTCTACGAGAACGTCGTGACAAGCATCCAATTCGAGCGCATCCTCTCGGCCTCGGGGCCCTACTTCGGGCACGTCCAGAGGCTTTCCGACGGGAAGGAGCCGCGCAAGATCGCCTTCATCCAGTGCGTGGGGTCCCGCGACACCTCCTGCGGAAACTCCTGGTGCTCCTCGGTGTGCTGCATGTACGCCACCAAGGAGGCCATCATCGGGAAGGAGCATCTGCGGACGCTCGAGCCGACCATCTTCTTCATGGACATCCGCGCCCACGGCAAGGACTTCGACCGATTCGTCAACCGGGCCAAGTCCGAGTACGGGATCCGCTACATCCGCTCCATGCCCTCGACGATCAAGGAGCTCCAGGGCTCGAAGAACCTGCTCATAACCTACGTCACCGAGGACGGCAGGCTCGTCGAGGAGGAGTTCGAGATGGTCGTCCTCTCCGTGGGCCTCACGCCCCCGAAGGAGGCGGCCAAGCTGGCCAAGGCCCTCGGCATCGAGCTCGAGGAGCACGGCTTCGCGAAGACCCGGCTCGAGAACCCCGTGGAGACCAGCCGCGCGGGCGTCTTTGTCTGCGGCGCCTTCGCCGGCCCCAAGGACATCCCCGAGACGGTCATGGAGGCCAGCGGCGCGGCCGCCTGCGCCACGGGACTGCTGGCGCCGGCCCGCGACACGCTGGTGACGGAGAGCACGCTGCCTGCCGAGAAGGACCTGCGCGGCATCGGCCCGCGGATCGGCGTCTTCGTGTGCCACTGCGGCATCAACATCGGCGGTGTGGTGAACGTGCCCGAGGTCGTCGAGTACGTCAAGACGCTCCCCAACGTCGTCTACGCCACGGACAACCTCTTCACCTGCTCCCAGGACACGGCCGTCAAGATGGGCGAGGTCATCCGGGAGTACAACCTGACGCGCGTCGTCGTGGGCTCCTGCTCGCCGCGCACCCACGAGGGGCTCTTCCAGGAGAACTGCGAGAAGGCGGGCCTCAACCGCTACCTCTTCGAGATGGCCAACATCCGCGACCAGGATTCCTGGGTCCACATGAACGAGCCCGAGGCGGCCACCGAGAAGGCCAAGGACCTCATGCGCATGGCCGTCGCCAAGGCGCAGTTCCTCAAGCCCCTCAAGCCCGGCCAGCTCGCCGTGAACCACAAGGCGCTCGTCATCGGCGGCGGCCTGGCCGGCATCACGGCGGCCCTGTCGCTGGCGGACCAGGGCTTTGAGTCCTGCATCCTCGAGAAGGAGAAGGAGCTGGGCGGCAACTACCGCAAGCTCTACTACACCCTCGAAGGGCTCGACACGCAGAAGCACCTCGCGGGCCTGCTCGAGAAGGTCAAGGCCAACCCGAAGATCAAGGTCGTCACGGGGGCCGAGATCAAGAAGATCGACGGGTTCATCGGCAACTACAGGACCACCTTCGCCGCCGGCGGCCAGGAGCTGCAGTACGACCACGGCGTCGTGATCGTCGCCACGGGCGGCTACGAGCTCGAGACGAAGGAGTACGGCTACGGCACAAGCGAGGCCATCGTGACCCAGCGCAGCCTCGAGAAGATGATCCACGACAAGGACTACAAGGTGGGCGCCGCCCGCAGCGTCGTCATGATCCAGTGCGTGGGCTCGCGCTGCTTCGAGCGGCCCTACTGCAGCCGCTACTGCTGCAGCGAGGCGATCAAGAACGCCCTGAAGCTCAAGGAGCTCGACCCCGAGAAGGACGTCACGATCCTCTACCGCGACATCCGGACCTACGGACTCAAGGAGGACTTCTACAAGAAGGCCCGCGAGCTCAACGTGAAGTTCATCCGCTTCGACGAGGAGCGCAAGCCCGAGGTGCGGGTGGACGGCGGCAAGGTGACCGTGAGCGTCTTCGACCCCGTGATGAACGAGCCCGTGGACCTGCGGGCCGACATCCTGGCGCTGTCCGTGGGCACCGTGCCCAACCCGGAGAACGCCGCCATCGGCCAGATGCTCAAGGTGCCCACGAACCAGGACGGGTTCTTCCTCGAGGCCCACGTGAAGCTGCGCCCCGTGGACTTCGCCACCGACGGCGTGTTCATGTGCGGCATGGCCCACGCACCCAAGATGAGCGAGGAGACGATCGCCCAGGCCAACGCGGCCGTCTCGAGGGCCTGCACGATCCTCACGAAGGACTACATCGAGTCCGAGGGCAAGACGGCCTACGTGATCAAGGAGCGCTGCATGGCCTGCGGCCTCTGCGAGTCCAACTGCCCCTACGGGGCCGTGGCGGTGGACATGGCCGAGGGCTGTGCCGTGGTCAACACGGTCCTCTGCAAGGGCTGCGGCGTCTGCACGGCCTCGTGCCGCATGAACGCCATCGACCTCAACGGCTTCAACAACGAAGAGGTCCTGGCCCAGATATCGTCCGCCGTTTGACAGCCCCGCCTCAGGCTTCCCTCTCCCTCGGCGGGGGGAGGGCCGGGGTGAGGGTGAAAAGGGATGTACAACACAGGTCCCGGACCTGAAACGTGGAGAAAGCTCGATGTCACATCACGACAAGCCGGCAGGCAAGAAATCCGAGGGGTGGGAGCCGAAAATCGTCGCCATCGTCTGCAACTGGTGCACCTACGCGGGGGCCGACCTGGCGGGGATCAGCCGCATCCAGTACCCCCCGAACGTGAGAATCATCCGGGTGCCCTGCACGGGCCGGATCAACCCCTTTTACATCGTCAAGGCGCTGCAGGCCGGCGCCGACGGCGTCCTCGTCTCGGGCTGCCACCCCGGCGAGTGCCACTACCTCACGGGGAACCTCTCGGCGCGCCGGAAGTTCGCCACCCTGAAGAGCTTCCTGAACTACATCGGCCTTGAGGACGGGCGGACGACCTTCACCTGGGTGTCGGCCTCGGAGGGTGAGCGGTTCGCCCAGGTCATCAAGGGCGTGACCGAGCGGGTCAGGGCCCTGGGCCCCGCCACGAAGCTCGTCAAGAAACTGCGCGACGCAGACGTCGCCGTTGCGAAATAACCGGAACAGAAGGATCGGGAACGTGGAAAAAGTAGAGAAGAAGCTGCGGGAAGAGGCGAAGAGGCTCCTGGCCGACAAGAAGGTGGACGTCATCGTGGGATACGAGGCGGGGACCCTGCCGCTCACGGCGACCCCTGTGTTCATCACGACCCCCGAGGAAGCGGACAAGCTCGTCTGGAACGCCTTCTGCCAGCACAACCTCGCCAAGTACGTGCACGACCTGATCAGCGCCCACAAGGACTCCCAGAAGCGCCTCAAGCCCGACGACCGCAAGCGGAAGGTCGTCGGCGTCGTGACGAAGGGCTGCACCTCGCGCTCGCTCGTCATCCACCTGCAGGAGCGGCAGTACGAGCGCCTCGACATCTCGATCCTCGGCGTCCCCTGCACGGGCTACGTGGACCGCAAGGCGCTGGCCGCGAAGCTGGGCGGCGAGGACATCCTGGAGGGGTCCCTCGACGGCGCCAATCTGAAGATCAAGACCGCCGGCGGCGAGAAAACCATCCCCGTGAAGGACGTCCTGGCCGAGAACTGCGTCACCTGCCGGTTCAACAACCCCGTCATCTCGGACCTCATGCTCGGCGAGCCCGCCCCGGCCATGAACCCGGCGGCGGAATACGCGGACGTCGACGCGTTCGAGAAGCTCACCCCGGAGGAGCGCTGGGCCTACTTCACCAAGGAGATGGCCAAGTGCATCCGCTGCGCCGCCTGCCGCCAGGCCTGCCCGTCGTGTTACTGCCGGGTCTGCTTCGCCGAGCAGAGCATGCCCCAGTGGGTGGGCATCAGCGAGGACCCCTCGGACACGCAGGTCTTCCAGTTCATGCGCATGTACCACATGGTGGGCCGATGCGTGGACTGCGGCTCCTGCATCAGCGTCTGCCCCATGGGCGTGGACCTGCGGAAGTTCCTCAAGAAGCTCGACAAGGACTGCTTCGTGCTGTTTAACCAGAGGGCGGGCGAGAAGATCGACTTCCCGGCGCCGCTGCAGGATCAGAGAATGGACGACAAGGAGGAGTTCATCTACAACCCGGGGGGCGGCGGGCACTGATTGCAGAGGGTGAGAGGGGAAAAAGGGAAGAGGAGAAGAAAAGACCGAAAGACGGAGAAGACATGAAAACGTTTCTGGACGAGGTCAACGAGAGGATCGACGGGGTTCCCATCCAGCGCTGCTACCACTGCCGCAAGTGCACGGCGGGCTGCCCCATGGCGTTCGTGATGGAGCACAACCCGAACAAGGTCATCAAGATGATCCAGATGGGCAAGAAGGACGAGGTCCTGGGAAGCTCCACCATCTGGCTCTGCGCCTCCTGCGAGACCTGCATCACGCGCTGCCCCAACGAGGTGGACATCGCGCGGATGATGGACGTGCTGAGGCAAATGGCCCTCGAGAGCGGCAAGGCCGTGAAGGAGAAGAGCGTGCTCGCCTTCCACCAGGCCTTCCTGTCGAGCATCCGGTCGGGCGGACGGCTGAACGAGCCCCTGATGATGGTGAACTACAAGCTCAAGTCCGGGGATCTCTTCTCCGACATGGCCCTGGGCCTGAACATGTTCACGAAGGGGAAGCTCTCGATCTTCGCCCCGAAGACGAAGGATGTGGCTTCCGTCCGGAAGATATTCGAAAGGACGAAGACGGCGTAAAACGGGCATGAGGCGCAAGGCATACGGCGCAGGGGACAGAACCCGGGATTTTTCTCCCGACCGTGAGCCGTCAGCCGCAAGCCCTCAGCCATGAGCACAGGAGGCATTCCGTGAAGGTTTCCTTATATCCCGGTTGTTCCGCGCACGGAACGGCAAAAGAGTACAGTCAGTCCATCGAGGCCGTGAGCCGTGCCCTGGGCATCGAGACCCACGAGATCGACGACTGGTCCTGCTGCGGGGCGACGTCGGCGCACAGCACGAACTACAAGCTCTCCGTGGCGCTGCCGGCCCGCAACCTGATGATCGCGCAGAAGAAGGGGCTCGACGTCATGATCCCCTGCGCGGCCTGCTTCAACCGCTTCAAGATGGCCCAGCACCACCTCGAGAAGGACAAGGCCCTCAAGGCGGAGATCGAAGCGATCATCGGGGGCACCTACACCGACGGGATTGCCGTCCGGAACCCCATCGACATCATCGCCAATGACATCGGCCTCGACGCCCTGGAGAGGAAGGTCGTCAAGAGGCTCGAGGGGCTCAAGCCCGTACCCTATTACGGCTGCCTGCTCCTGCGGCCGCCCGAGGTCTGCCGGTTCGACGACTACGAGAACCCCGTGCTGCTCGACAAAATTCTGGCGGCCTGCGGGGCCGACGTGAGGAAATGGTCCTTCAAGACCGACTGCTGCGGCGGCAGCCTCTCCATCAGCCGGACCGACATCGTGGGCAAGATGGTCAACAAGCTCACCTCGATGGCGAAGGAGGCCGGGGCCAACTGCATCGTGACGGCCTGCCCCCTGTGCATGGCAAACCTCGACATGCGGGCCGAGGCGGGGCTGAAGATGCCGGTCTTCTACTTCACGGAGCTGCTGGCGCTCGCGATGGGCCTGCCCGGGCCGGAGAAGTGGTTCAAGCTCCATATCACCGACCCCATGCCGCTCGTGCAGTCGCTGAAGCTGATGTAGGGACGCAAAACCGCCCCCGGAAGCAAGGGGAAGCAGAATTTCTCACACAAGGAACGCCATGGAAAAGAAACTGCTCAAGAAGGACAAACTGACCGGCATCGTGAAGAGAATGGCCACCGACAAACCCGTCTACGCGCCGGTGAAGGACGAGGACAACGTCCTGTTCAAGATCCTCGAGCCGGGGATGGAGCCGCTCACCTCCTTCGCCAACACGAAAAACGCGCCGAAGAAGGTCTTCTTCCCCCACTCGGAGCTTCTCATGAAGTACACGCGGAGCCCCAAGGGGATGGTCTTTGCCGCCCTTCCCGCCGACGCCAAGGAGTTCGTGCTCTTCGGCGTGCGGCCCTGCGATGCCCGCAGCTTCGCCCTTCTGGACATGCTCTTCGACCAGGAGAAGTGGAAAGACCCCTACTACATCGACAAGCGCAGAAAGGGCACGGTCATCTCGCTCGCCTGCGTGCACCCCCCCTACGCGGCGTGCTTCTGCACCTCCGTGGACGGCAGCCCCACCTCGACGCAGGGATCCGACATCCAGCTCACGGACCTCGGCGAGAACTGGCTCGTGGAGTTCCTGACGCCCAAGGGGGAGGCCCTGGCGTCCTACTTCGGCGAGGCGACATCCGCCGATGCCGCCGCCGAGGCGAAGAAGCAGGCCATCGCCGAGCAGTCCGCCGCCGAGATCAGGAGGAAGATCCCCGGGCGGGCCGTCAAGCCGATCCTCGATGTGATCTTCGAGCACCCCTTCTGGGACACGATCGCCGGCAAGTGCCTGGCCTGCGGGACCTGCACGTACATGTGCCCGACGTGCCACTGCTTCGACATCAGCGACGAGGTGAAGGGCGACGACGGGGTGCGGATCCGCAACTGGGACTCCTGCATGTTCCCCCTGTTCACGCTGGAGACCTCGGGGCACAACCCCCGGACGAGCCAGAAGCAGCGCTGGCGCCAGCGCCTGATGCACAAGTTCAAGTACTACGTGGACAACTTCGACGCCATCGCCTGCGTGGGCTGCGGGCGCTGTGTCATGGCCTGTCCCGTGAACATCGACATCCGCAAGATCGTCGACGACATCTCGAAACTCCAGGATTAGAGGAGAGCCTCCGATGCAGAAGCCGTTGCAGCAGATCACCGCCGAGAACCCCTACGTGCCCATGCCCGTGGAGGTCATCAAGATCATCACGGAGGTGGACACGAAGGACATCAAGACCTTCCGCCTGGCCTTCGTGAACAAGGAGGACGAGGAGCGCTTCCGGTACATCCCCGGCCAGTTTGCCGAGCTGTCCGTGTACGGCAAGGGCGAGTCGCCCATCGGCATCGCGTCGTCGCCCACCCAGAAGGGATACATCGAGTTCACCGTCCAGAAGGCCGGGGTGGTCACGACGGCCCTGCACGAGATGGAGGAGGGGACCCTCATGGGCGTCCGCGGCCCCCTGGGCAACTCCTGGCCCATCGAGTATCTCGAGGGGAAGAACATCGTCGTCGTGGGGGGCGGTTTCGCCTTCACGACCCTGCGGTCGCTCATCAACTACATGATCTTCGAGGAGAACCGCAAACGCTTCGGGAAGATCACCGTTGTTTACGGCGCCCGGACCCCGGGGCTGCTGCTCTACAAGGACGAGCTGGAGGCCTGGGGCAAGCGCGGCGACATCGACCTGCACGTCACCGTCGACAAGGGCGACGCGACCTGGAAGGGCCGCGAGGGGTTCGTCCCCACGGTCTGCAAGGAAGTCGCCCCGAGCAAGGAGAACGCCGTGACGGTCATCTGCGGCCCCCCGATCATGATCCGCTTCACGCTGCCCGTTTTCTTCGACCTCGGGTTCTCGAAGGAGAACATCATCACGTCCCTCGAGATGCGCATGAAGTGCGGCATCGGCAAGTGCGGCCGCTGCAACGTGGGCAGCAAGTACGTCTGCAAGGACGGCCCCGTCTTCAGCCTGGCCGAGCTCGACAAGCTGACCAAGGAATATTGACGGGGGCACAGGCAGAAGGCGCGAAGGGGGAGCCTTCAGGCTCCCTCTTTTTTAATCCGTCGTCGGGGGTTTACGCCGCGACAAAGGCCGGAGCGTCAAAATCGTTTTGCCGTTTCGTGCGGGCACAGGGTGAGCGGGTTCTCCAACTCCCTCGCCTTCGCATTTTCGCAACTTCGTCTCTGGAAGGAGGACGCGGGCATTGCACCGGATCACGGAAAAGGTCGTTCTCTCCGAGAACATCGTCAAGACGGTCTTCGAGGCGCCCGAGATCGCGAGGAAGCGCAGGGCCGGACAGTTCATCATCCTCATGATCGACGACAGGGGGGAGCGCATCCCGCTGACGATCGTCGACTCGGACCCCGTGAAGGGGACGCTGACGATCATCTACCAGGTCGTCGGGAAGACGACGGACCAGCTCGCGCGGCTCGAGCCCGGGGACGTCATTCAGCACGTCCTGGGGCCCCTGGGGCACCCCACGGAGATCGAGGGCATCGGGACGGCCGTCTGCGTCGGCGGCGGCGTGGGCATCGGGGTGCTCTACCCCATCGCCAAGGCCCTCAAGGAGAAGGGAACCCGGGTCATCTCCATCATCGGCGCCCGGACGAAGAAGATGCTGATCCTCGAGGAGGAGTCCCGCAGCGTGAGCGACGAGCTGCACGTCACGACCGATGACGGCAGCTACGGCTACCACGGCTTCGTGAGCGACGTGCTGCGGGACCTCATCGCCGCGGGGACGAAGATCGACCGGGTCTTTGCCATCGGCCCGGTGCCCATGATGCGGGTGGTGGCCAACGTGACGCGCCCCCACGGGATCAAGACGATCGTGAGCCTCAACCCCATCATGGTGGACGGCACGGGCATGTGCGGGGCCTGCCGGGTGACCGTGGGCGGGAAGACCAAGTTCACCTGTGTGGACGGCCCCGAGTTCGACGGCCACGAAGTGGATTTCGGGCTCCTGATGAGCCGGCTCCAGATGTACGCAAAGCAGGAACAGGAAGCCAGGGAACGTTGCAGGTGCGGAGACCATGACCGATAAGGACAAGACGGAAAAGAAGGACAAGAAGGAGCGGATCCCCCGGCAGCCCATGCCGGAACAGGATCCCCGGGTGCGGATCGGCAATTTCGACGAGGTCCCCCTGGGGTATTCCCCCGAGACGGCCATGCTGGAGGCCCGGCGCTGCATCCAGTGCAAGAAGCCGGGCTGCGTGACGGGGTGCCCCGTGGACATCGACATCCCGGGGTTCATCCGGCTCGTGGCCGACGGGGATTTCCTGGGGGCCGCGCGCAAGATCAAGGAGACGAACTGCCTGCCCGCCGTCTGCGGCCGGGTCTGCCCGCAGGAAGACCAGTGCGAGAAGCTCTGCGTCCTGGGCAAGAAGTGGGACCCCGTCGCGATCGGGCGCCTGGAGCGGTTCGTCGCGGACTACGAGCGCAACGCGGGGACGGTCGAGATCCCGGCGCTCCCCGCGCCGACGGGAAAGCGCATTGCCGTCGTCGGGGCGGGGCCCGCGGGGCTCACCATCGCGGGCGACCTGGTCAAGATGGGGCACGAGGTCACGATCTTCGAGGCCCTGCACAAGGCCGGGGGCGTGCTGATCTACGGGATCCCCGAATTCCGCCTCCCCAAGAGCATCGTCGATGCCGAGGTGGAGTACCTGCAGAAGCTGGGCGTGAGGATCGTGACCGACGCGGCCATCGGCAGGCTCAAGACGATCGACGATCTCTTCGCCGAGGGGTTCCACGCCGTGTTTCTCGGTGTCGGCGCCGGGGCGCCCGTGTTCATGAACATCCCGGGCGAGAACTTCTCCGGGATCTACTCGGCCAACGAGTACCTCACCCGCTCGAACCTCATGAAGGCCTACCGCTTCCCCGAGTTCGACACGCCCATCGCCAGGGGGCGCAACGTGGCCGTCATCGGCGGCGGGAACGTGGCCATGGACTCCGTCCGGACGGCGCTTCGCCTCGGGGCGGAAAAAGCCTACATCATCTACCGCCGCACGAAGACCGAGATGCCGGCCCGGGCCGAGGAGGTCCACCACGCCGAGGAGGAGGGGGTGCAGTTCAAGTTCCTCACGAACCCCATCGAGTACATCGGCGACGAGAAGGGCTGGGTGAAGCAGATGGTCTGCCAGCGGATGGAACTGGGCGAGCCCGACGAGTCGGGGCGGCGAAGGCCCGTCGTGGTCAAGGGCTCGGAGTTCACCATCGACGTCGACACCGTCGTCGTTTCCGTGGGGACGATGGCCAACCCCGTGATCCCCATGACGACCCCGGGCCTCGAGACCAACCGCTGGGGCTACATCGTGACGAAGGACGAGACGGGCGAGACGACCCGCAAGGGGGTCTGGGCCGGCGGCGACATCGTGACGGGCTCGGCCACGGTCATCCTGGCCATGGGCGCCGGCCGCAAGGCGGCCAAGGCGATTCACGACTACGTCATGAGCCTCTGAGGAACAAACAACAAGCAGCAAGAAAATCCCCCATAGAGGGGGATTCGTTTCGATAAAAAAGGGTCGGGAGATGCTCCCGACCCTTTGTCGTTTCCGGAGGTGTTTTGCTTGCCTTTCGCCCTTTGCCACCCGCCTTGGGTCCGTATTCTAGTGATGCTCCTCCATGGCGCCGGCGATGTACATCATCGACAGCAGCATGAAGACGAGCGTCTGGATGACCGAGATCAGGATCTTGAGAATCAGGATGGGCAGGGGCACGAGAAGCGGCACGAGGACGAAGATGACCGCCACGACGATGTGGCCGCCCTGGATGTTTCCGAAGAGCCGGACCGAGAGCGACAGCGGCCTGGAGAGGTGGCTGATGATCTCGATGGGCATCATGAGCGGGATGAGCCACCAGACGGGCCCCAGGAACTGCTTGAAGTACTTCAGGCCCTGCACCTGCACCCCGACGATGTGCGTCAGGAAGAAGACGACGAGCGCCATGGCCACCGTCGTGTTCAGGCTGGCCGTGGGCGACTCGAATCCGGGGATGAGGCCGATGAGGTTCGAAAAGAGGATGAAGAAGCCGATGGTCGCGATCAGGGGGAAGAACCGCTTGCCGTGCTCGCCCATCGTGTCGACCAGGAGGTTGTGGAACGCGTTGACGAAGACCTCCATCACGTTCTGGACCCTGTTGGGGTAAATGTCCATGCGCCGTGTGGCGAGAAACCCCAGAAGGGCCAGGATGGCCATGACCAGGATCGTGTAGGTCACATGATCGGGGATGTACTTGTTGTGCAGGAACAAAAAGGCATGCATATCGGTCAGCTAGCCTCCTCCGGAAGAATTTTTTTTTGAGACTCGAGAATCGCCGTGACGGCGATGTTGATGACCACGAGCGAGAGGCCCACGAGCAGGCCGATGATGTCCACGGGCAGCCCGGTGATGATGAAGTAGAGGACCACCGCCGTCACGGCCATGCGGATGTAGTAACGGATCATCATGGCCGACTTCGCCCTGCCCGAGAGGGTGGAGAAGATAACGCGCAGATCCCGCCCGAGCCAATGAAGGTTCACGATGCTGATGATGCCGCCGACGAGAATCCCCAGCGTGAAGCGCCAGGGCATGATGAGAAGACTGGCGAAGAGCAGCAGGCCCAGGATGATGAGATTCCGGATCTCAATTTTTCTTTGCAGGAGGTCTTTTCCGGTGGGGTTCATCCTTCAGCCGCCTGATGATCGGTTCTTCGTAGCTGTCCTCGAACGTGTTCTTGATCCACACGTAGAGGCTCCGGAACCCAGCGAACACGCCGACGAGAAGGAAGAGAATGGAGAACTTGTGCCCCGTGTCGAGCAGCCTGTCGAGCCAGGCCCCGATCAGGATTCCCCCGAAGATGCCCAGGACCAGCGCAATGCCGAAGGTGCTGGCATAGGCCGCCTGCATCATGGACTTCTTCGATTCCTTGTCTGCCTCTCTCATCGAAACCTCGGGCGCTATACCATACCGACGGCCGGAAGTCAATAAAAATAGGCTACCGCAGGTATGACGACGGTACAGAGAATATTCTAACGATTCTGGCCGGTTACATGACTCTCAGGGGCCCTTGCGGACAAGGCTGTGGAAGGCCTCCTCCACGCAATCGAGGTCCTCTTGTTTCAGGTACTGATGGCAGCCGATGTAAAATCCGTTTTTGCCCACGAACTCGGCCTTGGGCAGTCTACCCTCGTACCGTTCCTTCAAAAAACGGTAAGCCGGCTGCTGCAAGGGGATGCAGCCGAACAGGGGCCGCGTCTCGATGCCGGCCTTTTCCAGCGCCCGCATGATCTTTTCCCTGGACCATCGGCGGTCCTTGACGATCAGGGGATAGGCAAGGTAACTCACCTCATCCGAGTAGGGCGGCAGCTGGAAGATATCCGAAAAGGGTTCCAGTCTCTCGTTGAGGGTGCGCACGTTCGACTGACGAGCCCGGATGATGGCGTCGGCCCTGCCGATTTGGGGGACGGCGATCGCCGCGTGGAGTTCGGACGTTTTGAAATTGAAGCCGATGAGGTCGTGAGTGAACCGGGGGTCCAGCCCCGCACCGCTGTGCGGGCATTTCCCCGCCGGCCGGCGGCAGATCCGGCAATCGCAAAGCCGCCCGTTGGCCTTGATTCTCCGGATGAGCCCGCAGAGCCGCTCGTCGCTCGTGACGACGGCGCCCATCTCACCGACCTGGATATTGTGGGCGATGTAGAAGGAGTACTCGGCAAGATCCGAGAGCGAACCCGCCTTGCGACCCTTGTAGAGAGAGCCGTGGGCCTGTGCTGCGTCCTCGAAGACGGACAGGCCGAATCGGCGCGACACCTCGTTGAGGGCGTCCATGTCGTTGACGTAGCCCATGAGGTGCACGGGCAACAGGAGGGCGTGAGCGCCCCGGCTTCTGCGGAGAACGTCCTCCACCTGGTTGGTGTCCAGCGTGAAGGTGCGGGGATCGATGTCGACGTACACCGGCTGCATGCCCGCCAGGACTATGGCGTTGCTCGTGGCAACGTAAGTGACGGGGGAGGTGATGACCTTGCATCCGGGCCGGATCTTCGGCCGACGATCGTCGTGGATCAGGGCGAGAAGTCCGGCGAGGAGTGCCGAGGAGCCAGAGTTGAGGGCAACGCAGTGTTTCGTCCCGATGTACCGGGCCCAGCGCGTTTCGAACTCCCGGGTTTTGCGGCCTTCCGAAAGTTGACCCTCCGTGAGGGATTCCAGAACGGAGGCCTTTTCCTCCTCACCGATGCGGATGTCGCCGATCCTGACCCTGAGCGTCATGGTTTCTCCCCGGCGGCCCCGTGTCGCGCGTACCATTCGCATGTCTTCCGTAGACCTTCCTCGAGGCCCACCCGGGGTTTCCATCCCAGCCGCTCGATGTTGCTGACGTCCAGCAGCTTCTGCGGCATGCCGTCCGGTTTCGTCGGATCGAAAATCAGGCGGCCCCGGTACCCCGAAATCCTTGCGATCAAACCGGCCAGGTCCCCGATGGACACGTCCGACCCGGCACCCGCGTTGACAGCCTCTCCGCCCGATAGCCGGTCGATGAAGAACAGGCAGGCATCGGCCGCATCGTCGACGTAGAGGAACTCCCGGCGGGCCCTGCCGGTGCCCCAGATCTCCACCTCGGGGCGATTGCCCGCCGCCGCTTCATGGAATCGGCGCACGAGGGCGGCAATGACGTGGGAATCGCGGGGGTCGAAATTATCACCCGGCCCGTAGAGATTCGGAAAGATGACGGAGAAGAACCGGACGCCATACTGGCGGTGATAGGCCTCGATCATCTTCATGCCGCTGATCTTGGCGATCGCGTAGGACTCATTGGTCGGCTCGGGCGGTCCTGTCAGGATAAACTCTTCACGCATCGGCTGCGGACATATCCGCGGGTACGAACAGGAGCTCGAGACGAACAGGAGGCGCTCCGTTCCGAACCGCCAGGCCGCGTGGATCACATTCGTCTGGATCATCACGTTGTCGTAGAGGAAGGGGGCGGGGTTGTGCATGTTCGCCCAGATCCCTCCAACGCGGGCGGCGGCCAGGAAGACGACCTGCGGACGCTCCTGCTCGAAAAAGGCCTCGACGTCGGCCTGGCGGCGCAGGTCGAGCTCGGCACTCGAGCGCAGCAGGAGATTTTCGTACCCGCGCTCGCGGAGCATGCGCACGAGCGCCTTGCCGAGAAGGCCCCGGTGTCCGGCGACATAGATTTTCGCGTCTTTGTCCATGCGGGGATCGCCTCCGTCGGTTCAGGACAGGATCCGCTTCGGCTCGCAGGCAAACCCGGCATCGCGGAGCGTCTTTTCCTTCTGTGCCAACTCCAGATCGCTCTCCACCATCATGTCGATAAGCTGCTCAAAGCCCACCTTCGGCGACCAGCCCAGTTTCGCCCTCGCCTTCGAGGCATCGCCGAGCAGGACGTCCACTTCCGCGGGCCGGTAGTAGCGGGGGTCGATCTCGACGTGTGCCTTCCAGTCGAGGCCGAGCCGCTGGAACACCCGCTCCGCGAACTCCTGGACCGAATGCGTCTCCCCGGTGGCCACGACGTAGTCGTCCGGCTCGTCCTGCTGGAGCATCAGCCACATGGCCTCCACGTAGTCGCCCGCGAAGCCCCAGTCGCGCTTGGCTTGCAGGTTCCCCAGGAAGACCTTTTGCTGAAGGCCGACCTTGATCCGTGTGGCGGCGCGGGTGATTTTTCGTGTCACGAAGGTCTCGCCGCGGCGGGGGGACTCGTGGTTGAAAAGGATGCCGTTGCACCCGAAGAGGTTGTACGCCTCGCGGTAGTTCTTCACGAGATAGTAGGCGTAGACCTTTGCTGCGGCGTACGGGCTGCGGGGGTGGAACGGCGTGCTCTCGCTCTGGGGCGGCGGCGCCGCGCCGAACATCTCGCTCGACGAGGCCTGGTAGAAGCGGGTCTTGATTCCCGTCTTCCGGACCGCTTCCAGAAGACGAAGGGTGCCGAGCCCCGTCACGTCCCCCGTGTATTCGGGCATATCGAAACTGACCCGTACATGGCTCTGGGCACCAAGGTGGTAGATTTCGTCCGGCCGGATATCATGGAGAAGATCCGTGAGCTGTCCCGATACGGACAGGTCGCCATAATACAGGAAAAGACGCGCCGACGGGTCATGAAGGTCCTTGAAGAGGTGGTCGATCCGGTCGGTGTTGAACGTGCTCGAGCGGCGGATCAGCCCGTGCACCTCGTATCCCTTACAGAGCAGAAACTCCGCCAGATAGGAGCCGTCCTGGCCCGTGATGCCCGTGACGAACGCCCGCTTCATCCACACCGCCCTTTCTGTTTTCTCCGGTTGACAGGGTTGATTCTCGCCAACGTGCCGCGTCGGCTGGAAGGCAGGGTCGAATCATAAACGATGCCCGTGGGGCTGTCAACACAATAGCCCCGCCGGGCAGCGGCCGGGTCGGGAGGATCAGATTTCGGAGAGGGCCTTCCCGCAGGCCTCGAGGGTGCGGTCGATGTCCTCCTCCGTATGGGCGAAGGAGACGAAGGCCGTTTCGAACTGGGATGGCGGCAGGCTCACGCCGTGGCGGAGCATGGCGTTGAAGTACCGGGCGAACAGGCCGGTGTCGCACCGCAGCGCCGATGCGAAATCCGTCACGGCGCGGTCGGTGAAGAAAACGGTGAACATGGACCCGCGCCGGCTGAGGGTGACGGCGATGCCCTTCTTTCGGAACAGCTTCAACATCCCGTCGCAGAGACGACGGGTCTTCCGATCGAGTTCCCGGTAGTCCGCGTCGTGTTCGAGAACGCCGAGCGTCGCCAGACCAGCCGCCATGGCGAGGGGGTTGCCCGAGAGGGTTCCCGCCTGGTACACGGGGCCCGTCGGCGCGAGCGATTCCATGATCTCCCGCCTGCCGCCGAAGGCCCCGACGGGCAGCCCGCCGCCGATGATCTTGCCGAGGCAGGTCAGGTCGGGACGGACCCCGGCGATGTCCTGGAAGCCCCCGAAGCGCAGCCGGAACCCCGAGATGACCTCGTCGAAGATCAGCACGATCGCCCGCTCCGCGGTGATCTCCCGCAGGCCTTCGAGGAACCCCGGCGCGGGGGGGACGAGCCCCATGTTGCCCGCGGCGGGCTCCACGATCACACAGGCGACTTCCTTGCCGTGCTTCCGAACCGCTGTCCTCACGGCGTCCAGGTCGTTGAAGGGGACCGTGATCGTGAGCGTGGCCAGCCCGGCCGGGATTCCCGGGCTCCCGGGGATGCCGAGCGTCGCCACGCCGGAGCCCGCCTTCACCAGCAGCGAGTCGGCATGGCCGTGATAACAGCCCTCGAACTTGATGATCTTCTCGCGCCCCGTGTAACCGCGGGCGAGCCGGATGGCGCTCATCGCCGCCTCCGTCCCGGAGCTGACCATCCGGACCTGGTCCATGGAGGGGAAGGCGCGCGTGATCGTCCCGGCCATCTCGACCTCGGCTTCAGTCGGGGCGCCGTAGCTGGTGCCCCGCTTCGCCGCCCTGCGGATCGCGGCGACCACGGCGGGGTGGGCGTGCCCGAGGATCATGGGCCCCCACGAGCCGACGTAGTCGATGTAGCGGTTCCCGTCGATGTCCCAGACCTTCGAGCCCGAGGCCTTCCTGACGAAGAACGGGGATGACCCGACGGAGCCGAATGCCCGCACGGGGCTGTTCACGCCGCCGGGGATCAATTTCTTGGCGTCTTCGAAGAGCGCAAGAGAACGTGTTCGCTTCATGAGGGCACCTTTATGTAAGACAAAGAGCTAAGGGGCAAAAGGCAAAAGGCTTCATCCCGCTGTCCATAAACCCTTGGCCTTGCGCCTAGTAGTACTCCATGCTGCTCTTCTTGAATTCCTCCTCGCTGTGCAGGACCAGGTAGTCGCGGATCCGTGCCTGCGCGGCGATCTCCGCGACGAGACCTTCGATCGTCCCTTCGCGGGCGTGTATCATGGTGAAGAGGTTGTAACGGCCGAGGAAGTGCGGGCGCCGCTCGTAGCAGTGCGTGACCGCCTTGCAGGATGCGAGGAGGGCCCCTGTCTCTTCGACCTGCCGTGGGGGCACGGCCCAGACCACCATGGCGTTGCGGGTGATTCCGGCCCGCTGATGCCTCAGCACGGCGCCGAATTTCCGGATCGTGCCGTCGCGCAGGCAGGCCCGGATCGCATCCAAAACGGTCTGCTCGTCGCCTCCCGCTCGGGACGCGACGGCGCGAAAGGGCCGCTTTTCAACGGGGAGATCGCCCTGCAGCTGCCTGAAGAGCTCCTGCTCACTCCTGTCTTCTCGATGCGCCATGGCCTGCGGGATCCCCTCCCGGAATGTCTCCCTGCATCTCACGGCCCGGCTGATAGCACAGTCAAAATGTCCTTGACAATTCTTTTTTATCTCTTTAATAAAGTACGCGGTCGAGCCGGTCCGCGAAAACCGCAGCGGGCGCGCAATTCCGCCCGCTCCGCCTTCGGAAAGGGGGTGGCGAAGCGAAGGGCGAGGCGTAGGGGCCGGAGCCGTTCAGAGAGAGATGACGCGTTTCCAATCCAAAGACAGAGAGGAGGTTGAAATGAGGTCCAAGAAAATGTTCGCAGCGCTGCTGTCCGTCCTGTTCGTGTTCGGGTTTGCGTCCCTGGCCCTTGCCGCCGAGAAGGAAGGCGTCGACTACACGAGGGCGATTGTCCTGGGCTGCTCCGTGATCGCCGCCGGCATCGCGATGGGGTTCGGCGCCATCGGGGCGGGACTCGGCATCGGGCAGGCGACCGGCGGTGCATCCAATGCCGTGGGTAGAAATCCCGAGGCGCAGGGCAAGATCATGCTCACCATGATGGTCGGTATGGCCATGACGGAATCCGTCGCGATCTACGCCCTCGTCGTGTCGCTCGTGATTCTCTACGCGAACCCGATCATCAGGCTGCTTGGTTAAATCATCATATCCCCGGTATCATCGGACAAAGGGGGAAGAAGCGAAATAAAAAGAGGCTTCTTTCCCCCTTTTTTTGCTCCTCAGTCCCCGTCCCGCGGGACCTTCGCCCGCAGACCCTTCTTTTCCGACTGCCGGCGCTTTGCCTCGAGCATCTTTTCCTTGGCACGCCGGGAGCGTTTGCGCTTCTGGCGCCGGATCTTCTCGATGCGCTCCCTCTCGGCCTCGACGACACCCTTCTGCAGTTTTTCGATCCGGTCGAGGAGAAGGCGGCGCGCCAGGAAGCGGTTCAGGGCCTGGGATCGTTCGCGCTGACACTTGACGGTGATCCCCGTGGGGACGTGCAGGAGCTGCACGCAGGTCGAGGTCTTGTTGACCTTCTGCCCGCCGGGACCCGAGGAGCGGACGAAGGTCTCCCTGAGGTCGCTCTCGGCGATCCCCAGGCGGGCCATGCGCTCCAGCAGGGCCTGTTCCTTGTCGGATGAGATCGGCATCGGATTCAAGGCAAAGGGCTGCCGGCTTGAAGGGCGGGGCCCTTCGCCGTGAGCCTTGCGCCATGGGCCTACAGGTTGTAGATCTGCTCCCCGACGAAGCGGATCCAGTTCTCCCTGAGGATCTCGCCGGCCTGCTCGTGGTCGTCCACGCCGAGGATCAGGATCGTCTCCTTCCCGATGCGCTCGATGGTCGTGTAGATGTAGTGGATGTTGATCTCCGCGTCCATGAGAGGCTTCACGATGGCGTTCATGCCCGCCGGGTGGCACGGCACTTCGACGGCCAGGACGGGCTGCACCTCGAAGGTGAACGCGAAGGTCTCCAGGACCCTCTCGGCCCGGTCGGGGTCGTTGACGACCAGCCGCACGACGCTGCTCTCGGCGGTGCTGGCCGCGGAGATCGCCTTGACGCCGATGTCCTCCTTGTCCAGGATGTCCACGAGCTTCGCAAGCTGCCCCGGGACGTTCGCCAGCTGAACGGAGATCTGCTTGATGGTCATGAGCGAGGGGCTCCCCTGGTTTAGTCGATGTACTCGTAGCCGGCCGAGAAGGCCTTCCGGTTGATGTCCATCGCCGCTTTCTTCCGGTCCCCCAAGATCGACTTGAGGCTCTTGAGATAGGTGTCGGCGGACACGAGCCTCGTCGCCTTCACGTAGGCGCCCATCATCACGACGTTCTGCACCCTAGGGTTTCCCAGGTCGGAGGCGATGCCGGCCGCGGGGATCTCGAAGAGCGTGACGTCTGTCCGGTTCGGTCGCCCCTCGATGATGGACGAGTTCAGGAAAAAGGCACCGCCGGGCGCGATTCTCGTCTGGAAGGCGATGAGGGAAGGGCCGTTCATGGCGACGATGAAATCGGGCTGGGACGCCACGGGCGAGGCGATCTCCTCGTCCGAAACGGCCACCGTGCAGTTGGCCGTCCCGCCGCGCACCTCGGCGCCGTACGACGGCAGGTACGTGACGTGGAGGCCCTCGTTCATGGCCGCGTGGGCGAGGCTGTAGCCCATCATGAGGACGCCCTGGCCGCCGAAGCCCGCAAAGACGGTTTTAATCTGCATGCGTCCCCCCCTTGCCGGTGTCCTTGATAACGCCCACGGGGAAGGTCTTCGTCATCACCTCGTCGATCCACCGGCAGGACTCGGCGGGGGTCATCTTCCAGTTCGTGGGGCACTGGGAGAGGACCTCGATCATGGTGAACCCGACACCGTCCATCTGGTACTGGAAGGCCTTCCGGATGGCCCGGCCGGCGCGCAGGATGTTCCGGGGCGTGTTCACGGCGCAGCGCTCGATGTAGCGAACCCCGTCGAGCCCGGCCAGAACCTCGCTCATGCGGATGGGGTGCCCGTCAAGGGTTGCGCTCCGGCCCGGGGGCGACGTGGTGGATGTCATGCCCAGCAGGGTCGTCGGGGCCATCTGTCCCCCGGTCATCCCGTAGACGGCGTTGTTGATGAAGATCACCGTGATGTTATCGCCGCGGTTGGCCGCGTGGAAGGTCTCGGCCGTGCCGATGGCGGCGAGGTCTCCGTCGCCCTGGTAGGAGAAGACGACCCGGTCCGGCAGCGTTCGCTTGATGCCCGTGGCGACGGCGCAGCCCCGGCCGTGCGGGGCCTCGAGCATGTCCACGTCGAAGTAGTTGTAGGCGAGCACGGCGCAGCCCGCCGGGGGCACGCCGATCGTGATCCCGCGGATGCCCAGCTGGTCGATGGCGTCGCAAATGAGCCGGTGCGTGATGCTGTGGCCGCACCCCGCGCAGTAATGAAACGCGGTGTTCTTGAGCGACTTGGGCCGGGAAAAGACTTTTTTCATCGGCGTTCTACCTCTGGTATTCCTGGACGATGGCCTTGGCGAGCTCCGCCGGCGTGGGCACGACCCCGCCGGGGCGCCCGTAGAAGCTGACCCGCGCGCGGCCCTCCAGGGCGAGCTTGACGTCCTCGAGCATCTGGCCAGCGCTCATCTCGAAGACCAGGAAGTTGCCGATCCGCTCCGCCGTGTCGCGGATGATCTGGGCCGGGAAGGGCCAGAGCGTGATGGGGCGGATCAGCCCCACCCTGTAGCCCGAATCCCGCAGCCGGTTGATGGCCCCCTTGGCGATCCGGGCCGCGATGCCGTAGGCGATGATGACCAGCTTCGCATTGCCCGTCCGGAAGGTCTCGAAGCGGACCTCTTTCTGGGCGATGACGCTGTACTTGCGCGCGAGCTTCCAGTTGTGCTCTTCCATCCGCAGGGCGTCGAGGATGAGGCCCCGGACGAAACGGCTCTTGCCCTCGCCGCACCCCTTGAGCACGTATTTTTCGCTGTAGCGCCGCGGCCTCGGCTTTCCGAAGACGACGGGCTCCATCATCTGCCCCGTCATGCCGTCCCCGAGAATCATCACGGGGTTTCGATAGGCGTCGGCCAGGTCGAAGGCGTCCATGGTCAGGTCGGCAAGCTCCTGCACCGACGAGGGGGCGAGGACGATCGTGCGGTAGTCCCCGTGGCCGCCGCCGCGCGTGGCCTGGAAGTAGTCACCCTGCGAGGGCAGGATGTTGCCGAGCCCCGGGCCGCCGCGCATCATGTTGACGATCACGGCGGGAAGCTCGTCGGCCGCGAGCGCGGAGATGCCTTCCTGCTTCAGGGAGATGCCCGGGCTCGACGAGGAGGTCATGGCCCGCGCGCCGGCGGCGCTGGCCCCGAGGACCATGTTGATCGCCGCGATTTCGCTCTCGGCCTGGATGAAGGTGCCGCCCTCGACCCGGCGCATGTGTTCGGCCATGTACTCGGTGAGCTCGTTCTGCGGCGTGATGGGATAGCCCGCGTAGAACCGGCAGCCCGCCCGGATGGCAGCCTCCCCGCAGACCCAGTTTCCGGAGATCAGGATCTTATCCACGGTAGACCTCGATTGCGGCCTCGGGGCACATGACGGCGCACATCGTGCAGCCGGTGCAAGACTCCCCGTCTTTGGGTGCCACGGGGTGGTAGCCCCTGGAGTTGAATTCCGCCGTCGCGACGATCAGGGCGTCCTTGCAGGCCAGGATGCACAGGTGGCACTCCTTGCAGCGTTCCCGGTCTATAACGATGCGGCCTTTCGCCATTCTCTCCCTCCGCAGGAAAGGGTGATCAAATTGCGCAATAAATCGTTTTCGGCTTCGAAAGTCAAGGGATTTCTGCCGCCTGTCCTTGACGGCCCGCGGGGGCCATAGTACAAACAGAAAACGGTCCGGGCACGCCGGGCTCCCGTACGGTCGGAGAGCCCGGTCTGCGTGCGGAGAACCCGAGAGGCTGCCATGTTCAGCGCCCGTCTCGTCAACGACCCCTTCGGGGACCCGGTCGTCCTGCTCGACGTCCGTTACCGCCGGGAGGCCCTCCTGTTCGACCTGGGCGATATCCAGGCGCTGCCGCCCCGCGTGATCCTCAAGGTGGACCGCATCTTCGTCACCCACACCCACATGGATCATTTCATCGGCTTCGATCACCTGCTGCGCGTGTGCCTCGGGAGGGAGAAACATCTGTTTCTCTACGGGCCGCCCGGCTTCATTGACAACGTGGAAGGCAAGCTCAGGGCCTACACCTGGAACCTCGTGGAGAACTACGAAAACGATTTCCGCCTGTGGGTAACGGAGATACACCCCGGCCACAGGGAGGCCGCGGTGTTTGCGTGCCGACAGGCCTTCCGTCCCGAAGCGCAGAGGCAGGCCGAGACCTCCGACGGGACGGTCGTGGAGCGCGACGCCTACCGGGTGGATGCCGTGTTGCTCGACCACAAGGTCCCCTGCCTGGCCTTCCGCCTGGACGAGAAGCGCCGCGTCAACGTCAAGAAGAACGCCCTGGCCGAGATGGGGCTGCCCGGCGGCGCCTGGATCAATGCGCTGAAGGACTGCATCCATCGCAACGAGCCCGCTGAGAGCCTGTTCCGCGTCTGGTGGAAAGGGGAGGACCGCAGGACGGTCGAACGGGTCTTCCCGCTGGGCGAGCTGAAGGAGCGGGTCACGAAGATCACGCCGGGGCAGAGAATCGTCTACGTTTCGGACGTGATCGACAGTCCGGCCAATCGCGCCCGGATCGTGGAGTTCGCCCGGGGCGCCGACGTCCTGTTCATCGAGGCCTGTTTCCTGGAGGAAGACCGTGAGCGCGCCGGCGAGAAGTATCACCTGACGGCCCGGCAGGCGGGGCGGCTTGCCGGGCTTGCGGGGGTGAAGCGGTTCGTCCTCTTTCACCACTCGCCGAAGTACAGGGGGCGCGAGGAGCGCTTTGCGGAGGAGGCGATGGGGGCATTTCAGGAGGCGTATCGGGATGATGGGACACCGGGGTAGCGGGCGAAGACGGGGAAAATCTTCCCGTCCATCCCGCAATTCCGGCCTTTCCCTAGATCCTCTCCACCTGAAACCCCTGCATCTCGATGGCGACGGCGCGCTGAAGGATTTCGATGGTGATCACGAAGAGATCCTTCCGGGGGTCGGCCTTCACGACAATCCCCTCGATGTCCCGGAACGGCCCGTCGAGAATCCGCGCACGCTCCCCGACCTTGGGGTACCGGTAGTGCTGGACCTCTACCTTGGAGTCCACGAGGCGCCGGATGGCATCGATCTTTTCATCCGGCACAGGGACGGGGACGTTGCCCCGTGCCGTCCCGAGGATCTTGACCACGCCGGGCGTCTTCAGGATGTCGAGACGCTCCTGGTTGCTGGCCGTGGCCATCTCCACGAACAGGTACCCCGGGAACATGGGCAGCTGGATTCTCTTCCGGCGGTCCTTTCTGCGGCTCCAGGTCTCGATCTTCGGCAGGAAGGCGTGGATCGACTTCAGGGTGAGGCCGTCATAGACCTTGCTCTCGTGGCGGCTTCTCGTGTGCACAGCGTACCAGGGCATCAGGCGCAAGCCTCCGGCAGGGCAGATAGAGGATTTCGCGTGTCGGGGCCCGGGCACCGGGTGCGGTGCAGGAACATGAAGCCGGGGCCCCCTCTCATTTCGGTTTCGTGTGCGTCTCGTGGATGAAGCGGGCGTCGACGATGATGTCCCCGTGCCTGTGTGACACCCGCCGGATGACGATCGGAACGGCCTGGTCGACGGTCCTGACGCCCAGATCGCCGATGGCGTCCGTCCCTTTGCCGAAAATCTTCGGGGCGGAGATGACGATCAGCCGGTCGGCAAGACCTTCGCGGATGAAGGAGGTCAGCACGCCGGCCCCGCCCTCCACGAGCAGCGATGAGATCTCCCGCCTGCCCAGCTCTTCGAGAACCGCGGCGAGATCGACCCGCTTCCGCCCGGCGACCCGCACCTCGATCCCGCGATCGGCGAGCAGCGACCTCTTTTTCCGATCGTGTGCGGACGTGGTGAAGATCAGGGTCTGCGCGCGCTGCTGGTCCTGCAGAACCCGCGCCCCCGGCCCGATCCTCAGCGTCGAGTCCACGACGACGCGAAGGGGGTCGCGTCCCTTGACGAGGCGGCAGGTCAGTTCCGGGTCGTCCTTCACGATCGTGCCGGAGCCCACGAGAATCGCGTCGTGCAGGCTCCGCAGGCGATGGGCGTAGACCCGGGACGGCTCGGAGCTGATCCACCGGGAATGGCCCGTGGCGGTCGCGATCTTCCCGTCGAGGGACTGGGCGAATTTCAGCGTGACAAAGGGGATCCGGGTCCGGATGAACTTGAAGAAGACCTCGTTGAGCTCCCGGCAGGCCTCCTCGAGGACGCCCGTGCGCGTCTCGATCCCGTGGCGCTTCAGCATCGCGATCCCCCGTCCCGAGACGACCGGGTTGGGGTCGATCGTCCCGATCACGACCCGTGCCGGCTTTTCCTGCACCAGGCGGTCGGCGCAGGGCGGGGTTTTCCCGTGATGCGAGCAGGGCTCGAGGGTGACGTAGACCGTCGAGCCGCGGATGGGCTCCGTGGCGCTCTCGATGGCGTTGATCTCGGCGTGGTTCTCGCCGCAGCACCGGTGGTAGCCCTTGCCGATGATGCGTCCGTCCTTCACGATCACCGCCCCCACGAGCGGGTTCGGGCATGCCCACGGGGCTCCCCTCCTCGCCAGGGCCAGCGCCATCTTCATGTAGTGTTCATCGGTCATGCCCAATTCACGCAGTCGCTCGGTTCGGAATGGAATAACCCTTGCAGTATTTCGTCAAGCCGTATTGTGCGTGACAACACGTTACTATACAAAAGCAGGGTCTCCTGCACAAGATGAAAACGCGTGGGCGGAGGCTCCGTAATGCCGTCGCCCGTGTTTTCCTCTACTCCCCGCCGCTGGGATGTGGTATATAGCCGCAGTTTTCGTCCCCGGGACAGAAATGGAGGATCCGATGAAAGGCATCGTTCTCGCGGGGGGGCTCGGCACCCGCATGCACCCCCTGACCAAAGTGACAAACAAACACCTGCTTCCCGTCTACCGTGAACCCATGATCTACTACCCCATCCGGACACTCGTCAACGCCGGCATCGACGAGATCCTGATCGTCACGGGCGGGAACAACGCGGGCGATTTCCTGAAGCTGCTGGGAAACGGCAAGGAGTTCGGCCTCAAGCACCTCAACTACACGTACCAGGAAGGGGAGGGCGGAATCGCGGCGGCGCTCGACCTGGCCGCCTATTTCGCCGACGGGGACAAGATCGTCGTCGTCCTGGGAGACAACATCATCGAGAAGAACATCCGCAGGGCCGTCGAGGCCTTCAAGAGGCAGGAGCGGGGCGCGAAAATCCTTCTCAAGGAGGTGCCGGACCCCCAGCGCTTCGGCGTGCCCGCCTTTGAGGGCGACCGCATCGTCCGCATCGACGAGAAACCGAAGCAGCCGGCCTCGAACTACGCCGTCATCGGCATCTACATGTACGACGCCACGGTGTTCGACGTGATCAAGACGCTGAAACCCTCGAACCGCGGCGAGCTGGAGATCACGGACGTGAACAACCACTACATCCGGGAGAAGACCATCACCTGGGACATCCTCGACGGGTGGTGGTCCGACGCGGGCACCTTCGACTCGCTGATGTACGCGGGCAACATGGTGGCCAAAACGGGGGCGAACAAAATCGAATAGGCATGAGGCATGAGGCTTGCGGCATCAGGAAAGACAACTCGTCGATTCCGCATCGTCTGATGCCCAACGCCTGGTGCCTTGTGCCTCGCCGGAGGCGGTATGATCGACGGGGTGAGGGTCAAGAAACTGAAGGTCATTCCCGACGAGCGCGGGCGGCTCATGGAGATGCTGCGGGCCGATGACGAGTTCTTCGAGAGATTCGGCCAGGTCTACATGACGACGGCCTACCCCGGGGTGGTCAAGGGGTGGCACTACCACAAGCGGCAATCCGACAACATGACCGTCGTCAAGGGGATGATGAAGATCGTGCTCTACGACGGCCGCAAGGGGTCGGCGACCGAGGGCGAGGTGAACGAGTTCTTCGCGGGCGAGCACAACCCGATCCTCATCCACATCCCGCCGCTGGTCTTTCACGGCTTCAAGTGCATCTCCGGGGAGGAGGCCCTCGTGATCAACGTGCCGACGGACGTCTACCGCTACGATGATCCTGACGAATACCGGGTCCACCCGCACGAGAACGACATCCCCTACGACTGGGGCCGGAAGGACGGGTGAGGGCTGATGTCCGGGTGAAGATAAGAAGGTAAGAAGGTGAGAAACGAAGAGGGGAGACATTGGGATTGTCGCGTGACACGGGATTCATCGCCGATGCCCCAACCTTCTTACCCTCTTGACCTCTCACCTTCTGTTGTCGTGTGCCGACGATTTCTGTTCATGAACCGGATTGAATAATGGATATTTTCTGGGGCGTCGTTGCCTTTGTCCTCGGGGCCGTCGTGGGCAGTTTCCTCAACGTCTGCATCTGGCGAATCCCCGAGGGGAAGTCCATCATCACCCCGGCCTCCCACTGCCCGAAGTGCGGAAGCCCCGTCCGCGTCTACGACAACATCCCCATCCTGAGCTGGCTCATCCTTCGCGGCCGATGCCGGGACTGCGGCGGGCCCATCTCCCCCCGCTACCCGCTGGTCGAGCTTCTGACGGCCATGCTTTCCCTGGCCCTGCTGTGGCTCTACGGGCCGGGGCTGCAGTACCTCGCAGCCTTCCTCTTCGCGGCGGCGCTCGTGGTGATCTCTTTCATCGACCTCGACCACCAGATCATCCCCGACGTGATCTCGCTGCCGGGCATCCCCGTGTTCCTCCTGCTGGCCGTTTTCTTCATGGGGATCGGCTTCTGGGACGCCCTTCTCGGCATCGTGGTCGGTGGCGGGTTTCTCTACCTGATCGCCGTGGGCTACGAGCTTCTCACCAAGCGGGAGGGGATGGGCGGGGGCGACATCAAGCTGCTGGCCATGATCGGGGCCTTCCTGGGGTGGCAATCCCTTTTCTTCGTCGTTTTTGCGAGTTCCATCCTCGGGGCGCTGGTCGGGGTCGTTCTCATCGCGTTGAAGGGAAAGGACATGAAATACGCCGTGCCCTTCGGGCCCTTCCTGTCGATTGCCGCCGTGCTGTACCTGTTTGTCGGCCCTGCGCTGACGCATCTGGTGCTTTTCCGCACACTTCCCTGAGCCGTCCCGCCCTTGCCGAAATCGTGGAAATTTCCCCTCAAGTTTTACCCCCCGCAGACCGAAAAAGAATGCAGAGGAGTTCCAACCCGCTTCCGGGTTGTGCGGTTCGCGGGTTCCGAACGCCTTCAGGAAACGGCCTGATCAGGGCAAACCATCCGAAAGGGTGGGGCGCAAAATCACTGGCCTAAGTCCGATCGAAGGATAAGGCGGCAGGATTGCCGGGCAGGACATTCGATTTCGAGACGAGGCGCAAAGGGCCCCTTCCGGGGCACGCGCGTTGCAGGCTCCCATCCCATTTCCACCCCGCCCGGTTTCGTTCTCCTGCCAGACGGCCCCATCGATGAGGGACGAGCACGATGTCATCGAAGGCGCCGATGCGGGCATGCTTCTTGCTGAACTGAAGGTGATTTTGCGATGCGGCGGGAGAATCGGCAACCCGGCAGCGAAATCGAAACCCGGAAGGACCGAGAGAACGACAGGTCATGAGACATTCGCAACGCGTCACACTCCAGAAGCAGGTACCCGCCGTGCCGCGACCGGGACGAGGGGCTTCGGGCTTCTCCCTCGTGGAGCTCTTCATCACCCTCGTGCTGCTCGGCATCGTGCTGGCCATCGCCGTCCCGTCCTACCGGGGCTGGTCGGACAACTCGAGGCTCAAAGGCGCGGCCCGGATGATCTCCTCCGATTTCTACGACGCGCGCGCCCGGGCGATGGCGGAAAACAGGGTGTACACCGTCACCTACAGCCCCGACCCGACCAACACGTACCGGATTCAGGCGGCCGCGGCCAACGGTCTGGCCGCCGTCGACGAGACGAAGACCTTCGACGAGTACGGGACGGTCCGGATGACGAGCGTCAACGGGGGTGCGGCGGCCGTCACGGTCACGATCCAGCCCCGCGGGTCAGCCGCACCGGCGGCCACGATCGGCATCGCCAATGCGCGCAACTCCATAGGCACGATCACCGTGCTCATGACAGGAAGGGCCCATGTCACGTACACGATGCAATAACCGCGGGATTACCATTGTCGAGGTCCTCATCACGCTGTTCCTCACGGCCGTGGGCATCATGGCGCTTCTGTCGATGCAGCCCACGTCGTGGAGTGCAGCGGGCCGCTCCGATTTCATGGGCCGCGCCGCCGGCATCCTCCAGAGTGAGCTGGAACGGAGCGAGCTGTGGATCATGAACCCGAACAACACCTTCGCCACGGCCTGTGACGCCACGGGGCGCAACCTGTTTGTCGGCGGCCCCTGCACCCGGACGGTCAACGCCAGCAGCCAGGCGGCCCCGCAGGCAGGCGACGTGCCCTACACCGTGGCCACGACGGTCACCCCGCTGCCGGGCGCCACCAACGCCTGGACGGTGAGGGTGCAGGTCACCTGGCCCGGCAACACCCGGGGGATCACGGAAACCACCATCGTGTCGAGACAGGAGTATTTCAGGCAATGAGGAACCGGCTGAACGATACAAGGGGCTTCACGCTCACCGAGCTCGTCATGGCCGTCGCCGTCGGGCTTGTCCTGCTTGCGGCGGTCTCGACGGCGATCGTGTCGGGGCAGCGCTCCTCCACGGGGATCGAGCGCAAGGTGACGACGAACCAGGATGCGCGGGCCGCCCTGGAGCTCATGGCCTCGGAGATCCGCATGGCCTCCTTCAACTCCACCTTCGAGCCGAACCTTTGGCGCGACCCGGTCACCTGCAACGCGGCGGCCAACCAGAACTGGCGAGGCATTCAGGAGGCCACGGCCACGTCGATCACCGTCGAG
Organism: Syntrophaceae bacterium; assembly: GCA_013177795.1. Classification (NCBI taxonomy): domain Bacteria; kingdom Pseudomonadati; phylum Thermodesulfobacteriota; class Syntrophia; order Syntrophales; family Syntrophaceae; species Syntrophaceae bacterium. Next base: position 696,790 of record JABLXY010000001.1, on the reverse strand, counting down.
ATGGACATCGAGTCGCCCAACCCCAGCCGGACGTGCGGGGACAACGACGGCGAGATCATCCGTTACGCCTACGACGCCGCGAACCGCCGGCTCACGCGGGAGAACATCCGCTGCCCCGGCGGCCGCAACCCGGCCAACGAGATGTCCTTCCTGGGTCCCATCGCCGGTCAGCCGGAGGTCCGGACCGTCGAGGTCGTGAACGACGCGCTGCCCGTCTTCCGCTACTTCGACGGCACGGGCGCCGAGATCCCCCACGCCAACCTGCCCAACGACATCCCGCGGATCCGGCGCATCGAGATTGCCCTCCTCGTGCAGTCGGCCGACGTCGACCCGAGCACGGGCCAGCCGAGGCGGATGGCCTATTCGACGAGCGTCATCCCCCGCAACCACGGGATTCAATTCTGATGAAGGACGGGTACGCATGAAACGCAGAAGAAACGAAACAGGCTTTGCCCTCTTGGCCGCGCTGCTGGCCAACCTGATTCTCCTGGCCGTGGGGATCGTCGCCCTGAACCTCTCCACGGGGGACATCCGGGTGAGCATGCGGTCCGTGGGTGACAAGAAAGCCGTCAACGCCGCCGAGGCGGGCCTGCACTGGCTGACCGTCAACTTCGACCCCGCCAACCTAGCCGCCGTCACCGTGACGAACCAGCCCGTCGGCGGGGGCGGCGACCCGAACACGCAGTACACGATCGAGCAGCCCACCGAGCCCACGACGGGCCCGGCCCAGATCCCCCTGCCGGGATTCTCCATCGGCGGCTCCCAGACCTGGGGGCAGGCGCGCTACGATGCGCGGATCACCGGGCGCAACACGGCCTACAACACGAGCATGACAATCGAGGCGGGCCTCGGCCACGGCCCCGTCGAGATGGGCACCATGTCCCGCTAGGGGAGCAAACCATGACGGCACCACGCAGTGCTTTCTGCACGATCCTGATTGCCCTCTTCTGCAGCGCGGGCATCGCCTTCGCCCAGACCTGCACGACCGACGAGAGCTGCTCCGAGACGGGGCTCTTCACCAACGTGGCCCCCGAGGCCATGATCGTCCTCGACATGTCGGGCAGCATGAAGTGGAATCCGCCGGGGGACGTGTTCCGTTGCCCGGGCGGCGCGAACTCCTGCTACTACAAGAGCAGCGACTGCGTGGCCAACCAGAGCCTGCCGACCTACAACGATTTCAGGACGAGCTACACCCCCCCGTACACCTACAACTGCGTCAACGCGGTCCTCAAGCTGTACAGCAACCCCACCTGCTCGGGCCCCTTCTACAACACGAGCACCGAGATGCCGGGCTACAGCACCAACTGCGCCCGCTACCTCATCGCGAGGGACGTCCTCTACAAGCTCCTCGACGACAACAAGGACGGCAAGATCTTCACCGACGACGACACGAGCCTCAATATCCGCTTCGGCTTTGGCAAGTTTCAGGGCGGCTATTACCAGGAGTGGAAGCCCATCGGCAACTCCTACCGCAACACCTACTGCGGGGCCCCGTACAGCACATACACGGCCTGCACGAACCTGACCTGGTATAACCCCGGCGACATCAAGTGCATCGCCGCCCAGATGCAGACGTCCGTGGTGACGGGGGCCACGCCCCTTGCCCTGGCCCTGGAGAGCACGAAGACGACCCTGGACACGAAGAAAGCCGCCGACACCTACAAGAACTGCCGTCAGCGATTCGCGATCCTCCTGTCCGACGGGGCAGACACGATGTACTGCGGGGCCGCCGTCAACGACACGGACCGCACTCAGTACAAGCGCAGGCGGGCCTCCGTGGCCCGGGCCAAGGCCCTGGCCGACGCGGGCTACAAGCTCTTCGTCATCGGCTTCGGCGCCAATATGCCCGACATCGAGAAGAACACCCTGAACTGGATGGCCTACTACGGCGGGACCGACAACCCCCTGGTTCCCAACGCAGGCGACAAGACGGCCCTAAACCCCAGCCTGTTCGAGGCAGACCCCTGTGCCGATTCCCCCACGGTCGGGATATGCGACGACACGAGCACACAGTGCTTTGCCACGTCCAACGACCCGGGCAACACGCCTCTTTCAGGCTATGCCTTCCTGGCCGGGAACGCCACGGAGCTCGAGGCGGGACTGCGGGAGGCCATCAACTACATCCGCGAGGCCAATTACTCCTTTTCCCAGTCTTCCGTGGCCTCGTCGCGCCTCACCGACGAGAACTACCTCTACGAGGTGTCCTTCCAGCCTGTGAACAACGACCCCATGTGGCTCGGGCACCTGCGCAAGTACCAGATCCTCAACGACGGCACCGTCGGGAGCGCCATCTGGGATGCCGGGCAGATCCTCCAGGCCCGGGACCCGGCCACGCGGACCATCAAGACCTACAAGGGGGGCTCGCTCATCGACTTTACGACGGCCAACATCACGTCCACGGACCTGGGCGTCGAGAACGACACGCGCCGCAATGAGGTCGTCGGCTACGTCCGGGGCGAGCCGACGTACAACAAGGACAACTGGAAGCTGGGCGACGTCTTCCGGGCCAATCCCGTGACCGTCGGGACGCCGTCCTACTATTTCAAGGACACCAACGACGGGACCAACGCCTTTGCCACGCACCGTGCGAACCGCATCCGCTCCTCCGCCAACGGCAAGAGGATCGTTCTGGCCGGCGCCAACGACGGCCAGCTTCACGCCTTCAAGACCTCCGACGGTTCCGAGGCCTGGAGCTTCATCCCGCCGAGCGTGGTCCCCAAGCTGAGACAGATCGCGCACGCCTCGCACCCGGCGGGCATGCCCCACGTCTATTTCGTGGACGGGCCCATCTCGGTGGCCGACGTGTGGCTGGGGACGGGGACAGGGACGACGAAATCGGCGGCGGACTGGAAAACCCTGCTCGTCTTCGGGCTGGGCCGCGGCGCCGACCCCAACCTCTGGAGCTCGTCGCCGGACTGCCTGAGCGACTTCAGCCTTGTCTACGACGCGACGCGTCCCCACTACTGCGGCTACTACGCCCTGGACATCACCGACACCCTGAACCCGGTCTACCGGTGGCGGATCACACCGACCGCCGCCCAGGCCCCCTATCTGGGTGACCCCTACAGCAAGATGACCATCGGGCGGGTGAAGGTAGGCGGCAACGAGAAGTGGGTCGGCTTCATGGGGGGCGGGCACAACTGGGCGGCCTGCAACCCCTACGACGGCGTCGGGACGGACTGCGACAAGCGGGGAAAGGGCTTCTTCGTGATCGATTTGACCGACGGCAGCGTTCTGTGGAGCTACACGCGTGCGGACAACCCCACGTACCTGAACTATGCCATGCCGGGGGCCCCCGCGGCTGTCGACACCGATCTCGACGGCTTCATCGACACGGTCTACATCGGCGACCTGAAGGGCCAGATCTGGCGTTTCCGGTTCCCCACGGACAACACGGCCAGCTGGACGGGAAGCCGCCTGTTTCAGCCGTCCGGGTTGACTTCGGGTGTAGGGCCCGTCTTCGCCGCGCCGACGGTCGCGAAAGACGCGACGGGAAACATCTGGGTCTACTGGGGGACGGGAGACAAGACGGAGCCCATCGTCGTCGGGACGACCGTCGAGCGGTTCTTCGCGGTCAAGGATTCCGACATGGCGACCTTTTGGACGGGAGCGAACCTCGACGACATCACCGCCGGGACCTACACGGACAACGCGACCAAGCACGGCTGGTACATGAACCTGGCCGGGGCGGGCGAGAAGGTCCTGGGCGAGGCCGTCGTGTTCGGCGGCCAGGTCTACTTCACGACCTACACGCCCGGCGGGGCCGGCGTGACCGACCCCTGCAACGCGGCGGGAGCGGCGAAGATCTACGGCGTCTCCTACATCACGGGGGCGGGCAGCCTGACCGGCAACGCCCGGAGCGTCACCCTGGGCGTGGGGATCCCCACGGCGCCCACGCTCTCGCTCAACCCCTACAGCCCCACGCCCGATCTCTACGTGACGATCAGCGGCGGCTCCGGCACGGGGGCGACGACGATCAAGGCCCCCGTCACCCCTGGGGGAACGGGCAACCGAACCAACATCCTCTACTGGCGTGACCGGCGGCTGCAGTAGCACCGGCCGTGCGCGGCTTCCTTGAGGGCGAGGAAGGCATGGAAGGCAGACAGATGCTTGCAGGCGCAATACAAACGAGCGGAAACACAATGATGCGCGTTCACCTGCGCAACGCATTCGTGATGCTTGCCGTCCTGATTGTCCTGTTCCCCCTGGCGCCTGCGGACACATCGGCGGAGCTCTTGACGGACGAAACGGGTCTTTTCACCTCCATCGCACCCGACGCCATGATCGTGCTCGACCTGTCGGGCAGCATGAAGTGGAACCCCCCGGGGGACCATGACTGGTGGAACTTGCCCATCAACACCTACAGCAACCCCGCCTGCGAGGGGCCCTTCTACAACGACCAGAGCGTGCCGGGCTACACGACCTACTGCTCGCGCTTCGAGATCGCCCGGAAGACCCTGTTCAACATCCTCGACGACAACCACAGCGGCACCATCGACAAGGACGACGAGACGAGCCTCAACATCCGGATCGGCCTCGGGAAGTTCCAGGGCAGCACCTACGTGAAGCTGCGCGACATCGCGACAAAGTACTCCCTCCTCTACTGCGGCAGCAATCAATCCTGCACCGTGAACCAGGCCTCGGGCGACACCTTGAGCATCAACTACTGGATGACCTACTCCAACGTCGTGGGGGCCACACCACTCGTGCTGGGCCTGCAGGGCGTCAAGGCCTACCTCGACGCCCACAAGGCCGCCGATGCCTACAAAAGCTGCCGGCAGAAGTTCGTCATCCTCGTCTCCGACGGGGCCGACACGATGTACTGCGGGGGCACGGGCTACGAGACCCAGACGGACCAGTACAAGCGCCGCCGCGAGTCGGTGCTGGCGGCCAAGGCCCTGGCCGACGCGGGCTACAAGGTCTTCGTCATCGGCATGGGCAGCAACATGCCCGACCACCTGAAGAACACCCTGAACTGGATGGCCTACTACGGGGGAACCGACAACCCGCTGGTCGAAAACGCGGGCGACGCGACGGCCTTCGACCCGGGGGCGGTCACCACCTGCGGGACATCGTCCACGACGGGCCCGGGCTGCGGGACGACGGACGAGTGCTACGCGACCTCGAACGACCCGGGGACGCTGGAGCTGTCGGGCTACGCCTTCCTGGCCAACAACGCCACGGAGCTCGAGGCGGCCTTCCGGCAGGCCATCAGCGTGATCCGGGAGGCGACGTACTCCTTCTCGCAGGCCTCGGTGGCCTCGTCGCGCCTGATCGACGAGAACTTCATCTACGAGGCGGCCTTCCAGCCGATCAACGGCGACCCGTTCTGGCTGGGGCACGTGACGAAGTACCAGATCAACACGGACGGGACGATCGGGTCGGCGCTGTGGGATGCGGGGCAGGTGCTGCAGGGCACGGACGCCTCGTCGCGGACGATCTACACGTACAAGTCGGGGGCGCTGACGGCGTTCAACACGACGAACATCACGGCGGCCAACCTGGGGGTGTCGACCACGACGCGGCGCAACGAGGTCGTGGGGTTCATCCGGGGCGAGCCGACGTACAACAAGGACAACTGGAAGCTGGGCGACACCTTCCGCTCCAACCCCGTGACCGTCGGGACACCATCGGCCTGGTTCAAGGACGCCCGTGACTCCGCGGGGGCCTTCGCGACCTTCCGGACGACGAACCTCCGCACGACGGCCAACGGCAAGCGGATCGTCGTGGCGGGCGCCAACGACGGCCAGCTCCACGCTTTCCGGACCGACACGGGGGCCGAGGTCTGGAGCTTCATCCCGCCCAACGTCCTGGGAAAGCTCAAGGACATCGCCCACAAGTCGCACCCGACGGGGCTGACGCACCAGTACTTCGTCGACGGGCCCATCTCGGTGGCCGACGTGTGGCTGGGGACGGGCGACGGGACGGCGAAGTCCGCCAGCGACTGGAAGACGCTGATGGTCTTCGGCGAGGGCCGCGGCGGGACGAGCACCCTCTGGAGCGCGTCGGCCTCCTGCGACGCGAACTTCCAGAACGTCTACTCGTCGAGCTACCCCCACTACTGCGGCTACTATGCCCTGGACATCACGAACACGTACAGTCCCGCCTACCGGTGGCGGATCGCCCCGTCGGCGGCCCAGGCTCCCTACCTCGGGGACCCGTGGAGCAAGATGATGGTGCACCGGGTGAAAATCAACGGCAACGAGAAGTGGGTCGGCTTCATCGGCGGGGGCAACAACCTGTCGAGCTGCACGGGGGGCGGCTGCGACCTTCGGGGCAAGGGGTTCTTCGTCGTGAGCCTCACGGACGGCTCGGTGCTGTGGAGCTACACGAAGGCGGACAACAGCGCGATGAACTACGCCCTGCCGGGGACGGCGGCGATCGTGGATTCGGACAACGACGGGTTCGTGGATCTGGCCTACATCGGGGATTTGGGCGGCAACATCTGGCGGATGAAGTTCTGCTCGGCCGCCGACGGGCCGTCGTGCGGGACGGGCAACTGGAGCAGCTCGCTGCTCTTTTCGCGGGAGGCCGGGATCGGTCCCGTCTACGACGCCCCCGCCGTGGCCAAGGACGCCAACGGGAACATCTGGGTCTACTGGGGCACGGGCGACAAGGCCGAGCCCATCGTCATGGGGGGCGGCACCGACCGCTTCTTTGCCGTGAAGGACAAGACCTTGGCGGGGACCTACCGGCTCAGCGACCTGGAGAACATCACCGGCAGCATATACACCGACAATGCGAACAAGCGCGGCTGGTACATGAACCTGGCCGGGGCGGGCGAGAAGTGCCTCGCCGAGGCCGTCGTCTTCGGCGGCCAGGTCTACTTCACGACCTACAGCCCGGCCGGCGGGGGTGGCGACCCGTGCAATGCTGCCGGGATCGCGAAGCTCTACGGCGTCTCCTACATCTCGGGGGCGGGAAGCATGACCGGCGGGGCCCGGAGCATCACCCTGGGCGTGGGCATCCCCACGGCGCCCGTGCTTTCCATGAACCCCTACAGTTCCACCCCCGATCTGTACGTGACCGTGAGCGGCGGGTCGGGCGTGGGCGCCACGACGGCCCGGGCGCCGGTCAACCCGCCCTCGATGACCAGCCGGACCAACCTCATCCACTGGCGTGACTTGCGGGTGCGGTAGAGGAGCAACAGACAAACCGTGACGGGGCCGGCGGATGGCAGGCAGGGGCACTGGGCCCTCCGGCAAGGCAGGAAACGTTCACCGAGAACCAAGAGGTCAGCAGCCATGAAAAAGAAAACGGTCCTTCTCTCCGCATTGTGTGCCGCGATTGCGCTGTCCGTCGGACCGGTCCCGCTGAGCCGGGCCGACGAGACGGGCCTCTTCACGTCGATCGCCCCCGATGCCATGATCGTGCTCGACCTCTCGGGCAGCATGAAGTGGAACCCCCCGGGAGACCACAACGCGTACAATTACCCCATCAAGGAGTACAGCAACCCCGCCTGCGAGGGGCCCTTCTACAATGACCAGAGCGTGCCGGGCTACACGACCTACTGCTCGCGCTTCGAGATCGCCCGCAAGACCCTGTTCAGCATCCTCGACGACAACAAGAGCGGCGTCATCGACGGCCAGGACGAGACGAGCCTCAACATCCGGATCGGCCTCGGGAAGTTCCAGGGCAGCACCTACGTGAAGCTGCGCGACATCGCGACGAAGTACTCCCTCCTCTATTGCGGCAGCTCGACCTCCTGCACCGTGAACCAGACCTCGGGCGACACCTTGAGCATCAACTACTGGATGACCTACTCCAACGTCGTGGGGGCCACACCGCTGGTGCTGGGCCTGCAGGGCGTCAAGACCTACCTCGACGCCCACAAGGCCGCCGATGCCTACAAAAGCTGCCGGCAGAAGTTCGTCATCCTCGTCTCCGACGGGGCCGACACGATGTACTGCGGGGGCACGGGCTACGAGACCCAGACGGACCAGTACAAGCGCCGCCGCGAGTCGGTGCTGGCGGCCAAGGCCCTGGCCGACGCGGGCTACAAGGTCTTCGTCATCGGCATGGGCAGCAACATGCCCGACCACCTGAAGAACACCCTGAACTGGATGGCCTACTACGGGGGAACCGACAACCCGCTGGTCGAAAACGCGGGCGACGCGACGGCCTTCGACCCGGGGGCGGTCACCACCTGCGGGACATCGTCCACGACGGGCCCGGGCTGCGGGACGACGGACGAGTGCTACGCGACCTCGAACGACCCGGGGACGCTGGAGCTGTCGGGCTACGCCTTCCTGGCCAACAACGCCACGGAGCTCGAGGCGGCCTTCCGGCAGGCCATCAGCGTGATCCGGGAGGCGACGTACTCCTTCTCGCAGGCCTCGGTGGCCTCGTCGCGCCTGATCGACGAGAACTTCATCTACGAGGCGGCCTTCCAGCCGATCAACGGCGACCCGTTCTGGCTGGGGCACGTGACGAAGTACCAGATCAACACGGACGGGACGATCGGGTCGGCGCTGTGGGATGCGGGGCAGGTGCTGCAGGGCACGGACGCCTCGTCGCGGACGATCTACACGTACAAGTCGGGGGCGCTGACGGCGTTCAACACGACGAACATCACGGCGGCCAACCTGGGGGTGTCGACCACGACGCGGCGCAACGAGGTCGTGGGGTTCATCCGGGGCGAGCCGACGTACAACAAGGACAACTGGAAGCTGGGCGACACCTTCCGCTCCAACCCCGTGACCGTCGGGACACCATCGGCCTGGTTCAAGGACGCCCGTGACTCCGCGGGGGCCTTCGCGACCTTCCGGACGACGAACCTCCGCACGACGGCCAACGGCAAGCGGATCGTCGTGGCGGGCGCCAACGACGGCCAGCTCCACGCTTTCCGGACCGACACGGGGGCCGAGGTCTGGAGCTTCATCCCGCCCAACGTCCTGGGAAAGCTCAAGGACATCGCCCACAAGTCGCACCCGACGGGGCTGACGCACCAGTACTTCGTCGACGGGCCCATCTCGGTGGCCGACGTGTGGCTGGGGACGGGCGACGGGACGGCGAAGTCCGCCAGCGACTGGAAGACGCTGATGGTCTTCGGCGAGGGCCGCGGCGGGACGAGCACCCTCTGGAGCGCGTCGGCCTCCTGCGACGCGAACTTCCAGAACGTCTACTCGTCGAGCTACCCCCACTACTGCGGCTACTATGCCCTGGACATCACGAACACGTACAGTCCCGCCTACCGGTGGCGGATCGCCCCGTCGGCGGCCCAGGCTCCCTACCTCGGGGACCCGTGGAGCAAGATGATGGTGCACCGGGTGAAAATCAACGGCAACGAGAAGTGGGTCGGCTTCATCGGCGGGGGCAACAACCTGTCGAGCTGCACGGGGGGCGGCTGCGACCTTCGGGGCAAGGGGTTCTTCGTCGTGAGCCTCACGGACGGCTCGGTGCTGTGGAGCTACACGAAGGCGGACAACAGCGCGATGAACTACGCCCTGCCGGGGACGGCGGCGATCGTGGATTCGGACAACGACGGGTTCGTGGATCTGGCCTACATCGGGGATTTGGGCGGCAACATCTGGCGGATGAAGTTCTGCTCGGCCGCCGACGGGCCGTCGTGCGGGACGGGCAACTGGAGCGGCTCGCTGCTCTTTTCGCGGGAGGCCGGGATCGGGTCCGTCTACGACGCCCCCGCCGTGGCCAAGGACGCCAACGGGAACATCTGGGTCTACTGGGGCACGGGCGACAAGGCCGAGCCCATCGTCGTGGGTACCGTCACCGACCGTTTCTTCGCCGTGAAGGATGCCACGAAGAGCGGGTCCTACCAGATCGGCAACCTCGAAAACATCACGTCTTCGACCTACACGGACAACGCCACGAAGCGGGGCTGGTACATCAACTTGGCCGGGGCGGGCGAGAAGTGCCTCTCCGAGGCCTCCGTGTTTGCAGGTATCGTCTACTTCACGACCTACCTGCCGGCGGGCAGCGGCGGCGATCCCTGTGACCAGGCCGGCTCGGCGAAACTCTACGCCGTTTCGTTCATCGAGGGGGCCGGGTCGCTCACGGGCAATGCGAGGAGCATGACCCTGGGCGTGGGCATCCCCACGGCGCCGGTGCTGTCCATAAACCCCTACAGCAAGACGCCGGACCTCTACGTGACCGTCAGCGGCGGCGCCGGCACGGGGGCGACCACGATGCGCGCAAACGTGAACCCGCCGTCGATCGCCAACAGGACCAACCTCATCCACTGGCGAGACCGGCGGTTCCAGTGAGAACGGTCCCGGTGGCGGATGTCGAGAAACCGCTTGACCCCTGCCGCCTGATACGATAGAGTCCAGCCGACTTCGGGCGGGACCCGAGAACGGTCCCGCCCCTCAGCCCTCCCTCCTTCACACAACCTTTCCTTCGGATTGCGCGGACGGCGGGAACGAGCCGACAACCGGCAGGCCGGGATGTGCGTCCAGGGTTCATTCCGGGGGACCTCTGCGCTCGATGCCCGAGCGTCGATGGAGGTATCCGCCATGTGCCGCTTCGTGCGCGCCGCGCTTGCCGCCCTCCTGGGCGCCTTGGTTTGCCTCGGCCCGGCCCTCGCCGAGAACACCGGCGATCAGGCGCTCTTCGCCGCCGTTCCCCCCGACGCCCTGATCGTTCTCGACCTCTCGGGCAGCATGCGCCTAAACCCGAAGGGCGAGGCCGACAGCGCCCAGGAGCCGCTGAGACGCTTCGGAAACGATTCGTGCTCCGGCGACATCTTTCACGAGACCCCCCGCCCCGGCTTTGCGACGGATTGCGCCCGCTACCTCATCGCGAAGCGGGCGATCTTCGGCATCCTCGACAGCAACCGCGACGGGGTGATCGACGGCCGTGACGAGGCCGGTCTCAACGTCCGCCTCGGTTTCTGGCGGTTCAGCAACGGCAACCGCCGGCACCGGGACCTCGGGCAGCCCTACGCCTCGATCTGGTGCGGGCGCGCAGGCTGTGCGGGCATCGACTCGGCCTACGCGGGAGAGGACACCGTCCTGTTCTGGACCGACCGGTCGATGGAAAGGCAGCGCGTCGGGGGCGGCACGGGCCTGGCGGAATGCATGGAGGCCGTGAAACCCTACCTGGACGGCCACAGGAGGGCCGACGCGTATCGAAACTGCCGGCCCAAGTTCGTCCTTCTCCTCACCGACGGGGAGGACACGCTGCACTGCGGAGGAAACGGCTCCGAAGACCAGCGGGACCAGTACAAGCGCAGGCGCGCCTCCGTGGCCAAGATCAAGGCCCTGCGCGACGGGGGATACAGGGTCTTCGTGATCGGCATGGGCGGGAACATGCCGGATCACCTCAAGAGCACGCTCAACTGGATGGCCTATTACGGCGGGACGGAGAATCCCTTCGCCGCCCGGAGGGGCAGCCCGTCGAGCCTGGACATCGGCGCCATCACGGCCGCCCCCTGCGCCGAGTCACCGACGACGGGCTCCTGCAGCGAAGCGGGCGGGCGGTGCTTTGCGACGTCCAACGACCCCGGGGCGCTGGAGCTCGACGGCTACGCCTTCCTCTCCGCGAATTCGACGGAGCTCGAGGCTGCCCTGCGGACGGCCCTCACCGCGATCCGCGACGCCGTCTATGCCTTTGCCGCCCCCTCGGTGGCCACGGCGCGGACAGCGGAGGAGAACCATCTGTTCGCGGCTTCCTTCCAGCCTGCGCCCGCCGACCCCTTCTGGCGCGGCTCGCTGCGGAAATACGCGGTCCTGTCGGACGAGTCCGTGGGCGGCGTGACGGCAGACGCTGCGGCCGTTCTGCTGACGACAGCGGCGGCCGACCGGAGGATCCTGACGCTAAAGGGCGGCACCCTTGTCCCGTTTGACGCGGCGCATCTCTCGGCGGCGGATCTCGGGGTGGGCGACGAGCAGCGGCGCGACGAAGTGATCGGCTACATCCGCGGCGAGCCGGCGTTCAACCCGGAGAAGGACCATCGGGGGAACGTCTGGAAGCTGGGCGACATCTTTCACTCGAACCCCGTCACGGTGAGCACGCCCCCGGCGTATTTTGCCGACCCCAGGGACAGGGGAAGGTCCTTCGAGCCTTACCGCGCCGCCAACCGGCGCACGTCGGCCAACGGGAAACGGGTGATCGTGGCCGGCGCCAACGACGGGCAGCTGCACGCCTTTCGGACCTCGGACCTCTCCGAGGCCTGGAGCTTCATCCCCCCGAATATCCTGCCGAGGCTCAAGGATCTCGCCCACCGGGAGCACCCGACAGCCTTGGCGCACCGGTTCTACGTCGACGGGCCGATCACCGTGGCGGACGTCTGGACGGGGGCCGGCGACGGGCGGGTGAAATCGCCGGGAGACTGGAAAACGATGCTGGTGGTCGGGCTGGGACGCGGGGGCGAGAGGACACTCTGGAGCGCCTCGGCGTCCTGCGATTCGGGCTTCAGCGGCCACTACCTCCCGGGCGGTGGGTCACCCGCCTACTGCGGCTATCATGCCCTTGACATCACCGACACGCTCAACCCGAAGGCCGCCTGGCGGATCCGTCCCACCCCCTCCCAGGCGCCCTACCTGGGCGACCCCTGGAGCCGCATGGTGATCCGCAGGGTCCGTATCGGGCCCCACGAGAAGTGGGTCGGCTTCATCGGCGGGGGGCATCGCCTCTCCCCGTGCAGCGGCGCGGCCGACTGCGAGGCCCGGGGGAAGGGATTTTTCGCCGTCGACGCCGTCACGGGAAACATCCTCTGGAGCTTCAACCGGCAATCCCCCGGGGGCAGTCTCATGACGGACCCTCTTCCGGCAACGGCGGCCGTGGTCGATTCGGACATGGACGGGTTTGCCGACAGGGCCTACATCGGGGACCTGGGGGGCAACATCTGGCGCTTCACGTTCTGCAGGGCCTCCGACGGGGATGCCTGCACCACGGCCGACTGGAAAGGGTCCCTGTTCTTCCGGGGGGACGGCCTGACCGGCCCGGTCTACTTTGCCCCTGCCGTGGCGAGGGATGCCGGGGGGAATCTCTGGGTCTACTGGGGTACCGGCGACAGGCTCGAGCCCCTGGCCGTGGGGGAGTCACGGGACGGGTTTTTCGGCGTGCGGGACCGCGGGGCCCCCGAGCCGCGGACACGGGCCGACCTGCAGAACATCAGCGGCGCGGCGCAGAGATTCACCGCGGCGGACACCAGGGACGGGTGGTACATCCTCTTCGGCGGCAGGGGGGAGAAGCTCCTGGCCACCCCGACCGTGTTCGGCGGGGTGGCGTATTTCACGACCTACACGCCGGAGAGCGGGGCGGGCGATCCCTGCGAGCAGACGGGTCATGCCCGTCTCTACGGCGTCTCCTACCTCGACGGGGCCGGGGCCTTCGCGGGAGGGGAGAGGAGCGCGGCGTTGGGCAGGGGGATTCCCTCCGGCCCGCTCATCTCCGAAGGGCCGGAGGCGGGGAAGGGCGCCATGTTCGGGTGGGTGAGCGGCGGCGCCGGCGTGTCGGCGGCGCCGTGGAAAGGGGTCCCCGCGCCGAAGTGGCCAGAGAGCCGGACGCACCTCCTGCAATGGCGTGATGCGCGCATCCGATAGAGGGTGAGAAGGTGAGAAGGGAAGAGATTAAGAGTGTAAGGGGGGAAGACAACCGGGGAGGGGACAGGATGAAAACCGGCCGAAGGAGGACCCCCGGAGGGTTTACGCTCGTGGAGCTCGTCATGGCCGCGGCCGTGGGGCTCGTGATCCTGGCGGCGGTCCTGTCCGCGGTGATGGCGGGACAGCGCTCCGCCGCGGGGATCGAGCGCAGGGTCTCCACGGGCCAGGACGCACGGATCGCGCTGGAGGTCATGGGCGCCGAGCTCCGGATGGTTTCCTATAATCCCCTGTATGCGGCGGGCCTCTGGGTTGACCCGGACAGCTGCGAGCCGGCGAAGGATCAGGACCGGCGGGGCATCCAGGAGGCCACGGCCTCGTCCATCACGATCGAGACGGACCTGGACGCAGACGGGCTCTGCGGAAGCTCGCCCAGCGAGATCATCCGCTACGCCTACGACGAGAATACGGCGAGGGTCACCCGCGAGACGATCCGCTGCTCGGCAGGGAGGCGGACGTCTTCAGGGGCGCAGCCCTTCCTGGGGCCCATCCCCTCGAATGCAGCCGTACGGACCCTGCGGGTGGTCAACGGCGCGGTGCCCCTGTTTCGCTACTACGACGGCACGGGCGCCGAGGTCGTCAACCTGCCTGACGGGGTCCCGCGGATCCGGCGCATCGAGATCGCCCTGATCGTGGAGTCGGCCGAAGCCGATCCACGGACGGGCCAGCCGCGGCGCATGGCCTTTTCGACAAGCGTGGTGCCGAAGAACCACGGGGTCCGATTCTGAAGAGGGAGAAGAAACCATGCCGATCACGAGGGAAAGCGGCTTTGCCCTGATCGCGGCGATCCTGGCGAATCTCATGCTCCTGGCCGCGGGGATCATCGCCCTGAACCTCTCGACCCAGGACCTGCGGATCAGTACGAGGATCGTCGGCGAAAAGAAGGCGATGAGCGCCGCCGAGGCGGCAAGCCACTGGCTCGTGCTCCATTTCGACCCCGCAAACCCCGGCGCCTCGGTGAGGGCGGACCGTCCCCTGACGGAGCTGGCGGCGGGGCTGGAGCCCCGCGGCCGCGTGAGCATCACGCAGCCCGTGCCCCCGGCCGCCGGCCCCATGCAGATCAGCGGGCCTGCAGGGTTCGACATGGCTTCGACCCCCTGGGTGCTCGTGCGGTACGACACGACGGTCACGGGCCGGAGCGAAGATTACCGGACGAGCGTGACCGTCGACGTGGGGCTGGGGTTCGGTCCGGTGGTCGCGGAGGGGTACCGGTAACAAGAAGGTGAGAAGGTGGGAACGTGCGAGGGTGAGAAGAGCGGAGATGTCGTTTGCGCGCGCCGCCTCATTCCCTCGAAAATCACTTGACATTACGCCCTCGAGCGGCTAGTGTGGCCGCGGTTTCCGACAGAAGAGAACAGTTCCCCCGCGCGGGGAAACGGTGATAAAAGAATTGGCCGCCGGGCCTTTTTTTTATTATAGTCATCAAGGGTTTGCTGCAGACATGAAGGAACGCATCATCAAGCTTCTGGAAGAATCGACGGCCCAGTGCCGCTCCGAGGGGCTCTTCGAGGTGCAGAGCCTCCCCTTCATCGAACTGGAGGTGACGCGGGACGAGTCGCACGGGGACTATGCCTCGAACGTGGCCATGGTGATCGCCTCCCAGGCCCGGAAGAACCCCCGCACGATCGCCCAGGCGATCGTCTCGAAACTCAAGGATGACGGGGGGCTGCTGAGCAAGGTGGAGATCGCGGGCCCCGGGTTCATCAACTTCTTCATCCGGGAGGAGTGCTGGCGCGGCCGGCTGCTGGACATAGAGCGCCTAGGGGACCGCTTCGGCACGCTCGACATCGGGGCTGGGCGGAAGGTCCAGGTCGAGTTCGTGAGCGCAAACCCCACGGGGCCCCTGCACATCGGGCATGCGCGGGGGGCCGTGACGGGCGACGTCATCGCGAACATCCTCAAGGCGAGCGGCCACGATGTCGTCAAGGAGTACTACATCAACGACGTGGGCAACCAGATGCGGACCCTCGGCCGCTCGGTGTACCTGCGCTACCGGGAGGCTCTCGGCGAGGCGATCGATTTCCCGCCGGATCACTACCAGGGCGATTACATCGCCGGGCTTGCCCGCGAGATCCTCGCCCGTGACGGGGACCGGTACGCGGCAAGGCCCGAGGACGAGGTCCTGCCGTTTTTTACCTCCTACGCCGCCGGCTCCATCATGCAGGGGATCAAGGACGACCTGGCGGCCTTCGGCGTCCTGTTCGACTGCTACTTCAGCGAGGGCACGCTCTACGAGAACGACGGCGTCATGAGGATCCTGGAGCAGCTCCGGGAGAAGGGCCATGTCTACAGGGAGGGCGACACGCTGTGGTTCCGCTCGACGGCCTTCGGCGACGAGAAGGACCGGGTCGTCATCCGCGACACGGGGACGCCCACCTATTTCGCGGCGGACATCGCCTATCACAAGAACAAGTTCGACCGCGGGTTCGACACGGTCATCGACGTGTGGGGCGCCGATCATCACGGCTACATCCCGAGGCTCAAGGCCAGCATCGAGGCCCTGGGCGGCAACAAGGACGCCCTGCGGATCGTCCTCGTGCAGCTCGTGAGCCTGCTGCGCGACGGGAAGCCCGTGGCCATGTCCACCCGGGCGGGCGAGTACGTGACGCTGAGGCAGGTGATCGACGAGGTCGGCAAGGACGCCGCCCGGTACAATTTCCTGATGCGACGCTCCGACAGCCAGCTCGATTTCGATCTGGAAGTGGCCAAGAGGCAGTCCAACGAGAACCCGGTGTACTACGTCCAGTATGCCCATGCCCGCATCTCGAGCATCGTCCGGATGGCCGCCGAGCGGGGGATGGAGGTGCCGGCGGGCGAGAACGCGGCGCTGCACCGCCTCCAACTGCCCGAGGAGATGCAGCTCATCAAGTCGATCAGCCGGTACCCCGAGGTCATCGAGGGGGCCGCCAAGGCACTCGAGCCGCACCGGGTGACGTTTTTCCTGAACGAGCTGGCGGGGATCTTTCACAGCTACTACAACAAGAACCGGGTCATCACCGATGATGCGGAACTGAGCCGCGCGAGGCTCTTTCTCGTTCATGCGATCGGGCAGGTCCTGCGCAACGCCCTGGGCGTCCTCGGCGTCAGCGCGCCGGAGAAGATGTGAGCCCCGGAGGCCATGACATGCGGCCGCAACGGATGAAAGAGTTCGAATTCCGGCTGGGTAAGCTGGGTCTGATGCTCTTCGTCATCGGCATCGCCTTCCTGATCTCCCTGGCTTTCCTGATGGGGATCATGGTCGGCGTCAGCATGGAGGGAAACCCCGAGCAGGTTGCCAAGGGCATCCCCGAGATCCTGCGGCAGAAGATCGCCCGGTCGGCTTCCGGGGAGGGCGGCGCGGCCGAGAAAGGCACCCCCGAAGAAGGCAAAAAGGCCGGGCCCGCAGAGAAGGGCGATTTCAAGCTCACGTTTTTCGACACGCTGACGAAGGGCAAGGGGCCCGGCGCGGGTGAGGCGGCGCAGCCCAAGGTCAGGAAGGAGGAGCGGGAGGCCGCCCCCGCCAAAGAGCAGACAGCGGCCCCGGCGGGCAAGTTCGTCATCCAGGTGGCGTCCCTGCAGGAGAAAAAGAAAGCCGAAGAGCTTCGAGACCGGCTCAACACCCTGGGTTACGCCCCGTACATCGACTCGGCCGAGCTGAGTGACCGCGGCCGCTGGTACCGGGTCAAGCTCAAGGGGTTTGAGACGAGGGAGCAGGCCCAGAAGGTGGTCGACGGCCTGCAGGCAAGGGTGAAGGGGCTGCAGTGCATGATCCTGCCCGCGGGCAGCTAGAGGCTGGCGGCCGTGGGCGCATCCCGCAAGGGGGCACGGTCATGCCCCTCAACCTCCCTGCCGGCAAGCAACGGCAGGCTGCGACAAAGGCGCATTGACGGCGCGCTGCAAAACCCTTTCACGACACAGACAGAACGAGACAGGCTCATACCATGTTCGAAAACCTCACGGAAAAACTCGACGGCATTTTCAGGAAGCTGAAGAGCCGCGGCAGGCTCGACGAGGAGAACATCCGGGAATCCCTGAAGGAGATCCGGATGGCCCTGCTCGAGGCCGACGTGAACTTCCGCGTCGTCAAGGATTTCGTCGAGGATGTCCGCGCAAGGGCCGTCGGGCAGGAAGTCCTCGAGAGCCTCACGCCGGGACAGCAGGTGGTCAAGATCGTGCACGACCGCCTCGTGGAGCTCATGGGCGGCGCGGGGAGCCAGTGGCTCAAGCTCGCCGACCGGTTCCCGAACCCGGTGATGCTGGTGGGGCTCCAGGGCTGCGGCAAGACGACGACGGCGGCCAAGCTCGCCCGGCTCACCATGGGGCAGGGGCGCCGGACGGCGCTGGTGTCCACCGACGTCTACCGGCCGGCCGCCATCGATCAGCTGCGCGTTCTCGGCGAGTCCCTGGGGGCGGGTGTGCTGCAGCCCGCCGGCACGCGGGACCCTGTCGAGATCGCCCGGAGGGCGATGGCGGAAGCGGAGAGCCAGGGTTACGACATCCTGATCCTGGACACGGCGGGGCGTCTGCACATCGACCAGGCCATGATGGACGAGCTCAGGCGGATCAAGGCCGAGATCAACCCGTCGGAGATCCTGCTGGTGGCCGATGCCATGACGGGACAGGATGCCGTCGGGGTCGCGCAGAAATTCAACGAGGCGCTGGCCATCGACGGCGTGATCCTGACCAAGATGGACGGCGATGCCCGCGGCGGCGCGGCGCTCTCCCTGCGGGCCGTGACGGGCAAGCCGATCAAGTTCGTCGGCGTGGGCGAGAAGACGGACGCGCTGGAGGTCTTCCACCCCGAGCGGATGGCCTCCCGGATCCTCGGGATGGGCGACATCCTGACCCTTGTCGAAAAGGCCCAGTCCGCCATCGACGTCCGGGAAGCCAGGGAGCTCGAGAAGAAGATCCGCAAGGACACCTTCACGCTGGAGGACTTCAGGGACCAGCTGCAGAAGATGCGCAAGATGGGCTCCCTGAAGGACATGCTCGGCATGATCCCCGGTCTCGGAAAGCTGAAGGCCCTCAAGGACGTCGACCCCGACGAGAAGGAACTGGTCCGGACCATGGCCATCATCGACTCCATGACCAAAAAAGAGCGGGCCAACCACCTGATCATCGACGGCTCCCGGCGCAAGCGCATCGCCCGGGGAAGCGGCACGTCGGTGCAGGACGTCAACCGCCTGCTGAAGAATTACGTCGAGATGCGCAAGATGATGAAGAAGATGATGCGTCCCGGGGGCAAGGACGCCCTGCGGCGCGGTTTTTTCCGCCCCTGAGCGGGCTGGAAAAAAAAGATTCAAAAAACCGTCGCTTTGTGCTAATTTAACATACTTTTTTTCGCACAACATATCAGGAGGGTACGGAGTAACGGAATGGCTGTGAGGATGAGATTGACGCGGATGGGAACCCGGAAGAAACCCTACTACCGGATCGTCGTAGCCGATTCGGAGTCGCCCAGGGACGGGAAATTCATCGAAATCGTCGGCAATTACGACCCGAAGAAGAACCCGGCGGAGATCACGGTCAAGGAAGACCGGGTCCGGGAATGGCTCACCAGGGGGGCCGTGCCGACGCTGACCGTCGCCCAGCTGCTCGGGAAGAAGGGGATCACGATCGCGAAGGACAAGACCAAGGTCGCCTGAAACGCCGTCTTCGTTTGACTCTCGATTCAAATGGGGTGAACCAGGAGCTTAACATCTCAGATTTCCCTGGAGGTCGCGACGATGAAAGACCTGATCAAGTACATCGCCCAGGCATTGGTGGACAACCCGGACAAGGTCGAGGTCTCCGAGGTGCAGGGAGAGCAGACGTCTGTCATTGAGTTGAGAGTGTCGAAGGAGGATCTGGGGAAGGTCATCGGCAAACAGGGCAAGACGGCGAAAGCCATGCGGACGATCCTGAGCGCCGCTTCGGCCAAGGTGCACAAGCGGACCGTGCTCGAGATCATCGAGTAGCACCTGCCGATGCGATGGGTCGAAATCGGGCGGATCGTCAGGGCACACGGTCTTTCGGGCCGCGTGAAAGTTCTTTCCTATCTTGAATCGGACCGGCTGCTGCCGTCGCTGACGGAGGCCTGGGTGGGCCGAAGCAGGGACTCGGCGAAGCGATACCCCATCGAAAACGCGCGCCCCGAAGGGCGGGCCCACTTCTCCCTCAAACTCGGGGGTGTCGAGGACCGCACGGCCGCAGAAGGGCTCAGGGGCCTCGCGATCTTCGTCCCCTACTCGATCCTCGGGGCGCTCCCGGAGGGCGAGTACTACTGGGAGGACCTCATCGGCCTGCGCGTCGAGACGGAGGACGGCAGGGCCCTGGGGGTGATCGAGGGCGTCTTCCCCACGGGCAGCAACGACGTCATCGTCTGCCGGGCCGGGACGCGGGAGATCCTGCTGCCGGCCATCGCCGAGGTGATCCGCGCCGTGGACGTCGGGGCGGGCCGGATGGTCGTCCGGCTGCTCAAGGGACTGGAGGCGGGCGACGATGCGCTTTGACATCCTGTCCATCTTCCCGGAGATGTTTGTATCCTTCTTCGGGTGCAGCCTGCTGAAGAAGGCCCAGGACAAGGGGCTCATCCGGATCGAGACCCACAACATCCGCGACGGGGCGACCGACAAGCACCGGATGACGGATGATTACCCGTACGGCGGCGGGGCCGGCATGGTGATGAAAGTCGAGCCCATCGCGCGGGTCCTCGAGGCCATCGGCGCAGTCCCCGGGGAATGCCTCCGCGTTCTGCTGACGCCGCAGGGCGAGACCTTCAGCCAGGCGATGGCCGCTGAGCTGGCCCGGTCGGGCCGGATCGTCCTGATCTGCGGGCACTACGAGGGGGTCGACGAGCGGGTGCGGCAGCACCTGGTGGACCGGGAGATCTCCATCGGCGACTACATCCTCACGGGCGGCGAGGCGGCGGCCATGGTGATCGTCGATGCCGTGGCCCGGCTCATTCCCGGCGTGCTCGGCAACGAGGAGTCGGCCCGCCACGAGTCCTTCGCCGCGGGGATCTTGGAATGCCCGCAGTACACGAGGCCGGAGGACTTCCGGGGCTGGAGGGTCCCCGAGGTGCTCCTGTCGGGGCATCACCGGGAGATCGAGGAGTGGAGGCGGCGCGAGGCGCTGAAGCGCACGCTGCGGCGAAGGCCCGACCTGCTGGCCGGGGCGGACCTGACGGAAAAGGACCGGAAGATCCTCGATGAACTGAAGAAGGAATCCTGACGCGCAGGCTGTGTCGAGCCTGCTGCGCCGACGGCCCCCGGCGACCGCAGGAAGCGGGCCGGCGAGGGCCACGATACGAGAAGAGAACCAGGAGGTTTTGCTGTCATGGATAAGATCGATTTCATCGAAAAGGAGCAGATGCGGGGGGACATCCCCGACTTCCGCCCCGGCGACACGGTAAAGGTCCACGTGAAGATCGTCGAGGGTTCCAAGGAGAGGATCCAGGTCTTCGAGGGCGTCGTGATCAAGAAGACCCGCGGCAACAGCCGTGCCCAGTTCACCGTCCGCAAGATTTCCTACGGCGTGGGCGTCGAGAGGACCTTCCCCCTGCACTCGCCCGTGATCGACCGCGTGCAGATCGTCACCCGCGGCAAGGTGCGTCGCGCGAAGCTCTTCTACCTCAGGGGGCGCAAGGGCAAAGAGACGAAGATCAAGGAACTCGACCGGCACTGAGCCGGTGCACCTATCCCTATCCACTCGGTCGGGCATCTTCCGGCGGTCAGGAGGATGCTTTGCCATGCAGAATCCTTTCGAGCGTTTCTGCTGCATGGCATGTCGTAACGGCGGAAGAGGATGGACAGCTTCGAACGGAGCGCGCGCAGGAGGGGCTATGACGTCATCGCCGGCGTCGACGAGGCGGGACGGGGCCCGCTGGCCGGGCCGGTGGTGGCGGCGGCCGTCGTTCTCCCCGAGGGCTTCCGGCTTGACGGCGTCAGG
The DNA here is from genome assembly GCA_013177795.1 of Syntrophaceae bacterium. Classification (NCBI taxonomy): domain Bacteria; kingdom Pseudomonadati; phylum Thermodesulfobacteriota; class Syntrophia; order Syntrophales; family Syntrophaceae; species Syntrophaceae bacterium. The sequence goes on along the minus strand of JABLXY010000001.1, from coordinate 675,320 downwards.
GACTCGAAGCAGCTGACGGAAAAGAAGCGCCTGCGATACTACGACATCATCCTCCATGCCGCCCGGAGCTGGGGGATCGGTGTCGTGGAACCCTCCGTCATCGACCGCATCAACATCTTCCAGGCCACGCGCCTGGCCATGAGGGAAGCCGTTCTCCAGCTTTCCCCCGCCGCGGATTACCTGCTCATCGACGGGGCAAGGGCCCAGCGTCTGTCCCTGCCCGTCACGCAGGAAACGATCATCCGCGGGGATTCCCTGAGCATCTCCGTGGCCTGCGCCTCGATTGTCGCCAAGGTGTCCCGCGACCGGATCATGGAGATCTATCACCACCAGTTTCCCCAGTACAACTTCATCGCGAACAAGGGGTACGGAACCCGGGAGCACCTCGAGGCGATCCGGTGCCATGGCCCCTGCAAGATCCACCGCCGAACCTTCAAGGGGGTGAGGGAAGCCCTTGACCCGGGTGAGAAAGAATAGGGGGGACCGCGGCGAGGATCGGGCCGCCGCATTCCTGGAGGCGCAGGGATACCGGATCCTGGAGCGCAACTACCGCTGCCCGCTGGGCGAGGTGGACCTCATCGCGCGGGACGGCGAAACCCTTGTCTTCGTCGAGGTCAAGACGCGCGCATCCTCCCGTTTCGGCCCGCCCCAGGCGGCCGTCGGGCCCAGGAAGCAGAAGAAGATGACGGCCGTCGCCCTCTTTTACCTGAAAGGGCAGGGGTGGCTTGCGGCCCCGTCGCGCTTCGATGTCGCCGCCGTGAGCCTCGCCGGGGGAAGAGAGACGGTGACCCTCTACAAGAACGCATTCGACGCGACAGGGTTCTGAGGAGCCTGCACGCGCCCGGCAGCAGGCGGCTGACGAACCTCTGGCGCCGGCTGATGGGTGCCGGGTGCACCCGGCCGCGGCTGCGACAGAAACCGGAGACATCGATGAGCCGGCAGAAGGAAACGGGCAAGCTCTACCTCGTCTCCACCCCCATCGGGAACCTGGAGGACATCACGCTGCGCGCGCTGCGCATCCTCAAGGAGGTCGACCTCATCGCCTGCGAGGACACGCGGCGAACGCGGATCCTGCTCGGGCATCACGGCATCCCGACGGCGATCACGAGCCTCTACGACGAGATCGAACAGAGAAAGAGCGAGGTGCTGGTCGGCAAACTGCTGGAAGGACTCTCCATTGCCTACGTCAGCGATGCCGGGACGCCCCTGATTTCCGACCCGGGATATCGCCTGGTCAGGAGGGCCATCGAGGCCGGGGTCCCCGTCGTGCCGGTGCCCGGTCCCTCCGCGGCGGTCACGGCACTCTCCGTCTCGGGGCTGCCCTCGGACCGCTTTGCCTTCTGCGGCTTCCTCCCCGTGAAGCCGGGCCGGAGGCAGTCGCTGCTCAGGGCCCTGCAGGATCTGCCGATGACCCTCATCTTTCACGAGTCGCCGCGCCGGACCGTCGAGTCCCTGCGGGACATCCGGGACGTCCTGGGCGATCGGAAGGTCGTCGTCGCCCGGGAGCTGACGAAGCTCTTCGAGGAGGTTCTGAGAGGAACCGCCGGGGAGGTGATCGCGAAGCTCGAGGGGGCCGATATCCGGGGGGAGATCACGCTGCTCGTCGAGGGGGCCGGCGGAAGGGGAGACGCGGGGGACGCGGAGATCGAAGAGGCCATGAACCGCCTCGCATCGCAGGAGGAACTCTCCACGAAGGACCTCGCGGCGCGGGTCGCCCATGAACTCGACCTGCCGAGGAAGCGTGTCTACGACCTCGTCGTGAGACTGCGGGCGGGAAAGGCGGAAGCTGAGAAGCTGTGAAGTCGGGAAGCGCGGCGAAGCCGTCGGGTGTGCGCCGGCTCGATGCAGGATCCAAACTTCATAACGTCCCAACTTCTCAACCTCTCAACTTCTTAGGTTCTTCATGGGCAGCGGTCGGCGAAAAGGGTTGAAGACTCCGGGGAGGTATGATACTGCATCGGCATAAAACGCGGCAGGCCGGAATCACCGGCCTGCCGGCGCGGCCGGGGCGGTCAGCATGGAGGTCTCATTGCCCGGGCGCGGGAAGGGGGAACCGGTTTGGACGACAAGATCAGCAGAGAGGCAGAGGCGCCGTTTCGGGATGCGGGGCGCAAGGTGTACGAGCTCACCGACGTCGTGGAGGAGCCCAGGATCGACGCCCTCGTCGGCGGCCGGCTGCAGGACGAGATCATGAAGAAGGTCGCCGAGATCGCTGAGCGGGTCGCGAGGGAGCAGTTCCCTGCCATAGCCGAGCGCATCATCCGGGAAGAGATCGAAACCCTCAAGAAGACGGCTGATGAATCACCTTAGCCACACCCGCCCTTCCGTGCGGGCGACCCTCATCGGCTGTGCACTGCTGCTCGCACTCTCCGCCTTTTCCCCGGCGCACGGCGCGGAGAGGAAGAGCGTCGAGGCCGAAGGGATCGCCGCCATTCAAGGCAGCAACCTCGCCCAGGCCCGCGACCGGGCCATGACCCAGGCCCTTCGCGGCGCCATCGAGAAGACGCTCCGCACGTTCATCCCGGCCGAGGCCCTGGCAGGCCGGCAGGCCGTCCTCGACGAGAAGATCTTCCCGTCGGCCGAGCGGTACGTCGTCCACTACCGGATCCTGCGGGAGGCAGAGCAGGATGGCGCTTACGCGGTCAGGATCGCCGCGACCGTCGATGTGGGCGGTCTGCGGGGGGACCTGCGCCGGCACGGCATTTCAGGCGCGGCGGCGGACGAGACCGGCGGATCGGAGCAGCAGCTCGTGCTCGCCGTCCGGGGGGCCTTCGCCAGCCATCATGACTATCTCGTCTTCCGAGACCTGCTCGCCGGCATCCCCGGGGTGCAGCGTGTCACGCCCGTCTCGATCGCGCCGGAGCTCTGCGAGTGGCGCCTCCATACTTCCGAGGGCGCCGCGGTCATCGCGCGGGAGCTCTCGAGGCGGAAGTTCAAGGGGACGCCGCTGCGCATCGTGCAGTCCGATGCGGAGGGGATCGTCGCGACATTCAACGGCAAAGGGGGCTTGCGTGATTGAATCCAGAACGGCCCGGCTCTCCTGCATCCTGATCCTTGGGGTCGCCCTGATGCAGGGGTGCTCGACACTGGCGAAGATTCCCGTCATCCGTGATCTGCCCTTCGTGTCGAAGGCGGAGGAGGACGCGCAGCCGGCCTTGCCCAGCCTCGGGGTGAAAACGATCGCCGTCCTGCCCGTGGAGATCAAGGCCGGCAGCCCCGACGCTGCGCGGATGATCCGTGAAAAACTCCTCCAGGAGCTCTATTTCAAGGGTTATCCGAAAGTCCCCTTCGAAATGGTGGACGCCGCGCTCGCGGAAGCGAGGAGAAGGGAGGGGGCAGCTCCGGGGGCTATGGTGCGTCCCCAGCTCATCGGGGGCTTGCTCGGCGCGGATGCGGTCCTGTACACCACCATGCTCGAGGCGGACACGACCTACCGTTACGTTTACGCCCCTGTCACCGTGAGGGCCGTCTTCGAGATCAAGAGCGCCAACACGGGCGAAACGATCTGGAGGCACGAGTCCCGGGCGACGGACCGTGATTACGGGGTCACGAAGAGCAGTCTCGAGTTAGGGTCGGCGAAGATCTTCGAGGACGTGATCTTCGAGGCCGTGAGGCAGGCCGTCGAAAAGCTCCCTGACGGCCCGGCGATATCGGGGGCGAGATAACGGGGACAGACCCCGGTCCTCGTCGACTTTTCCTGTCACGGTACACCCGTCGCCTTTGCAGCGAGTGACCCGGATGGGCGGATACCGAAGAGAGCAAACAGTCAGGACGGATTCCCGTGGGGTAACCCTGTGACCATCCCCAATTTTCTCACCGTTCTCCGGATCGTCCTCGTTCCGGTCATCGTCATCCTCCTGATCCAGGGGCATTATGTGAAGGCCCTGGTGTTCTTCGTCATCGCCGGCGTGACGGATTGCCTGGATGGGCTGCTTGCCCGGGTTCTCAACCAGCAGACCGTCGTGGGGGCCTACCTCGATCCCGTGGCCGACAAGGCTCTCGTGATCAGCATGTTTGCGACGCTGGCCATTGTCGGCGTGATCCCGGGTTGGCTTGCCGTGGTGGTCATCAGCCGCGACTGCATCATACTCGGGGGAATCCTCGTGTTGACCCTCATGTCCGTCAGCCTCGAGATCAAACCGTCTTTCATAAGTAAAATCAACACGATGCTTCAACTTTGCACTGTATTTTTTGCCCTCCTGCTGAAGGCGGGCGACGGGGGGCAGTATTTCCGAGAGGCCTTCGCGATCCTGTGCTGGCTCACCGCACTCTTCACTGTCATCTCGGGGGGTGATTACATCATCAGGGGGATGAGGCTCATCGGCGCCGGGGGCGCGAATCAGGGAAAAACATGATTTTGTCTTGACATCATTGCATTTTCTTGTTAATCAATACCCGCTTTCACAATGCATGGAAACAGGCACGTAGCTCAGGGGGAGAGCGCCATCTTGACGCGGTGGATGTCCAGGGTTCAAATCCCTGCGTGCCTACCATTAAAAAATTTTTTCTGAGGCGAAGGGCATCACAGGACGTCACAGCGTGGGTGCCCTTTCTTTAATTAAAACCCGAAGGTATTCAGCGCGTCCCTCCATGACGACCGGAGCGGCATGAACCGGGCCGGCGAGGGGGGAGAATCGGGGATCGTCCGATGAGTAAAATCGACATCCAATACCCGGATCAAACCCGGAAGTCCTTCGAGGCCGGGCTGGCTGCGGGCGAAATCCTTGCCGCCTGGAAGGCGGAGGCCGCCCGCGACGCCGTCGCCGCCCGGTTCAACGGACGGATGATCGACCTTTCGAGCCCGGTCACGGAGAGCGGCTCCATCGACGCCGTGGACATCCACAGCCCGGAGGGAGTGAGCGTTCTGCGCCACAGCATCTCCCACGTCATGGCCGAGGCCGTGCAGGACATCTTCCCGAACGTCAAGGTCACGATCGGACCCTCCATCGAGGACGGCTTCTATTACGACTTCGACTACGAGTCGACCTTCACGCCCGAGGATCTGAAGAAGATCGAGGAGCGGATGGCGGAGATCGCCGCGAAGGACGAGCCCTTCACGCGCCGTGAAGTCAGCCGGGAAGAGGCGGTCGAGCTGTTCAAGAAGAAGGGCGAGCCTTACAAGGTGGAGCTGATCAACGACCTGCCCGCCGACGTCAAGACGGTGAGCCTCTACACGCAGGGCAACTTCACGGACCTGTGCCGGGGCCCCCACATCCCGTCGACAGGCAAGATCAAGGCCTTCAAGCTCCTCAACGTGGCCGGCGCCTACTGGCGGGGCGACGAGCACAACAAGATGCTCCAGCGCATCTACGGGACGGGGTTTGCCACCCCGAAGCAGATGGAGGAGTATCTCAACTTCATCGAGGAGGCCAAGAGGCGCGACCACCGCAAGCTCGGCAGGGAGCTGGACCTCTTCCAGATCAACGAGGAGGTGGGGCCGGGGCTCGTCATCTGGCACCCGAAGGGGGCCATGCTCCGGACCATCATCGAGGACTGGGAGCGCAAGGAGCATTTCAAACGGGGCTACGACATCGTCGTGGGCCCGCAGATCCTCCGGGACCACATGTGGATCCGCTCGGGCCACATGGACCACTACAAGGAGTCGATGTATTTCACCGAGGTGGAGGACCAGGCCTACGGGATCAAGCCCATGAACTGCCTCTCGCACATGATGATCTACAAGTCGAAGATCCGCAGCTACCGGGATCTGCCCCTGCGGTACTTCGAGCTGGGCACCGTGCACCGCCACGAGAAGACGGGGGTGCTGCACGGGCTGACGCGCGTGCGGCAGTTCACGCAGGACGACGCCCACATCCTCTGCACGCCGGATCAGCTCAACGCGGAGATCCTGGCCATTGCCGATTTCGTCAAGTACGCCATGGGGATCTTCGGCTTCGAGTACGAGGTTGAGCTCAGCACGCGCCCGCCGAACTCCATCGGGAGCGACAGGGACTGGGAGATGGCCACGGCCGCCCTGGAGCAGTCCCTGAAGGACAACCGGATGGCCTACGACATCAACGAGGGCGACGGCGCCTTCTACGGCCCGAAGATCGACTTCAAGCTCAAGGACGCCCTGAAGCGCAAGTGGCAGTGCGCCACGATCCAGTGCGACTTCGCGCTGCCGGAGCGCTTCGACCTGCATTTTGTGGGGGCCGACGGCGAGCGGCACCGCCCCGTCATGCTCCACCGGGTCATCCTCGGGTCCATCGAACGGTTCATCGGGGTTTTGATCGAGCACTACGCCGGGGCGTTCCCGGTGTGGCTCTCGCCGGTCCAGGCCGTGCTCGTCACGGTGACGGACAACCAGATCCCGTACGGCGAGGAGGTCTACCGCAAGCTGCTCGATGCGGGCCTGCGCGTGGAGAGGGACTTCAAGAACGAGAAGCTGGGGCACAAGATCCGCGCCGCTCAGCTCCAGAAGGTCCCCTACATGCTGGTCATCGGGGACAGGGAGGTCGCCTCGGGAACGATTTCCCCCCGGCAGCGCGACGGCAGGAATCTCGGCGCCATGACGGCCGACGCCTTCGTCGAACTCGTCCGCGAAAAGTGCAGCCGCTACGAGTAGCGATAACCCGTCCCCGTCCCGGGGATGCAGAATGCCATCGGGCAGGAGGTGTCCAATAGAAAAACATCTTCGGATCAACCAGGGGATCAGGGTCTCCCAGGTGCGCGTCATCGACCTTGAGGGCAAGCAGCTGGGGATATTGCCCATCGCCGAGGCCCTGGCGGAAGCGGCAAAGGTGGGAATGGACCTCGTCGAGGTCGCCCCGAATTCCAATCCCCCCGTATGCCGGATCATGGATTACGGGAAGTTCCGCTACCAGCAGAGCAAGAAGATGCAGGTGGCGAGAAAGAGCGCGGCCGCCGTCCAGATCAAGGAGATGCGGCTGCGGCCCAAGATCGACGAGCACGACCGGGAGATCAAGATCCGCAAGGTCAAGGAGTTTCTGGAGGAAGGCGACAAGGTGAAGATCTCGATGATCTTCCGGGGCCGCGAGATCGCCTACACGTCGATCGGCCTCAAGATCATGGAGTCCATCCGGGAAGAACTGGAGAGCATCGCCACCGTGGAGCAGCACCCCAAGATCGAGGGGAGGAGCATGGTGATGGTGGTGTCCCCCAAGAAATAACGCGTAGAGGAGCAGTCCATGCCGAAGCAGAAAACACACAAGGGAGCATCAAAGCGCTTTTCCCTGACCGGAACGGGGAAAGTGAAGCGCAAAAGGGCCTTCCACAGCCACATCCTGACGAAGAAGACGACGAAGAGAAAGCGCAAGCTGAGAAAGTCGACGATCCTCGACGCCCGTGACACCAAGGGCATCAAGAGGCTCATCCCCTACGCCTAGCGGCGGTCTGCCGGCGAGGCGGGGTGAGCAGCGGGACGGCGTGACGTAGAGGGGCTTCCTCCCCTCTATTTTCATTCACGAGGCTAAAGGCTAAAGGCTAAAGGCTAAAGGCTTCAAGAGCCTCTTAATCGCTGTAACGAATCTGTTTGGGAGACAGTATCATGGCACGTGTAAAGCGAAGTGTGACGGGAAGGAAGAAACGCAGGAAGATCATGAAGCTGGCCAAGGGCTATTTCGGGGCCCGGCGCAGGGCGTACCGCCTCGCGACGGAGTCCGTCAACCGGGCCCTTGCCTTTGCCTTCCGCGACCGCAAGGCCCGCAAGCGCGAGTTCCGCAGCCTCTGGATCGCGCGGATCAACGCCGCGGCGAGACTCAACAACCTTTCCTACAGCCGTTTCATCGACGGGCTCAAGAAGGCGGGCGTTTCCCTTGACCGCAAGGTCCTGGCGGACATCGCCGTCCACGACCCCCGTGCGTTCTCCGAAATTGCCGGCATCGCGGCAGGCGGGAAGAAGGGATGAGAGAGCAGCTGGAGAAGCTTCAGCGCGACGCCGAGGAGGAGCTGCGCGGGGCCTCGACGGACGAGGCGATCCAGGCGATCCGGACGAAATACCTGGGCCGCAAGGGCGCGCTCACGTCCATCCTGCGCGGGCTGGGGTCCGTGCCGCCCGAAGAGCGGCCTGCGATGGGGCAGCTGGCCAACCAGGTCAAGGAGGCCCTCTCTCGGCGCATCGATGAAGTCCTCGACGGGATCGCGGCATCGAAAAAGGACAGCCGTCTCCTGCAGGAGAGGCTCGACGTGACTCTGCCCGGGCGGGGACCCGCCCGGGGGACCCTGCACCCTATCACCCAGGTGACGCAGGAGATCTGCGGGATCTTCGCCGCGCTGGGCTTCGTTGTGGCCGAGGGGCCCGAGGTCGAGCTGGACTACTACAATTTCGAAGCCCTCAACATGGCCAAGGACCACCCGTCGCGGGACATGCAGGCGACGTTCTACATCGCGGGCAACCTGCTTCTCAGGACACACACCTCGCCGGTCCAGGTCCGCGTGATGGAAAAGCAGCAGCCGCCCGTGCGGGTCATCGCGCCGGGAAAGGTGTACCGGCCCGACGCCGACATTTCCCACTCCCCGATGTTCCACCAGATCGAAGGGCTCTACGTCGACCGGAGGGTCACCTTCGGGGACCTGAAGGGAACACTCACGTACTTCCTGCATCACGTCTTCGGCAGCGAAATCGGCGTGCGGTTCCGCCCGAGCTTCTTCCCCTTCACGGAGCCCAGCGCAGAGGTCGACATCCAGTGCGTCATGTGCCGCGGGAAAGGCTGCCGGGTGTGCGGACAGAGCGGCTGGCTCGAGATCCTGGGATCCGGCATGGTCGACCCCGAAGTCTTCAAGGCCGTGGGGTACGACAGCGAGCAGTACACGGGATTTGCCTTCGGCCTCGGTGTCGAGCGGATCGCCATGCTGCGCTACGGCATCTCCGACATCCGGCTCTTCACGGAGAACGACCGCCGGTTCCTGGAACAGTTTTAAGTATTGGCTTAGGGCTTAAGGCCAATGGCTTAAGGCAGCAAAAGAATTTCAATTGAGTGTTGGCGTATAGCGCAAGGCATCTGGCTTGGGGTAAAGAGCATTCTGTTCACCTTTAGGCCTTACGCCTTCAGCCTTATGCCATAAGCCGTTTAGGTGATTATGAAAGTCAGTCTTCGGTGGCTCAGGGATTACGTCGATATCGACATCACACCGCAGGAGCTGGCGGACCGTCTCACGATGGCCGGTCTCGAGGTGGACGCCGTGGAGGACTACGCCCCCGCCTTCACCGGGGTCGTCACGGCCAGGATCCTGACCATGCGGCGCCATCCCGACGCCGACAAGCTGCATCTCCTGGAGGTGACCACGGGCGGCGGGCCGCTTCCCATCGTCTGCGGCGCCCCGAACATGAAGCCGGGCGACGTGGTGGCCCTTGCCACGGTCGGCGCCGTGATCCCCGGGGGCTACGTCATCAAGAGCTCGAAGATCCGCGGGGAGGCCTCCGAAGGCATGCTGTGCTCCGAGGACGAGCTGGGAATCGGACCCGACGCGTCGGGCCTGCTGATCCTGCCGCCGGAGACGCCGCTGGGAAAGGACCTCGCCGATGTCCTCGATCTGCGCGACACGGTGCTCGACATCGGCGTCACGCCCAACCGGGCCGACTGCCTGAGCATCGTCGGCATCGCCCGCGAGGCGGCCGTCCTGTGCGGCAGGAAGCTGCGCTACCCGAAGATCGCTTTCAAGGAATCCCCTGAGGACATCCGGTCCGTCACCTCCGTCGAGATCCAGGACCCCGACCTCTGCCCCCGGTACACGGCCCGCGTGATACGGGGAGTCAAGATCCAGCCGTCGCCGAAGTGGATGCGGCTGCGCCTCGAGGCCGTGGGGCTCCGGTCCATCAACAACGTCGTCGACGTGACCAACTTCGTCATGATGGAACTCGGGCAGCCCCTGCACGCCTTCGACTTCCGCTTCCTCGAGGAGGGGAGGATCGTCGTGCGCCGCTCCCGCGAGGGGGAGCCCTTCGTCTCCCTCGACGGCAAGACCCGGACCCTCAACGCCGAGACGCTGATGATCTGTGACGGCCGCAAGCCCGTGGCCATCGCCGGGATCATGGGCGGCGAGAACTCCGAGGTGAAGGACGACACGGAGACGGTGCTGCTCGAGAGCGCCTATTTCGACCCCTCCGCGATCCGGCGCGGGGCGAGGTTCCTGGGCATGGGGACCGACGCCGCCTTCCGGTTCGAGCGGGGGATCGACCCCGAGGGGGTCGTGAGGGCCCTGGACCGCGCCGCCCAGCTCATCGCCGATCTGTCGGGCGGGCGCATCTGCAAGGGACACATCGACGCCTACCCCAGGAAAGTCCCCGTCCCGGGCCCCATCCGCGTCCGGATGGACCGCGTCGAGGCGATCCTCGGCACGCCCGTGAAGGCCGCGGAGGCGGCGGCGATCTTCCGGGGTCTCGAGATGTCCGTGAAGAGGGAAGGCAAGGGCATCCTCTCGGTCACTCCGCCCACCTTCCGTGTGGATCTGTGGCGCGAGATCGACCTCATCGAGGAGATCGCCCGGATCCACGGCTACGACAAGATCCCCGAGACCATCCCGGCCATTCCCGTCCCCGGCGAGCTCCACGACCGCAAGCGGGAGTTCGAGTCCGCCGTGCGGGCGGCCCTGAGCGGGCAGGGGTTTTCGGAAGTGCTCAATTTCAGCTTCATTTCGCCCCGCGCGGCCGAGGTGCTCGCCTTTCCCGCCGGCGACGAGCGGCGCCGCTTCGTCCGGATCGCGAACCCGCTCACGGAGGACCAGGCCGTCATGCGCACGACCCTCCTCTACGGGCTCCTCGAGACGATGCGAAGGAATGTCAATGCCGGCTTGCCGGACTTGAAACTCTTCGAGCTGGGCAAGATCTTCATCGCCCGCGGTGAAGGGGAACTGCCCCGGGAGGTGGACAAGATCGCCCTGCTGATGACGGGGTTGCGCCACGGGCAGAACTGGCACTTCCAGTCCCTCCCGGTCGATTTCTACGACATCAAGGGGGCCCTCGAGGGCCTCGCGGGGGCGCTGCGAGTCAGCGGGCTCCGGTTCGAGGCCGCCCCGGACATCCCCTGGCTGCACCCGGGCCGCGCGGCACGCGTCTTTGCCGGCGAAACGGAGATCGGCGCGCTCGGGGAGCTCCACCCCGATGCGGCTGAACGAATGGACCTGCGCGGCAGGGCCTTCGTCCTCGAAGTCGATGCGGAGCCCCTGATGGGCGGGGGCCAAAGACCGGTTGTCTACCGGGAATTCTCCCGGTTTCCCTCCATGGTCCGCGACGTGGCCTTCCTCGTCGGGCAGGAAACCGAGGCCGCCGGGATGATCGGCCTGGCCGTCTCGGCAGGGGAAGAATTGCTTGAAAAGGTTGATGTTTTTGATGTATATAGCGGCAAAGGTATTCCCGAGGGCATGAAGAGTCTTGGCCTGCGGTTTACCTACCGATCGGCATCAAGGACATTGACCGACGATGAAACGAGCCAGGCCCACGGCCGGATCGTAAAGCGGATCGTCGAATCAACCGGCGCCAGGATCAGGGGGGAAGGGTAACAGGACACCGTGGCCAGGAAAAGAGGAGGAGCGCGATGACGAAGATAGACATCATCCAGAATGTCTGCGACAAGCTTGGGTTTTCGAAGAAGGATTCGGCCCGCATTGTCGAGTCGGTCTTTGACATCATGAAGGATGAGCTCGCCCGGGGACAGAAGGTGAAGATCTCGGGTTTCGGAAATTTCGTCGTCAAGGAGAAGAATTCCCGCAGGGGGCGCAACCCCCAGACGGGTGCGGAGATCGAGATATCGGCCCGGCGCGTGCTCACGTTCAAGTCCAGCCAGGTCCTCAAGAAAGCCCTCAACAACAAGTAGGCGGGGCGATCAGGTCCTCTCCGCTGAGGACGGGAGCAGGTTCACGACGGGCATCTTTCGGTGAGAGGTCATCTCGTGGACATCGAGATCCCCGACAAAACCTACTTCCGCATCGGTGAGATCAGCAAGATCCTGGGCGTGGAGCCTCACGTCATCCGCTACTGGGAGACGGAATTCCGGACCGTGAGGCCCATCCGCACGAAGTCCGAGCAGCGGCTCTACCGGAGAAAGGACCTCGAGGCGCTCGCCCTCATCAGAAAACTGCTCTACGAGGACCGGTTCACCATTGCCGGGGCGAAGAAAAGGCTCCAGGAACTGACGCGTGAGCCGGAGGCGCAACGGCCGCCCGGCGGAGAATGCCGGGAGAAACTCCAGAGGGTCAAGCAGGAGCTGAGGGCGATCCGTGACCTGCTGAGCTAGGGAAGACACAGGCCGATGACCCAGGGGCCCGCTACGGGGGGCGGGCGTCCGGTGCACGCGGCGCCGCGTCAAAAAAACAGCCGATTTCCCGGGTATGCCCCGGGGAATCGGCTGTATCTTTCTGTGCGGCCGGATGCGGGGGTCCCGGAGCCGCGTCTATTTCTTTTTCACCGATCGCTTGGCGGCCTTCAAGGGGTTGATCTTCTGCGCGACTTCCTCCTTGACGACCTTCTTGTGCGTGGCCTGGGGGCAGATGCCCATGGACCACTTGCCCGCAGGGTTCGGATAGACCATGCAGTACTTTGCGCCCGAGGTCTCGATGATTTTCCCGCAGCCCTCGCACTGCTCCACGATCTTCTGGCAGCTGCCGCCCACGAAGCTACAGCCGTTTTTCGTCATGAACGCGCACTCGACGCCTGCTTTGATTGTCTGGCAGATCACTTGCGAAACCTCCCGTCGGTTTTCATCCCGTTGTCCTGATGCAGCCGGGGCACGGCGGCCCGCAAAAAATCGGCCATCCCTGTCGGGATGGCTTCGAACCACTGCGGCCCTCGACGCCCGTCGGCACGCGTAAGTAACAGAAAAAAAAAGGCCTGTCAAGGGGAAAAGAGCGACAAAAACCGGAAAAATTCAAGAGCATACCGTGGTAACGTCAAGTGTTATGTGTCATGACGAGGAAAGGGGTCATGGTTTTTTCTTTCAGGTTCTCATGGGTAAAGATGGCATAGAGGATTCTCTCCATGCTGGTTCGATCGGAGAAGACGCCCATGGGCGGGTTCTCCTGCGGACCTCGCGGAATCTGCGTTCGATGAGGTTGGTGGTCCGGATCGTGGGCCAGAGCTTGGGATGGGGCAGCCGGAAGAACGCCAGGAGTTCTTCCTCGTGGCTCATGAGGCTCTTGACGGCCTTGGGATAGAGCGGGCGCCAGATGCGGCAGAAGCGCTGCAGGACGGCTTGGGCCTCGCGCAGAGAGGCGGCATGGCTGATGGCGTGCAGGTCCTTCTTCATGGCGGCCTGGTCGCTCTTGCGGGCGTAGTTGAGGACGTTGCGGGTTTTATGCACCCAGCAGCGCTGCAGGGGCACCTGCGGATAGACAAAGGGCAGGGCGGCCAGCAGGCCCCGGCCCCCGTCGGTGATGATCATCTCGAGCCCCTCGCCCGTGAGTCCCCGTCGATACAGATCCGTGAGGAAGACCTCCCAGGCGCTCTGTGACTCGGCGTGGGCGATCCGGAAGTCGATGATCTCCTTGCGGCCCTGGGCCGTCACCCCCAGGACCACCAGGACGACGCGCGTGGAGGCCCCGGCTCCGGTTCTGCGCTTGAGCACCACCCCGTCGAACAGCAGGAACCGGTAGGCTCGGCGCAGCGGCCGTCTGTGGAAGGCGCTCACGGCCGCATCGAGCCTCCGGGCCACCCGGCTCACCGTCGTGGCGCTGACGGGCTCGCCCAGAACCGGCATCAGGGCGTGGGCGATCTTGCGGGTGGAGATCCCGAGGACAAAGCACGCCAGGATCATCCGCTCCACGCAGCCGATGCGGCGGGCGTAGGCCCGGACCACCCCGATCATGCTGGTCTTGCGGCTCCGGGGCACCCGCAGCTCGATATCCCCCAGCTCGGTGAGCAGGTGACGGCAGTAGCTGCCGTTGCGCCGGTCCGCCAGCGAGCGGCCCACCTCGTCGAGATAGCGGTCCAGCCGGTCGTTCATCTGGTCTTCCAAGATCCCGACCAGGGCCTGACGGGCCGCAGAGCGGTAATCCGCATCCCACTCCGGCGACAGGTTCATCTCCTTGATTATCCGGTGCGCTTGTGACAAACTCTTGATCGGCAAACCGACTGTCCTCATGGGGTACCTCCTTATGGGATCTCGCAATCTTGGGGGTACCCCTTTCCTGTCTCTGACACAAGATATGATACGCTACCCATACCGTCTGCACGCATTGACTAATGACGCGGTTCGTGTTACGTTTTTCTCGTTTGATTTCGGCCTTCCTCCTGCTGCCGAGGCGGACAGGGGCTGACGGTTTTCCGGTCCCGGGGCAGCGGGTTCCTTGCTCAAGGTAACAACGATCCGGCGTCGGTCAAGTGTTGAAGAGGAAAGGGCTCGTAAAAATCTTCCTGAGGTCGCTCCTGATACAGGCCTCGTGGAATGTTTCGCGGATGCAGGGCCTCGGTTTCGCCTTCGCGGCGGCTCCCCTGGCGGGGGAAAAGACGGGTGCGGAGGACACCGAGGCGCAGGCGCTTCTGGAACGGCACCTGCGGAGGTTCAACACCCACCCCTACATGGCTGCACCCGTCATCGGCTCCGTCGCCCGGCTCGAGGTCGAGGGCAGGCCATCGGCGGCCGCGGAGCTGAAGAACGCCCTGATGGGCCCCTACGCGGCGCTGGGGGACACGTTCTTCTGGGGCGCTCTCAAGCCCTTTTCGGCCGTCGTAGCCCTGTGTCTCGCCATCTTGGGCTATCTCCTGGCCCCGGTCGTTTTCCTTCTCATCTACAACCCCGTGCCCTTCCGGGTGCGCATCCGGGGCTTCCTGGAAGGGTGGCGGCACGGGGAAAACGGGATCGGCTTCATCCGCCGCCTCGATCTGCCCGAACAGGCCAGGCGCCTCCGGTGGGGCAGCGCGGTTGCCCTGGCCGGCCTGGCGGTGCTGGCCCCGTCGGCCGGGCCGCTGCCGGTCCCGCTTGAGCCCGGCCTGCTGACGCAGGCGGCCGGCCTGTTCGTTGTCCTGGCCAGCTACGCGGCCGTGAAGAAGGGACTTTCCGCCCTTGCGACTCTCTACGGTGCGGTGGCTCTCTGCGCCGTCTTCGTGTGGATGCGATGATCGTTCAGAAGACCCTCACGATCAAGAACGAACTGGGCCTGCACGCGCGGTCGGCCGCCATGATCGTCCGCGCTCTCGAGGGGTGCCGGTCGCAGGTGTCCCTCGAGCGCGACGGGGTCCGGGTCGACGCCAGGAGCCTGCTGGACATTCTCACCCTCGGCTGCCCGAAGGACAGCCGCATCGTGGTGCGCGCCGACGGCGACGACGCACGGGAAGCGGTCGAAAGCATCGAGAGACTCGTCGACAGCCGCTTCGGGGAGGACGCATGAATCCCGGCGATTCACGCAGAACCGTGATCCTGCAGGGGACGGGCGTGTCCCCGGGGGTCGCCATCGGCACGGCCCATCTCCTTCGTCGAATCGACGCCCCCATCTCGCGCTACCAGATCCAAGACAAGAGCCTGCTCGCCGAGGAGACGCGCCGGTTCCGGAAGGCCATCAAGGACTCCGAGGCCCAGCTGCTGGAGATCAAGCGCAAGTTCAAGGACCAGGAGGGGCTCGAGACCCTCTACATCCTCGACGTTCACATCATGATCCTGCGGGACAAAATGCTCATCCGCCAGACGATCGGGAACATCGAGGACAAGGGGGTCAACGCCGAGTGGGCCCTGCGGATGACCCTGGACAAGTACCGCGACGTGTTCAGCAAGGTCGACGACGAGTACCTGCGCGAGCGGGTCAGCGACGTGGAATACGTGGGGCAGCGGATCCTGAGAAACCTGGCCGGGGTCCACCACGAGTCCATTTCGGGGATCGGTGAGAACGCCATCGTGATCGCCCGCGACCTCTCACCCGCCGACACGATGCAGATGAAGGTGGAGAAGATCCAGGGATTCGCCACCGACATGGGCGGCAAGACCTCTCACACGGCCATCGTGGCCCGGGCCTATGAGATCCCTGCCGTCGTGGGGCTCGAGAAGGTCACGACGGAGGTCCGGACGGGGGACGTCGTCATCGTCGACGGCACGGCGGGCGCCGTCATCGTCAACCCGGACCCGGAGATCATCCGCCGCTACGAGGAGAAAAAGCGGCACTACGAGACGATCGAGGACAGCCTCCTCAGGAACGCCCGGAAGCCTGCCGTCACGCTCGACAGGCACAGGGTGCTCATCGGGGCCAACATCGAGTTCACGGAGGAGATCGCATCGGCCGTCCACCACGGCGCCGACGGCATCGGTCTGTACCGGACGGAATTCATCTACATCAACCGCGACCGGCTCCCCACGGAGGAGGAGCACTTCTGCGCCTACAAGAAGGTCGTCGAGTCGAAAGGCATCCGCTGGGCGACGATCCGCACCTTCGACCTCGGCGGCGACAAGTTCATGTCCGACCCGCGGCTTGCGGCGGAGATGAACCCCGTGATGGGCCTGCGGGCCATCCGCTTCTGCCTGCGGGAGGTGGACCTGTTCAAGGTGCAGCTTCGGGCCATCCTCCGGGCCAGCGCCTACGGACGGACGAGGGTGCTCTTCCCCATGATCTCGGGGATGGAGGAGCTGCTGGAGACCAAGCGGATCTTCAACGAGGTGAAGAAGGAGCTCAAGCGCGACGGCATCCCCTACGGCAGGGACTTGAAGGTCGGGATCATGATGGAGGTCCCCTCGGCCGCGATGATCGCGGGGGATCTCGCCCGCGAGGTGGACTTCTTCAGCATCGGGACCAACGACCTCATCCAGTACACCCTGGCCATCGACCGGGTGAACGAGAGGGTCAGCTACCTCTACGAGCCGCTGCACCCGGCGGTGCTGAAGCTCATCCGCCAGATCGTGGAGGCGGGACACAAGGCCGGCATCAAGGTCGCCATGTGCGGCGAGATGGCCGGGGAGCCCGCCTACACCATGGTCCTGCTGGGTCTCGGGATCGACGAGCTGAGCATGAACGCCCTGGTGATCCCGCGCGTCAAGAAGATCATCCGCGCCGTCACGATGAAGGAGTGCCGAAAACTGGCCGATCGGGTCATGTCCTTCAACTCGGCCTCCGAGATCGAGTTCTTCGTCCGGGACACGATGCGGCGCAAGTTCAAGGACGATTTCGAAACCGCGGATTGAACCCGGAGAGGCAATGAACCCGGAGACCCACAGCATGCCTGCCGGCGCCGTGGACCCTCACACCGTTGATGCGGACGGGAAAATCCGCGTCCCCTTCCACCGGCTCTTTTCGCGGTATCTCTCCAAGGTCGAGCTGGCCCCCGAACACGAGCGCGCCCTCCGGGAACTGGCCCGGAAGGGCGTGGTCGTCTACGCCCTGAAGTACCCCAGCCGCCTCAACGGCCTGATCCTGCACGACCTGGGGCTGCGGAAGGATATCCCGCAGCCGATCTATTTTCACGGGATGGGGACGCTGCTCTGGAGAAACGCCGCGAGGGCCGTCCGCGCCCTGCTGAAGAACAGCCCCGCCGAGCCGGGTGCCGCGGGTACCCTCGAGCGGCTGACCCGCCTGGGCCGCAGCTCCGTGATCTCGCTGAGGGGCTCGGAGCGCGACGATGCAAAGGACCCGCTCGTGCAGCTTCTCAACGCCCAGAGGTCACTCGATGTCCCCGTCACGGTCGTCCCCGTGGCCGTCAGCTACGGCCCGCGGAGGGAGAAAAAGGAGCGCCCCCTGGTGGACATCTTCTTCGGCGACCAGGAGAACCCGGGCGCGCTGCGGCGGCTGATCGCCTTCATCCGGTACAAGCACCGGACCTCCGTCAGCATTGCGGAGCCCATCGATCTGTCGCGCATCCTCCAGGAGACGGCCGGCGGGTCCCTGCAGGACGTCGCCGGCGGTCTGCGGGCCGAACTGATCGGCCGGATCGACCGCGAGACGATTGCGGCCCTGGGGCCCCGCGTCAAGCCCCGCGAGGAGATCATCCGGATCGCGATGCGGGACCCCGCGCTCGTGCGGTTCATGGAAGAGCACGCCGCCTCCTCGAACAGGGACCTCGAGTCGGTCCGGAAGCAGGCGAAGCGGTATCTCGAGGAGATCGCCGCGGACTACGTCGATTTCTACATCGAGCTCTACGACAAGGCTCTCACCTGGCTCTGGAACAACATCTACGACGGCGTCATCGCCGACCGGGAGGGGCTCGCCCGGGTCCGTGACCTCTCGAGGCGCATGCCCTGCGTCATCATCCCCTGCCACCGCAGCCACATCGACTACCTGCTGCTGTCCTACGTCTTCTACAAGCACAACATCCCGCTGCCGTTCATCGCGGCGGGGACGAACCTCATGTTCTGGCCCCTGGGGCACATCTTCCGCAAGGGGGGAGCGTTCTTCATCCGGCGCACCTTCGGCGGCAACGTCGTCTACCGCCATGTCATGGAGACCTACATCCGGACCATGCTCCGCGAGGGCTACCCCATCGAGTTCTTCATCGAGGGGGGCCGGAGCCGGACGGGGAAAATGGTCATGCCGAAGTACGGGATGCTCTCCATGGTCATCCAGGCCTGCACGGATCTGCAACGGGACGTGGCCATCATCCCCGTCTTCATCGGCTACGACCGGGTCCTGGAAGAGAAGTCCTACATCCAGGAGCTGGGCGGCGCCGAAAAGGAGCGTGAGAGGCCCAGTGCCGTCATCAAGAGCAGCCGGCTGCTGAACAAGCGCTACGGGCGCGTCTACCTGAACATCGGCGAGCCGATCCATATCTGCGCGTCCCTGCAGGCCCAGGACAGGCCGCCGGGGGCCATGGAGACCGACGAGCGCCGCAGCTTCTACCGCAAGATCAGCTACGAAGTCGTCAGCGAGATCAGCCGCGTCTCCGTGGTGACGCCCTTCGCGCTCGTGGCGGCGGCGTTGCTGTGCCATTACAAGCGCGGCCTGACCCGCAACGACCTGCTGGAGATCATCCACGAGCTGTTCCACTACCTGGCCGCGCGCGGCGTGTCCATCGCCTCCACCTTCGCCAACCCCGAGCGGGCCATCGACGAGGCCCTTGAGCAGTTCAAGGCCGCAGGGTTCATCACGGAAATGGGCGCCGAGGAAGGCGAGGAGGACGAGTTCGCCGAGGTCGTCTACTCCCTGGACGAGGGGAAGCGGCTGCACCTGGAGTACTACAAGAACAACATCCTGCACTTCTTCGTGCCCCTGTCGTTCGTGGCGGCCTCCATCCTCTCGACGAGCGAGGACACGGTCCCGCTGGTGAGGCTCATGGAGGACTACAAGTTCTTCAAGCGGCTGTTCCGGCACGAGTTCATCTTCGATCACCGCAAGGGGGACGCCGAGGAGGTCCACGAGGCCCTGGCCTACCTGCTGGACCGGGGCATGGTGGCGGGCCTCGAGAAAGGGGACGAGGCCTGGATCGAGGTCAAGGGCAAGGGGAGGACCAACCTGCGGCCCTACGCGGGGCTCATCCAGAACTACATCGAGTCCTACTGGGTCGTCACGCGCGGATCGTCCTACCTGAAAAAGGACATGCGCCCCGACAAGGAGTTTCTCAGGCTGGTGCAGAAGCTGGGGACCCGGATGTACCGCAAGGGGGAAATCCTGCGCAGTGAGGCCCAGAGCGTGTCGAACTACCAGAACGCCGTGAAGGCCCTGATCGACATGGAGGTCATCAAGGCCGTGGAGCGCAGGGAGAAGAAGGAGACGCGGACCTTCTACGCCCTCACGGAGGACAAGAGCCGGATCGAGGCGGTGCGGCAGCGGATCTTCCGGTTCCTGTAAGATCAATCCCCCTTTCTCCCCCTTTCGCAAAGGGGGATGGAAGGGGGATTTGTTTACATGGAGAGGCCCGATTCTGCCGTGCAGCGGAATCGGGCCTTCGTTTTGTCTTGTGTTGCAAGCCCTATGCCGGCTTCACGCTGTACAGCGCCTTGCGTCCCCGGTAGACCGCGGCCGTCCCGAGTTCCTCCTCGATGCGCAGCAGGCGGTTGTACTTCGCCAGGCGCTCGCTGCGGGAGGTGGAGCCGCTCTTGATCTGCCCGCAGTTCATGGCCACGGCCACGTCGGCCATGGCCGTGTCCTCGGTCTCGCCCGAGCGGTGGGAGACGACGGTGGTGTAGCCCGCCGTCTTGGCCGTCTCGATCGTCTCGAGGGTTTCCGACAGCGTGCCGATCTGGTTGAGCTTGATCAGCACCGAGTTGGCGATGCCCTGCCGGATTCCCTTCTCGACGATCTTCTTGTTCGTCACGAAGATGTCGTCGCCCACGATCTGGATCTTCTTCCCCAGCTCATCCGTCATGAGCTTCCAGCCGTCCCAGTCTCCCTCCGCGAGACCGTCCTCGATGGAGAGGATGGGGTACTTCCGGATGAGGCCGGCGTAGAATTGCACCATCTCCTCGGCGGTCTTTTCGGGCTTCTTCTCGGCCGCCAGGATGTACTTGCCCTTCCGGTAGAAAGAGCTGGCCGCCGGGTCCAGCGCGATGCAGACGTTGCCGCCGGGCTCGTATCCGGCCTTCTTGATCGCCTCGACGATGAGGACGAGGGCCTCCTCGTTGGATTTCAGGTCAGGCGCGAACCCTCCCTCGTCCCCCACGGCCGTGTTGTAGCCCTTGGCCCTGAGGACCTCGCGCAGGCGGTGGAAGACCTCGGCGCACATCCGGATCCCCTCGCGGAAGCTCCGGGCCCCCACGGGCATGATCATGAACTCCTGGAGATCCACGTTGTTGGGGGCGTGCACGCCGCCGTTGAGGATGTTGACGTGCGGCAGGGGGATTTCCCTCGCCGAGACGCCGCCGATGTAGCGGTACAGGGGCATTCCCAGCCTCTGTGCGGCGGCCTTCGCGCAGGCCAGCGACACGGCGAGGATGGCGTTGGCCCCGAGGACGCGCTTGTTCTCCGTCCCGTCGAGCTCGATCATCGCCTGGTCGATCCGTCGCTGCTGGAAGACGTCCATCCCCACGAGCTCGGGGCCGATCTTCTGGATGACGTTTTGCACCGCCTTCTGGACGCCCTTGCCGAGATAGCGGCTCTTGTTGCCGTCCCGCAGCTCCACGGCCTCGCGCTCCCCCGTGGAGGCCCCCGAGGGCACCGCCGCCCTCCCGATGATGCCCGACAACAGCATGACCTCCGCCTCGATCGTGGGGTTGCCCCTCGAATCGAGGATCTCCCGCGCATGTACCCGGATGATTTCGCTCATGTCTCCTCCTGGCAATACCCCTTTCCCCCGTTCTCCTGCCCCGGCGGGGGCAGGAAGCGAAGGAGGGGGAAGAATTTTCTCCCTCAAGCGGCCCCTTCCCCGGTCTCTCTTCAACCTGTTGAGAGAGGGTCCGGGCGAGGGTGAATATCGTCTTCCTTCGGGGCCGCCTCGTCTTATCCCAAACCCCGGAATTTTGCAAGGCGAACTGCGCCCGATAGGGGTTTGCTTCAACCCGCCGATGTGGTATACGATTCCGGGAACGCGGACGCAGGGCAGGGATTGATGCGGTGAACGACTGGCAACCGAACGGGGAGAAGCGAACCCGGCTCCACAATCACCTCAACAAGTGGTTCGAGGCCGTCGCGGAGGAGTACGGCATGATCGAGGCGGGCGACCGGATCCTCGTCGGGGTCTCGGGCGGGACGGACAGCATGGTCCTCCTGGACCTGTTCAGGACCCCCAAGTACGTCATCCCCGGCGACTATACTGTCACGGCCGTGCACGTCGATCTCGGCTTCGAGGGCAGCGGCGAGGATGCGGATCGGCTGCAGGCTTTTTTCCGCGAGATCGGCTGCGAAGCCGTCATCGACCGCACCGACATCGGTCCCGTCGCTCACAGCGAGGTCAACCGCAAGAACCCCTGCTTCCTGTGCTCGAGGCTCCGGCGCCGGCGCATCTTCGAGATCGCCGCGGAGAGGGGCTGCAACAAGATCGCCCTGGCCCACCACCGCGACGACATGATCGAGACGCTGCTGCTGAACATGTTCTACGGCCGCGAGATCAGCACCATGATGCCCAAGCAGAGCATCTTTGCGGGGACGCTCCACATCATCCGTCCGCTGGCGTACATCCGCGAGGAGCTCATCAAGAAGTTCGCCCGCGAGAGGGGATTCCCCGTGATCGCAAACCGGTGCCCCACGAGCGTCAACTCCCGCAGGCGCTACGTCAAGGAGCTGCTCGGCGAGCTCGAGAAGGACAACCGGCTCGTCCGGGACAACCTCTTCCGCGCCATGAAGAACGTCAAGATGGACTACATGCCCCGGGGCAGACACGATGGCTAGGAAACAGGCAGGCGAGAAACCCATCTGCCAGAACAAGACGGCGAGGCTCAACTTCGAGATCGAGGACACCTACGAGGCGGGCATCGCCCTGGTGGGCACCGAGGTCAAGGCCCTCCGCGAGGGCAAGGGCAACCTGACGGACAGCTACGCCCGGGTGAAGAACGGCGAGGTGTTCCTCTACGACATGAACATCAGCCCCTACACCTACGGCAACATCATGAACCACGACCCCCTGCGGGTCCGCAAGCTCCTGCTGCACAAGCGCGAGATCCGGAAGCTCTACGGCAAGACCCAGGAGAAGGGCCAGACGGTGATCCCGCTGAAGGCCTACTTCAAGAACGGCAAGGTGAAGATCCTGCTCGGCGTGGGCCGCGGCAAGAAGATCCACGACCGGCGCGAGGACCTGAAGCGAAGGACGGACAGGCGCGAGATGGAGCGCGCCATCCGGGGCCGCAACCGCTGATGGGACTCCCGGTGAGCATCGATCGAAAGCGCATGCGTATTTGAATGAGAGGTTCCGCAATGGCCGCGGACGATCGAGGGATTCCTCACGAGGGGAAAGAATCCTGTCCGGCGGAGATGGTTGCCCAGTGGTGTACGAGCATCCTTGATGCCATCTATGACGGCGTGCTCGTCGTCGATGCCTCGGCCGTCGTCCGCTACGTGAATCCGGAGTACACCCGCATCACCGGCGTGAAGCCCGAGCAGATTGTCGGGAGACCCCTGCGGGACGTGCGCCCCGGGGCGATACTGCCCGATGTGATGCGCACGGGGGTAGCCCGCGCGGGCGTATTCCGCCGGGAAGGGAAGGTTGAATACGTCGTCGACATGGCCCCGATCGTCAGGGACGGCGAGATTGTCGGCGGTGTGTCGGTGCTGAAGGACATCACGGAAGTCCAGCGTCTCTCCCAGGAACTCAAGAAGTTTGCCAGCCGGGCCAACCGTCTCCACACGTTCGTTCAACAGGCCTTCCAGGCCCGGTTCACGTTCCAGGACATCATCGGGGTCAGTGATGAAATCCGGTCGGCCGTCGCACTGGCTCATCGAAGCGCGCGGGGCGACCACGATGTCCTGATCACGGGAGAGAGCGGGACGGGCAAGGAAGTCTTTGCCCAGGCCATTCACAGCGGCAGCAGGCGATCGTCGGGTCCGTTCCTGGCGTTCAGCTGCGCGGCCCTGAGCCCGATGCTCGTTGAAAGCGAGCTCTTCGGGTATGCGGACGGCGCCTTCACCGGCGCGCGCCGGGGCGGCCGGGTGGGGTTTTTCGAGATCGCCGAGGGGGGAACCGTATTCCTTGACGAGGTGGCGGAGCTCGGCACGGACATGCAGGCAAAGCTGCTCCGGGTTCTCCAGGAGCGGCGTATCCGGCGAGTCGGTGAAACGGAGGAGACTGCCGTGAACGTCCGGGTCATCGCGGCGACCAACCGGGATCTCGAGCAGCGGGTGAAGGCGGGGCAATTCAGGGAGGATCTCTACTACAGGCTCAACGTTGTGAACATCCACCTGCCGGCTCTCCGGGACCGTCGAGGCGACATCCGGCTCCTGGCCGACCATTTCCTCGAGCAGTGCGGGAAAAGAGGAGGCCGGGCGCTGCGTTTTTCCCCGGATATCTATGAGATCCTCGAAAGGCACTCGTGGCCGGGAAACGTCCGGGAGCTCATGAACGCCGTGGAGCACGCGGTGAACATGGCTGACACCGAGTTCGTCCTGCCGCAATATCTGCCGAAAGCGCTTCAAGATGTCATCCGCCGGCCCGTGAGCGGCACCTTGGAGGAGATCGTCAAGGAGGCGGAGAGGCGGGCGATTCTCGGCAAGCTCGGCAGCTGCGGTCGATCGGTCGAGGCGAAGAGGCGCATTGCCCGGGAACTCGGGTTGTCTCTTTCCACACTCTATGCAAAGATGAAGGCACTGGGTATCGATCCGGCCGGCCGGGAATAGTTCCGGAATCCCGGAATGACAGGGAAATTGGTTCCGAAAACCCGGAAAAGGCCTTCAGGCATGCTTCGGCGGGGAACTGATCGCCCTGCCGGAGGGACAGCATTTCCGGTTATCCGGAAGAAGCGTGCCGGCTGTTCTCAAATCCTTTCGCTCCCTCCGTCGCCGATCCGCCTTTTTGCGTTCTCCCCCGACACTCGCAAACATATTTCAAAACAAGAGCTTGAACAATGCCGGCGCGGTGGCCGCAGCGGCTCCCGCCTCGTTCTCGGCGCAGCATGCTGAAACGCCTTCATCCGGGCATGGCGGTTGCTCAAAGGGATGGCAAAAAGCGGGGTCTTGCAACCGCGAATCCAGGAGGGGAGATATGCTGGCACTGCTGGGACTTCTGACGATGCTTGCCCTGTTGGCGGTCATCCTCACGAAAAGGTTATCGGCGCTGGCCGCCCTGATCGCCATTCCCATCATCGGAGCGCTGATCGGCGGGTTCGGCCTAGGGACGGGGAAATTCATTGTCCAGGGTCTGCAGAGCATCGCGCCGGTCGTGGCGATGTTTATCTTTGCGATCATCTTTTTCAGTGTCCTGATGGATGCCGGGATGTTCGATCCCATCATCAACAAGATCCTTCGTCACGTCGGACACCACCCGACACGGGTCGTCATGGGTACAGCGCTTCTCGCCATGGTTGCCCACCTGGACGGCTCCGGTGCCACGACCTTCCTCATTGTCATCCCTCCCCTGATCCCGTTGTACGACCGTTTGAACATGGACCGAAGGGTCCTGGCCTGCGTCGTCGCTCTCGGTGCGGGGACGATGAACGTCCTGCCGTGGGGCGGCCCGACCATCCGGGCGGCAACGGCCCTGCAGGTCCAGGTCACGGACCTCTACAACCCGGTCATTCCCGCACACCTCTGCGGCCTGGCGTTCGTCATGCTCGTGGCCTACTGGCTCGGCAGGCGGGAAACCCGCCGCCTGGGCATCGTCGGGAACACGGGCTCCGAGGGGGAGGTCTACGAGAGACAACTGACCGATGAAGAAAAGAGCCTCCGAAGGCCCAAGATGTTCTGGTTCAACATCATCCTGACCGTGGCCGTGATTGTGGGCTTGGTGTGGGGCACGTTATCCCCCGCGGTGCTGTTCATGGTCGGGGCCACGCTCGCCCTCGTCGTGAATTATCCCAACGTCGCGATGCAGCGGGCCCGGGTCGATGCCCACGCAAAGGCGGCCCTCATGATGGCCAGCATTCTTCTTGCCGCCGGTTCCCTCATGGGGATCATGAAGGGCACGGGCATGATCGCTGCCATGGCAAAGGCCGCGGTGACGTTCATACCGCAGGGCCTGGAAACTCACATTCCTGCCATCGTGGCCCTGATCTCGATGCCCATGAGCCTGCTTTTCGACCCGGATTCATTCTACTTCGGTTTCCTCCCCGTCGTGGCGGAGGTCGCCAAGACATTGGGTGTCCCGGCACTGCAGGTCGGACAGGCCGCCATCATCGGCCAGATGACGACCGGATTTCCCCTGAGTCCCCTGACGCCTTCAACATTCCTCTTGATCGGTCTGACGGGCGTCGAACTCGGGGAGCATCAGAAGTTCACCTTCCTTTATGCATACCTGGTCACGATCGTCATGGCCATCGCGTCGATTGCCATCGGGCTGTACCCGCTGTAATGAACGGAGGATCGATCCCATGAAAACGATACGAATCGGGTCCGGCGCCGGTTATTCGGGCGACCGGATCGAGCCCGCCGTGGAGCTTGCCGAAAAGGGCGGCATCCGGTACCTCGTCTTCGAGTGCCTGGCCGAGCGGACCATCGCCATCGCGCAGCAGGCGAAGATGAGGGACCCCGGGGCAGGCTACGATGCCCTGCTGGCCGCCCGGATGGAGGCCTGCCTGCCCGTATGCCGCAGGAACAGCGTGAAGATCATCACGAACATGGGGGCCGCAAACCCCGCCGCCGGGGCGGAGAAGGTCGGGGAAATCGCGAAGCGGATGGGCATCAAGGGTTTCAAGATCGCCGCCGTGACGGGCGACGATGTCCTTGGTATCGTCAGGCAGGGTGACTACCGCATAGAGGAAACCGGGGAGAAATCCTCGGCGTTGAAAGACAGGATGGTCTCCGCCAATGCCTACCTGGGCGCCGAGCCCATCGTCGAGGCCCTGCAGAACGGGGCCGATGTCGTCATCACCGGCCGCGTGGCGGACCCGGCGCTTTTCATCGCTCCAGCGATACACGAGTTCGGCTGGGACATGAACGACTGGGATCTCTTGGGGCAGGCAACCGTCATGGGCCACCTGCTCGAATGCGCAGGCCAGGTGACGGGGGGATACTTCGCCGACCCCGGCTACAAGGACGTGCCCGATCCGGCCCGGCTCGGGTTCCCCATCGCCGAGGTCCGCGCGGATGGCTCATTCGTGGTGACCAAGGTGCCCGAAGCGGGTGGGATGGTCACGCTCGCCACCTGCAAGGAGCAGCTCCTCTATGAAATCCACGACCCTTCCTCATACATCACCCCCGATGTCGTGGCCGACTTCACGGGGGTGCGGCTGACGGAAGTCGGCAAGGACCGTGTACAGGTCACGGGCGGCAAGGGGAAGCCCAGGACCGACATGCTCAAGGTCTCCATCGGCTACGTGGACAGCTACATCGGCGAGGGGCAGATCAGCTATGGCGGACCCGGTGCCGTGGCCCGCGGGAAGCTGGCGCTCGAAATTGTACGAGAAAGGCTGAGGCTGACCGGGGTGCAGTTCGACGAGATCCGGTACGACCTCATCGGTGTCAATTCCCTGCACAGGGACAAAATCTCCGCGGGGCACGACCCCTACGAGGTCAGGGTCAGGGTCGCCGGACGGACGAAGACGATGGCCGAGGCCGTCCGGATCGGCAACGAGGTCGAGACCCTCTACACGAACGGGCCGGCAGGCGGGGCCGGCGCGTGGAAGGTGGCGCGGGAGGTCGTGGCAATGGTCTCGACCCTCGTGCCGCGGACCCTGGTGAAACCTTCCATCCACTACGAGGTGATCGGATGAAGCTTCGAGAGATCGCACACTCCCGCACGGGGGACAAGGGCAACACGTCCAACATCTCCGTCATCGCCTATGACCCGGCCGACTACCCGCTTCTGGAAAAGCAGGTGACGGCGGAGCGCGTCAAGGATTTCTTCTCCGAGATCGTCGAGGGGGAGGTCGTCCGGTACGCGCTGCCCAACATCGGGGCGCTCAACTTCGTCCTCTACAGGGCATTGGGGGGCGGAGTCACGCGGACGCTGGCCCTCGACATCCACGGCAAGTCGCTGAGCTCCGCCATCCTCGAGATGGAGATACCCGGGCATTGACCGCCCCGTATCCTTCCTTGACTTACCGGTGCAGGCAGGTTAAATTGAATTCGGAATTGTTCCCGGACGAATACACAAGTGGGGGCGCCACGGTTTCGACGGGGATAATTGAGGCTGACAGTGGCACGCGGAGGTTTCTACCGGGCTCCTTAAACAGGTAGAAAAAAAGTAAACGCCAACGACTACGTTTACGCAAAGGCTGCTTAAGCGGCCACGTCCTGCCGGGCTCTCCTGACGGCTCGAACAGGGCGTAAAATCAGCCAGGATAGCCGATTCTGATCTCCTGTGGCGGATGAGGCGAAACCTTTCACAGGATAGCCGACGAGGGATCCCGTCCCCGGGAGGCCTCCGAGGCGAATCGCAAATCGGGGACTAAGCGTGTAGAAGCTGCAGCTGAAGATTTCCGGACGCGGGTTCGACTCCCGCCGCCTCCACCAAAGAACCGACCCCTTACCCTTCGGCCCCGCCAGCGGCGGGGCCGTTTCCTTTTCGCCATTTCATGGTACGAATTCGTTCCGTGAAAGTCCGGGTTTGCTGTTTTCCGTTGCCTCTCCAGGCGGCGATGTGGTATCAAATACCGATTGTATTTTGCATACAGCATTCAAAACAGCCGGCACCGACGGGAAGGAGGAGGTCTTATGGTTTCTGGCGGAACGTCATTGATTTTCTTGGTCATCGCGGTGATCCTCATCGTGGTGGCTACCGGCAGGTACAGGGTCAACGCCTTTTTCGTGCTCATCTCCGTCGCGTTCGGGTACGGCCTGGCCATCGGCATGGCTCCCCTCGACGTGGTCAAGGCGGTGCGCGAGGGCTTCGGCGGCACGCTGACCTACATCGGCATCGTCATCGTGGCCGGCACGATCATGGGCTACATCCTGGAGAAGACCGGCGCGGCCCTGGTCATGACCCGGGCCATCCTCGGCCTGGTGGGCCAGAGCCGAGCCCCCCTGGCCATGAACATCGCCGGATACATCGTGTCCATCCCCGTGTTCTGCGACTCGGGCTACGTCATCCTCACCCCGCTCAACAAGGCGCTCTCCGTGGAGTCCAAGACATCCATGGCGGTCATGGCCGTGGCCCTCTCCACGGGCCTCTACGCCACGCACACCATGGTGCCGCCCACTCCGGGTCCCCTGGCTGCCGCGGCTGCCCTCAAGGCCGACCTGGGGATGGTCATTTTCTACGGGCTCATTGCAGCCGTGCCCTCGTCGCTGGCCGGGTTTTTCTGGGCCAAGCACTTCGGACGAAAGTACGACATCAAGCCCGACGTCGAGGAAAGCTATTCCAGCCTGTTGGAGAAGTACGGCAAGCTGCCGGGCACGTTCATGAGCTTCCTGCCCATCATCCTGCCCATCGTGCTCATCCTGCTCAAATCCGTGACGAACTTCCCCACCAAGCCCTTCGGGACGGGTCCGCTGGCCAAGACCCTGGATTTCATCGGCGATCCCGTTTCCGCACTCATGCTCGGTGTCGTGTGCAGCCTCTTCCTGGTGCCGCGCAAGGAATTCGGACAGGCCCTTGACGGATGGATGGGGCACGGCATTCGAGACGCGGCCATCATCCTGACCATCACCGGCGCGGGCGGCTCCTTCGGCAGGGTCCTGGCGGCCTCGCCCATGAAGGAATTCATCGGTACCACCATGTCCACCATGAACCTGGGCCTGCTGCTGCCCTTCATCATCTCCGCGGCGCTCAAGACCGCGCAGGGGTCTTCGACGGTGGCCATCATCACCACCGCTGCCATCATGGCGCCCCTGACGGCCGGCATGGGACTCAACCCGGCGCTCACGGCCGTGGTCATCGGCGCAGGCTCCATGGTCGTGTCGCATGCCAACGACTCCTATTTCTGGGTCGTGTCGCAGTTCTCCAACATGCCCGTGAACGTGGCGTACAAGATCTACACTACGGCCACGCTCATGCAGGGCTTCGTGGCCTTCATGGCCTGCTACATTCTGAGCCTGTTCATCTAATCTTCGATCTGCGCGGCGCGATGCCTGACGGGCGTTGCGCCGCGCAGCGAGGTCCGTTTGCTCACGTATCTGCATACGCGACTGCTCATGCGCAGGGCGCTCAACGCCTACGTCGTGGGGGACTACGCCAAGGCCGAGCGGCTGTTTCTGAAGCTGCGGGCCAAGCAGGGGGACACGCAGCTCGTGCTGCGCAACCTGGGCCTGGTGCGCATGGCCCAGGGCGACCTGGCGGGGGCCGAGTCCTATTTCCTGCATGAGCTTGAACGGTTCGGGCCGGCGCCGGACCGTCTCCAGGCTCTGGCCGACGTGGCCTACCTGTCCGGAGACCGGCAAAAGGCTGCGCGACGGATCAAAGATGTTCTGGGGGATCCGGGATGCACGGCCCCGAAACTCTACGGGCAGCGCGCGGCCATCTGCGGCGATGCCGCGGCTTACGCCAGGGCGATGCAAGGCAAGCGTGACTTTGCGGAGGGCAACGCCCTTCTGGCGTCCGGGGATGTGGATGGCGCCCTGGCGGCCTTCCGCCGCGCCGCTGCGGCGGACCCCACGGATTTTGCCGCACTCAACAACATCGGCGGCATCCTGCTGAACCAGAAAGACGATCCGGCCGGCGCAGCCAAGGCATTTTCCCAGGCCCTGGCGCTGCAGCCGCTTCCCATGCTCAAGAGGAATGTCGCTCTTGCTGAAGCCATGCTCAAGCAGCGAGGGCGTTAAGGCTTGATCGGGACGCGGTACTCCTCTCTCGGCGATGCACCCCGAGGATGTTTGTTATCGTCGATCATGAACAGGAAAGGCAGGGTCGAGCATGACCTTGCCTTCTGCGGGGGCCGGCCTGCCCCTGTGCTATTCTTTTGTTGGCCCCTGGGCCTGAACCGTACCCGTGCGCGGCTCTCAGACGATCTTTTTATCCAGGGACCAGCCCAGCCGGTCCGCCCGGATGCCCCGGCAGGCCTCGAGGTATTCGAATTCGAAGATGATGCGGCCCTTGAAGGGGTCCTCCTCCTTGACCCGGTAACCCCGTATCTGGCCGCCGTAGAAAGAGGGCTCGGTCTTCTTCCGGTGAAAGTAGATGTGTCCCCCGACGAGCTTCTTCGCATCCTCCTCGCCCAGCTGCCACCAGCCGCTCTCCCAGACCTTGTCGCCCAGCTTGGTGAAGTTGTTTTCGTTCTCGATCAGGTGGATCTGCATGACGCACGCTCCCTGTCCGACCCCGGGGACATAAAGCCCTGTCTCGCGGTGATGGACAGGGCAGCAGGTGAGGTCTGAGGAATTTCGATAGGAAGTCCGGTTACCCATCGTCTCGACGGATGCCGGTGACTTGGCTTCAGACTATGCCAATCGGGTGGAATGTCAAGGTCTTTCTAGGCGGGACAATAGCAGTCGGTCGGTCATGTATTTTTATGGGGCTCTTGCGCCTCGACGGACAAGAAGTCATTGACAGGGCCGCACGGAACATCTGACGCCGGACGCACGGGGGTCATCGTATGCTCACCGGGCCCGCGATGACGAACGGTTGCTATCTTGACCACTGAGCCCTGGAAAAAATCCCATCCATGCAGTATGATTGCGCTGGTTTGATTCCCCAAATTCCGAGAAGTTCTCCCCACGGAGCAGAGCCCACAGGGACATAAGGACCTCGCATCGCGCGAAGGCGTTCCACATCCGCGTACGTCCGGGCATCCAGGTGCAACCTGGTGTCCGTCAGTTCCACCATCTATTGCAACCGTTTGCACCGCCCGTGCGTTTTCTGAGCCCGAGAGCATGTGCGCGCCGGCGGGAAAGGGGGGAGACCGTGAGGGTGAGCGACTGCCTGGCCGTGGTGACGGGAGGGGCATCGGGTCTCGGCGAGGCCTGCGTGCGAGAACTGGCGGGGGCGGGGGCGAAGGCGGCGATCTTCGACCTCGACGCCGAGAAAGGGCAGAGGCTTGCATCCGAGCTGGGAGCGCAGGTCCTCTTCGTCCGCACCGACGTGACGGGCGACCAGAGCGTCCGGGAGGCGGTCGGGAAGACGGTTGCGGCCTTCGGCGGCCTCAACGCCGTCATCAACTGCGCGGGGATAGGGGTCGCCTGCAAGGCCCTCACGAAGAAGGGCCCCATGCCGCTGGAGGAGTTCAACCGGGTCGTGCAGATCAACCTCGTGGGCACCTTCAACGTCATCCGGCTCGCGCTGGCGCAGATGGTGAACAATTCGCCCGACGCAGAGGGCGAGCGCGGCGTGATCATCAACACCGCCTCGGCGGCGGCCTTCGACGGACAGGTCGGACAGCCGGCCTACAGCGCCTCCAAGGCCGGTGTCGTAGGGATGACCCTGCCGCTGGCGCGCGAATGCGCCGATTACGGCATCCGTGTCATGACGATCGCCCCGGGGCTCTTCGACACGCCCATGCTGGCGCTGCTGCCCCCGGCTGTCCGCGAGGCCCTGGGGAAGATGGTGCCCTTCCCGCAGCGGCTGGGCCGGCCCTCTGAATACGCCATGCTTGTGCGGCACATCATCGAGAACCCCATGCTCAACGGCGAGGTGATCCGCCTCGACGGCGCCATCCGGATGGCGCCGAGGTGACCTCTCCCTCTCCCCAGGCGGGAGAGGGCCAGGGTGAGGGGGGCTTGCCATCAGGCACCCTCCCCTTGATCCCCTCCCGTCGAGGGAGGGGAAACGAGAGGGATGTTGCCCACGAAGACAGAATGAGAAAGATGACTCATTCACGAAGGGAGAAAGCGAAATGCCCGGAAAGGACGACATCGTGATCGTGAGCGCCGTCCGGACGCCCTTCAGCCGCTTCGATACGGCCATGGCCGACATCCCCAGCATCGACCTCGGGGTCCTGGTCATGCAGGAGGCGGTCCGGCGGGTGGGCGTCCAGCCCGGCGAGGTGGACGAGGTCCTCTACGGCTGCTGCATCCCCGCCGAGGTCGCCCTGGAAACGGACGTGCCCGCCCGGCAGGCCACGCTGCTTGCGGGCTTTCCCCCCGAAAACATCTCGCTGACGCTGGACCGGGCGTGCTGCTCGTCCCTGACGACCCTGCGTCTGGGCATCCTCTCGATCCGCGCAGGGGAGGCCCGCATCGTCCTGTCCGTGGGCTCCGAGAACATGCCCCGCACGCCCCACCTCGCCCCGGGCCTGCGGCGAGGCACCCGCCTCGGCCACATCCGCCTCGTCGACTGCCTTTTCGAGCTGGGCTACACGGCCAAGGGGTTCAACCCCGTAGCGCTCGACGCCGGCGAGATGGCCTTGGAGTACGGCGTGACGCGCGAGATGCAGGACGCCTGGGCCCTTCGCAGCCACAGGCTGTGCGCGAAAGCCTACAGCGAGGGCAGGCTGCGGGTGGGGGAGGAGCTCATGCCCGTCGAGATCCCCCAGAAGCGGGGGAACCCCATCGTCATCGAGAGGGACGAGTCACCCCGGGAAACCTCGATGGAGGCCCTTGCGAAACTGACGCCCATCTACGGCAGCCCTACCGTCACGGCGGGCAACGCGCCCCCGATCAGCGCGGGAGCGTCGGCCGTTCTCTTTATGACCCGGGCCGAGGCCGGGCGCCGGGGGCTAGAGCCGATTGCCACGGTCATCTGCGCCGTCGCCTCGGCGGCTGCCCCCCGCGAGATCGCCCAGATCCCGGCCTACACCATCCGGAAGGCCCTGGAGAGGGCCGGCATGACGATCGACGCGATGGACCTCATCGAGATCAACGAGGCCTTCGCGGCGATGCCCCTCGTCTCGACGAAGATCCTCGCCGGCGGCGATGCGGGCCGATGGAAGGCCCTGCAGGAAAGGACCAACGTCAACGGCGGGGCCATCGCCATCGGCCACCCCGTGGGCGCAAGTGCCGGGCGGATCGCCATGACCCTGGCCTACGAGCTGCGCCGCAGGGGCGGCGGCGTCGGCGTGGCCGCCATTTGCGGCGGGCTCGCGCAGGGGGAGACGGTTGTTCTGAAAGCATGAGAGGGATGGGCGTCCTTTCGTGTGGCGATTGACCGCCCCGGCCGATCCACTCCACGTATCATGGACCGACATGACAAAACTATGAAATGAGCCTCCATGCTGCTCAAGCACTCCTTCACCGGGAAGATCGCCCACAGCTCCTACATCCTCGCAGGCAAGGAGTCCTGCGCCGTGATCGACCCCCGGCGGGACGTGGACCTCTACATCGACGAGGCCCGCGCCCTGGGTGTGACGATCACCCACATCCTCGAAACCCACCTCCACGCCGACTTCATCTCGGGCCACATGGACCTGGCCCGCCGGACCGGAGCGACCACCCATGCGCCCAAATCGGCGCAATGCGCCTTCGATCACGTCCTCGTCGTCCCCCTGGGTCAGTGCCGGCCCTGGTTCTTTTTCTGCTGGAACGGGCGGGCCTCTGATCTCCCATGCAAGGCTGGGGTTCGTGTGGCATGCCATGGCATGGTCACCGCGCAGGAGGTAAATTGGCCGTGAAAAATCGTGAACAACTGCTTGACAGGGAGGCCTTCAAGGGAAAGAATAACACGGGTTTAACGTAGGAACCGTTCGAAACGACCGACGAACCAGAAGGAGGAGTCCCATGATCAAGGAATTCAAGGAATTCGCCATGCGCGGAAACGTGGTGGACATGGCCGTGGGCATCATCATCGGCGCGGCCTTCGGCGCCATCGTCAAGTCCCTCGTCGACGACGTCCTGATGCCGGTCATCGGTCTGCTGCTGGGCAACGTCGACTTCTCCAACTTCTTCCTCGTTCTCAAGGCCGGAAAGACACCGGGCCCCTACGCAACGCTCGCCGAGGCCAAGGCGGCCACGGCGGTGACGCTGAACTACGGGGTGTTCATCAACTCGGTCGTGACCTTTCTCATCGTGGCCTTTGCCGTCTTCCTGCTCATCAAGCAGATCAACCGGCTGAAGCGGCAGGAGCCGCCCGCCGCGCCGACGACGAAGGAGTGCCCGTACTGCCTCTCCACGGTGCCCCTGAAGGCGACACGCTGCCCCCAGTGCACCTCGGAGCTGAAAGCCTGATTGGATGCTGCGGACAAGGAAGGAGGACCCGGAAAAGGGCGCCGGCTGCGGGCGCCCTTTTTCGCGTCGGCGGCCGGCAAGGCGATGGGGAGCCGGACTAGCGGCGCTCGCTCGACGGGGCCATGCCGACGATTGCCTTGCGGCGCACCCAGCCGAGAAATCGTTCAACGGGCCAGGTGACCAGGGCGACGACCGCGAGGACCAGCCGCTCGGCCATCGTGTATCTCGGGTAAACGGTCTGCATCGGGTGCTCCTCTGACGCGAATCCCATGATCAGTGATGTGCAAATTTGTTGCCACGTCCTCTCGGCAGCGCTCGAAAATCCCCCTAAAGAAGAATCGGTCTCATGACGAAAAGACTTGAGCACGGCGTCCGGGCCGTGCGTGTTTTCCCGACATCATGGCGCCTTGTTCATGGGGCGCATGAATTCCTTGCTGGCAGGAAACCTGCATGATTCATCCCGGGACGTGGATTGCGCCCCGGACAGATGCCATCGACTGGAGACCGTGACGCATGCGAGTACTGATCGTGGAAGATGATTTCGTCGGCAGCCGACTGATGAAGAAGTTTCTCGAGGCGGACTGTTTCTGCCACCTCGCCTTCGACGGCAGGGAGGCCATCGAGGCCTTCGATGCGGCCCTGAGGGAAGGCAAGCCCTACGACCTTCTGTTTCTCGACATCATGATGCCCGAGGTCAACGGCATCGATGTCCTCAAGGCGATCCGGAGCCTGGAGGAGCAGAGGGGCATCGCCGCCGACAAGGGCGTCAAGGTCGTCATGACGACGGCCATGAACGACGCCGACGTGATCCTGGAATCCTTCAACGCCCGCTGCGACGGCTACATCGTCAAGCCGGTCCGCAAGGAGCAGCTTTTCGAGGAGATCCGGAACCTGGGCTTTCTCCCCGAACCCCGCGTTGAACCCTGACGGGGGCCGCCCGGCGGCCCCCGTTTCCTTTCCACACCCCCCCGCGCATTCATCCTTGACCGGAGGACACCCGAGCGATAGAAAGCGGAAGGGCGCGCAATCGAAGGCGCGCACGGAGCATCGCCGTGCAGCACGATGCGCGGCCGGAGCGTTGCGGGATGAAAACCGGAATCACCCACCTTCCCCTTCACGGCGGCAGGGCCCCGGCCTGGCTATTCGGCCGGATGAAACTCCTTGCCCGCGAGATCGTCCTCGTCATCCTCCGGGACTTCGGCACCGGGGAGCTGCTCCGCAGGCTCTCGGACCCCTTCTGGTTCCAGGCCCTGGGCTGCGCCCTCGGCTTCGACTGGCACTCGAGCGGGCTGACCACGACGACCTGCGGGGCCATCAAGGAGGGTATCAGGGGGATGGAGCACGAGATCGGCTTCTTCGTCTGCGGGGGCAAGGGGCGCGTCTCGCGGGCCACGCCCCGCGAGATCGAGGGCCACGGGAGACACCTGCGCGCGGACCCCGGAGCCCTCGTGTACGCAAGCCGCATGGCGGCCAAGGTGGACAGCGCCGCCGTCCAGGACGGCTACGCCCTCTACCACCACGTGTTTCTCTTCGACCGAGAGGGCCGCTGGGCCGTCGTGCAGCAGGGCATGAACGAGGCGACGAAGTTCGCGCGGCGCTATCACTGGCTGGGCGAGCAAGACCTGGATTTCGTCTGCGAGCCGCACCGGGCGGTCTGCTGCGACCGCCGCGGTGCGGCGCTGAATCTCGTGGCCCGGGAAGGAGAGGCCGTCCGGGCGCACTCCGCGTCGCTGGCCCGTGAGTCCCCCGAGCGGGTCCTGGCCGAGTGGAGGCGAATCGAGCGTCTCGACCTGCCGTCGCACCACCCGGTGACGCGCGGGCAGATCGGCGCCGAACACCTGCACCGGGTTCTCCTGAAGACCTACGAGCAGAGGCCGGCGGACTTCGAGGCGCTCCTCGGGACGGCCGGCGTGGGCGCCAAGACGCTTCGGGCCCTCGCCCTGCTCTCGGAGCTTCTCTACGGGGCGAAGCCGTCGTTTCGGGACCCGGCCCGGTTCAGCTTCGCCCACGGCGGCAAGGACGGCCATCCCTATCCCGTGGACCGGGAGCTCTACGACCGCTCCATCGAGTTCCTGAAGGAGGCCGTCAACGCGGCCGGGGTCGGGGAACACGAGAAGAGGCGGGCCTTCGCCCGGCTGGGGGCGTTTTACGGCCGGAAGCGGTGAGATGGGCATCATGGAATGACGGTGTATTGGAATCGCGGCGAAAAGATGGTATGAACAGACCTCACGCGCAGAAATAAAAGGGACGATACACTACGCTGCGCCGGAGGCATCGTATGCGAATCGGGATCATCGGCATCGGGGGAGTGGGAGGCTATTACGGAGGCAAGCTGGCCCTGAAGTATTCCGGCCGCAGCAAGCACGAGGTCATCTTCTTCGCCCGGGGCGCACATCTGGAGGCCATCCGGAGAGACGGGCTCAGGCTCGTGACCGTCGACGGCGAGTACCTCGTCCGGCCGGCGCAGGCCACGGACAACGCGGGCGAGATCGGCCCGCTGGACCTGGCGATCTTCTGCACCAAGAGCTACGGGCTCGAGGATGCGGCGAGGGCGATCGCGGGGAACCTCTCCGACGATTCGGTCGTGCTGCCTCTCCTGAACGGCGTGGACATCACGGAGAGGCTGCGCGCGGTGCTGCCCCGGGGAGCCGTCCTCTACGGCGGCGTCTTCATCAGCTCGGCGATCCAGGGGCCCGGCGTCGTCAAGCAGGTGGGCGGCACGGGCCAGCTCTTCTTCGGCCCGGCCGACCCGGCCGACGTGGAAACGTACCGCCCCATTGAAACCCTGCTGAAGGATGCCGGCATCAAGGCGGAGCTCTCCGCCGATGCGCTGCTCCCGCTGTGGACGAAGTACATCTTCATCGGTCCCATGGCCGGGGTCACGTCGCTGACGGGCAAGACCTTCGGCGAGGTGCTTGGAGACCCGGCCGACCGCGCCCTGGTCGAGGGGATGATGAAGGAAATCGAGGCCGTCGCGAGGAAAAAGGGAATCCGGTTCCCCCCGGATATCGTGGAGATCTCGCTCGGCAAGGCCGCCGCCTTCGCCCCGACGACGAAGACCTCCATGCAGCTCGATTACGAGCGGGGCAACCGGACGGAGCTCGACATCTTCACCGCATACATGGTGAAGGCGGGCAAGGAGCTCGGCATCCCCGTGCCGCTGCACAAGAAGGTGTACGTCGAGCTGCTGCAGCGGGACTGAGGCCTATCGCATGCTGACCCTGCGGAGCTGATCGAAGTCGGTCAGGCCCTTCATGGCCTTCTTGATCCCGTCCTGCAAGAGGGTGGTCATCCCTTCCGAGACGGCCATGTCCCGCACCTCGGCCGCCGTGCCCCGTTTCTGGATGATCCGCCGGATGGCGTCAGACGTCACGAGGACCTCGTGGATGGCCAGCCTTCCCCAGTACCCCGTCCCGCCGCAGGCGTCACAGCCCTGCGAGCGGTAGAGCTTCAGCTGCTCCCGCCCCCGGATTCCCAGTGCCGTGGACATGAACCCCTCGCCGCAGGCCCGCAGGATCTTCCGGTACTCGATCTCCGTCGGGACATAGGCCTCCCGGCACCGCTGGCAGAGGCTTCGCACCAGGCGCTGCGAGATGATGCCGATCAGGGAGTCGCCGAAATGGAAGGGGTCGAGCCCCATGTCGAGGAGCCGCACGACCGTCTCGGGCGCGTCGTTGGTGTGGAGCGTGCTCAGGACGAGGTGCCCCGTCAGGGAAGCCTCCGTGCCGATCTTCGCCGTTTCCGGGTCCCGCATCTCGCCGACCATGATGATGTCGGGGTCTGAGCGGAGGAAGGACCGCATCGCCGCTGCGAAATCGAGCCCGATCTTCCGGTTCACCTGGACCTGCCGAATGCCGGGCTGGCTGATCTCGATGGGGTCCTCGATCGTGATGATCTTGAGGGCCGGACGCTTGATCTGCTCGATCAGGGCGTGCAGCGTCGTCGTCTTGCCGGAGCCGGTGGGCCCCACGCAGAGAATGAGCCCGTGCGGTTTTTCCGACATCGCCAGCAGGTGTTCGTAGTTCACGGGGTCGAGGTGAACGTCCTCGAGCCGGAGCAGCTCCCCCGTGGCCAGCAGGCGCAGCATGGCGTCCTCGAGGCCCCCGACGGGCAGCGTCGCGACCCGCAGCTCGATGGTTTCGCCGTTGTAGCAGCGGAACTTGATCTTCCCGTCCTGCGGCAGCCGCTTCTCGGTGATGTCCATGTTCGCCATGATCTTGATCCGCGAGACCAGGGCCGTCCGGTAGTTGAACGGGAGCGACTCGTAGGGGGTCAGATCCCCGTCGATGCGGAATCGGATGTCGACGCGCCTCTCCCGGGGGTTGGGCTCGATGTGGATGTCGGAGGCCCGCCGCCGGAACGCCTCGTTGATGATCTTGTTCATGATCTGGGGGACGATGTTGTCCGTCTCGGTGACCTCGACCTCGTCGTCGATGGGCCCCGACTCGTCGGGGACGCCCTTCTCGAGCATGTCGCGAAGCTCGATCTCGCCGCCCATCTTGCTGTAGAAGTGGTGGATGAACTTGAAGATGTCCTCTTTCTCGGCGGGGCGGAAATCCACCGCCTTGGTCTTCAGGGTCGCAACGATCTCGTCGCGGCGGATGAGATCGTCGACGCTGTCGATGATGACGACGATCCGGTTGCCCGCGACCTCCAGGGGGCACCACCGCTCGCGGATGAGGTAGTCCTTGTTCAGGGTCTTGAGGATTTCCTTGGGGGCGGGAATGCCCGCCAGGAACTTGACCCGGATCTTCGACCGGATGCTCTCGGGCAGGGAGTCCCGCGTGATGACGCCGCCGGTCAGCCCGGCCAGGACGTCCTTCACGACGGTTTCGAGCTCGGTGATGTTGCCGGGGAAATCGTAGTCGCACAGGGTGCTCATGGCGTCCTGCGCCACCGCGATGTCGCGGCCGCCGGCGTAGGCGTTCACGAAGTGCTCGACCAGCAGGGGGATGTCGCTCTTTCGCTCCTTGAGCGTCGGCAGGATGAGCATCGACCCCTTGATGAAGTAGTACAGGTCCTTTCTCAGCTCTCCCTTGGCGACCAGCGCTTCCGGATCGAGCCTCGTCGAGATGATCAGCCGGGTGTCCAGCGGGCACTTCTCGTTCGTGCCGGGCCGCGTGAAGCTGTTTTCCTGCATTGCCTTCAGCAGCATCGCCTGCGCCTCGGAGGGCAGGTAGCTGATCTCGTCGAGGAACAGGGTGCCCCTGCGGGCCTGCTCGATGTGGCCGCCGCCGTTTTCGCCGCCGAACAGGGCACTCAGGTGCTGATCCCCTCCGAGCGCTTCGAGGTTCAGGACGACGAAAGGCCCGTTCTTCTGCGACCCCGATTCGTGGATGAACCGGGCGACGGTCTCCTTGCCCGTCCCTTTCTGCCCCGTGATCAGCAGCGGGACCATGATGGAGGCATACAGCTCGGCCTCCTTGAGAAGCCGCAGCATCTTCTCCGACCGGGCGATGAGGGCCGAGGGGATCTTGCTCGGGGCGATCTCCGGCGGGGCCTCGCTCTTGACGACGGCGATGACCTCCAGGAGGCGCTTTCGTTCCAGGGCGCGGCGGATCGCGGCCACCATGTCGTCGCGGTTGAGGGGCTTGGTCAGGTAGTCGTAGGCGCCTTTCTTGAGGCAGTCCACGGCGACCTTCGCCTCGTTGACCGCGGAGACCATGAGGCATTCCGTCTCCGGGCTCGCGTTCTTGATCCGCTCCAGGAGCTGCAGGCCGTCCATCCAGGGCATGTTGATGTCGATCAGGGCGACGTCGAACCGGTCCCCGTTTTCCACCGCCGCGGCGGCATTCCGGGGGTCGCTCTCCAGCCGGAGCGTCTTGAAGCCGGCCCCGAGCAGGCCCCGGCGCGCGCTGTCGAGAAAGTCCTGTTCGTCGTCGACGATGAGTATGGGGTTCAGCATGGGGAAGACTCCTTGTCCGTGAGGGGTTATGCCTGCGGGCGCGCCGCGTCCTGCTGATCGGCCAGATGGAGCCGGAAGACCGTCCCGGCGCCCGGCTGCGACTCGACCTCGATCTTGCCGCCCATCTCCTCGATGAGGTTTTTCGAGACGTAGAGGCCGAGCCCCGTGCCCGTCCCGTCGTGCTTCGTCGTGAAGAAGGGCTCGAAGATCCGCCCGAGCGTCCGGGCGTCCATGCCGCAGCCGTTGTCGGCCACCTCGAGGATCAGCTTGTCCTGCCAGGAATTCCCGCTGCGGGCCGACACCCGGAGCAGCGATTCCGGCTTGTCCGCCGCATGGGCGGCGTTGATCAGCAGGTTGATCATGACCTGCTCGAAGGAATCCGTGTCGAGGACGATCTGCGGGAGGTCCTCGGGGATGTCCACCTCGAAGGTCTTCACCCGCTTCTTGATCTGGCTCATGCAGATCGAGGCGGCCTTGCGGACGAGGTCCCCGATCGGCATGGGGACCTTCTTTTCCCGTTCCTTCTCCTTCTGCCTGGAAAACTCCCGCAGCTTCGAGACGGTCGCGTTGATCCGGTGCGAGCCGTTCTCGATGTTCTGCAGCAGCTTCAGGAGGTCCTCGCGAAAGTCCCCGTAGGGCATCCCGAAGTACTCGCGGCCGGGGTTCGCCTCGGCTTCGCGGTCCATGACGGGGAGGATCTCCTGCAGGTACTCCCGGAGGATGGGGAGGTTGAAGACGATGAAGTTGTTGGGGTTGTTGAGCTCGTGGGCGATCCCGGAGACCAGGAGTCCCAGGGAGGCGAGCTTTTCGCGCTGCACGAGGTCCCGCTCCATGAGCTTCTGCTTCGTGATGTCCGCGACGCGGAGGATCACGGCCCCGCCCTCGCCCGGGTCGTACCGGATGGGGTCGATCGCGATGCGCTCGAACTTGACGGACTCCGAGCGGTTCTCGAGGTCGAAGCTGCAGGGCGCCGAAGCGCGGGCGGCCGCCAGGATCTTCTGCACCTGTTCCGCGTCGTAGCGGCTGCCGAAGAGCTCCGCGCAGGAGGCCCCCACGAGGTCCTGACGGTCCGCCGTCGCCCAGGTGTCCCGCGCCGCCCGGTTCGCGAGCTGCACGGTGAGATCGCCGTCGACCATCAGGACGGGGTCGGAGATCCCGTCCAGGACGGTCATGAGCAGCGTGGTGTTCTCGCGGAGCTTTTTCTCGGCGGCCTGCTTTCTCTTCAGCTCCTCCTCGAGCTCGCGCGTGGCCCGCTGCAGGGCCTCGGTCCGCTCCTCGACCCGCTTCTCGAGCTCCGAGGCCGCCCGGCGCAGGACCTCCTGCGCCTTCCTCTGATCGGTCATGTCGTCGAGAATCACGATGGGTCCCTTCGAATTCCGGACGGAGAGGGCCGTCAGGGCGACTTCCCGGCCGTTGTCCAGGACGAGCGGGGAGATCCTCTGGCGCGCCCCTCCCCCGGCGGCGCGGAGGGCATCGGCCACGGCCGCGTGATTGCCCGGTCCGGCGAGGCCGGCGAAGTCGCGGGAGACGATTTCCTTTTCCGGCAGGCCCAGGATCCGGAGGGCGGACTCGTTTGCGTAGAGGACCCTCCCGGCGCCGTCGAGTTCGAGCACGCCCTCCGCCATGCTTGCGATGAGGCTCTCCAGGTGCTCCTTGACCCCGATGAGCTCGCGGATGATGTTCTGGCCGGGCTGATCGCGGAACCCGAGAATCTCCGGCCTGTCCCGGAGAGGTTCGTCATGGAGAATCGCGAGGATGTTCTTCGAGAGCTCGTGGAAGGGTTCCTTTCGGATGCAGGCGTTGGCCCCGAACGAGCGGAAATCGAGCAGCTCATCCTCGGAGAGCGCCGTGATGACGCAGAGGTAGGTTTGCCCGGCCCGGCTGTCCCCGCGGATGAGGCGGCAGAGCCGGTCCCCTGACATCCCGGGCATCACCATGTCGACGAACACGACATCGGGCACCCAGGTTTCCAGGATCTCGAGGGCCCCGGCGCCGTCCTGGGCGGTCCGGACTTCGTGTCCCTCGCGGGTCAGGAATTTCCCCAGGAGGGCGAGCATCACGGGGTCATTGTCCACAATCAGGATTCTTCTCGGCGTCATGGCGGGTCTGCCGCAACCTCCTTTCCGGTGGCCATAGCTGTCCGAAGAGGTGACTTGCAAAAGTCAAACCAGTCTGACCGCAGGTCGGTTGGAAACCAAGGACTTGACCGGAAAGGGGATTGTGGGATGAGTCAGCGCACGGCCATGGCCGGTTCAGCCCATGACGGGCCGGACGAGTTCCGCCACGCGCCGTGCAATGGCCAGGCAGGCCGTCAGTCCCGGCGATTCGATCCCGATGAGGTTGACCCAGCCGGGCAGTCCCAGGCGGCTCTCCTCGGAGATGACGAAGTCGCGGATCTCCTCCCCCGGACCCTGCAGCTTGGGCCGGATGCCGCACATGTCGGGCTGCAGGGATTCCTTCGGGAGCAGGGGCAGGTAGGTGACGATGGAGGCGTGGAAGGCGTCCCGCTTGCCCTCGTCGACGCGGTAGTCGACGGCGTCGACGTACTCCACGTCGGGGCCGAAGCGGACCCGGCCGCCGAGGTCGATCGTGGCATGCACGCCGAGTCCCTCGTGTTTCGGCGTCGGGACCGGGTAGACGAGGTGCCGGATCCGCGGCGGGGGTGAGGCTGAGAAGTAGCTTCCCTTGCAGAGCTTCAGGCGGTAGCCCTCCGCGTCCACGTCGATGCCGGGCAGGGCCGCCACGCGGTCCGACTGAAGCCCCGCGCTGTTGACGACGATTCGCGAGGCGACGAGGCTCTCCCCGCCGTTGATCTCCAGCTCGTGGCGGAGGCCGTCGTAGTGCGCGGCGGTCACGCGGGACCGGAACACGGCCGTAACACCGTTGCCCGTCGCGCCGACGAGCAGGGCGCGCATGAGGGCGTGGGAATCGACGATGCCCGTGGAGGGCGACAGGAGGCCAGCCGTGGCGGAGACCTCCGGCTCCAGCGAATGGATGACGCGGCCACTGAGCATGAGCACGTCGTCCACCCCGTTGGCGTGGGCCTTCCCGAGCAGCGCGTGCAGGGCCTCCTCCTCGGAGTCGTTCACCGCGACGATGAGCTTGCCCGTCCGGCGGTGGGGGATGCCCCTTTTCTCGCAGGCCTCGTAGAGGAGCCTGCGGCCCTCGACGCACAGCGATGCCTTGAGGGTCCCCTCGGGGTAGTAGATCCCGGCGTGGATCACCTCGCTGTTGCGGCTGCTCGTCTCCTGCCCCTGGCTCTCGTTTCTCTCCAGCAGCAGGACGTTGCTGTAGTGCCTCGAGAGCTCCTCCGCGACGGCCAGGCCCACGACCCCGGCGCCGATGACGGTGATGTCGAAAGCGAGCTTTTCCACAGCGGATATCTAAGCGCAACGGGGCCGAATTTCAAGTGAAAAGGAGTGTCGGCCCCGGCGGTGCCGCATCGGTGCGCCGTGCAGTCCATGAAACGCGATGGCCGGGTGGAGAGGGACTCTCCACCCGGTTCGGTCTCCGGCTAGGAGAGGGGCGGCTACGGTGTGATCTGCCCCGACGCGTTGACGGTGTACGTCCTGTCGCCGCTCCCGTGGACGGCCGTCAGGGAAAGGCCCCCCTGGGTGCCGTTGACCACGGTCAGGGTGACGCCCGAGGACTGGGAATAGCCGGCACCCTGCAGCTTCGCGACCGTGACCGCGGCAGTCGGCCAGTCGCTGAAGTAGGCCTGGGCGGCGGTGTAGGCGTTTTTCACATCCGAGCGCGCCGTCGTGTTGTAACCCCGGACCCTGTAGGACGTGAACTGGGGAATCGCGATGGCCGCCAAGATGGCGATGATAGCCACGACGATCATGAGTTCGACAAGCGTGAAACCTTTTTGACCCTTCTTTTTCGCGAAATAACCGATCATCATCACAAACCTCCTTGATTGTTTTCAGGCGTCTGCCTTGTCTCCGCCGTCGGTGCCTCCGTGCCGGCGCTTCGCGCCGCCCCAAAGAGGGCGGTGTGCACGGGGCTTCTTCGCGCCGGGCAACGTCTGCATGCCCTGCTGGCCTCCCCGGTGAGCATCACGCGTGCCCGGAACCGGGGAAACTGTAAAAAGTCATTTATATCAATTAGTTAAACAGATTCTGGAGAGCCCGTCATGGCGTGGGGAGGGGCGCCCGCGGCTGGTCCGTTTTGGGACGACGGACGAAAATACCCGTGATTACAAACAGATGAGCATGTCCCCCCGATTCGGGACGGTTCAGAATGACACCGTGAAAAAGAGCGGTTGCCGTTTCGTCGTCCCATCATTAGAATGAAACATCATGGCTTCGTCCACCATCCGGATCCGCGGGGTCCGGCAGCATAACCTCAAGGGCTTCGATCTCGACATCCCCCTGGGCCGCCTCACCGTGATCACCGGCGTGAGCGGAGCCGGGAAGTCCTCCCTGGCCTTCGACACCCTCTACGCCGAGGGCCAGCGGCGCTACGTCGAGACCTTCTCC
Organism: Syntrophaceae bacterium; assembly: GCA_013177795.1. Lineage (NCBI taxonomy): Bacteria > Pseudomonadati > Thermodesulfobacteriota > Syntrophia > Syntrophales > Syntrophaceae > Syntrophaceae bacterium. The sequence continues at coordinate 630,581 of JABLXY010000001.1, read as the reverse complement.
CCCTACGCCCGCCAGTTCCTCGACCGCATGAACCGGCCCCGCGCCGAGCGGATCGAGGGCATCCCGCCGGCCCTGGCCATCGAGCAGGGCGACCCCGTGCGGACCTCGCGCTCCACCGTGGGGACGATGACGGAGATCACGGACTACGCGAAGCTACTCTACGCACGCATGGCCGTGCTGACCTGCCGGGGCTGCGGCAAGCCCGTCCGGAAGGACACGGCCCAGTCGATCTTCGAGGCGGTCGCGACCCTGCCCGAGGGCAGCCCTGTCGTCCTCACCTTCCCGTCCGCATCGAACGGCGACCCCTCCGCGCGGGAGAAAACGCTCCGGCGCTCAGGCTTCGACCGCATCTGGAAGGGGGGTGAGATCCTCCCTCTCGAGGAGGGGCGCGGCGAGGCGATTCTGGACGTCGTGGCGGACCGCCTGATTTTCAGCAAGGGGGACCGCAAGCGTATCGTCGACTCCCTCGAGACGGCCCTGCGGGCGGGCCTGGGAAAGACGGACGTCCACGCCGGGGAACGGACGCTCCGCTTCAGCTCGGCCCTCCAGTGCCCGGTCTGCGGCATCGAATACCGGCAGCCCACGGCGAACACCTTCTCCTTCAACTCGCCCGCGGGGGCATGCCCGGCCTGCCGCGGCTTCGGGCGCATCATCGACGTGGACATGGATCTCGTCGTCCCCGATGCGGGCAAGTCGATCCGCGACGGCGCCGTGAAGCCCTGGACGGGCATCGCCCGGGCGGAGTTCGAGGACCTCCTGGCGTTCTGCCGCCGCCGGCGCATCCCCGTCACCACGCCCTGGCGTGACCTCTCCGAGGAGCACCGGCGCCTCGTCTGCGAGGGCGACGATAGCTTCTACGGGGTCCGAGGCTTCTTCCAGTGGCTCGAGACGAAGCGCTACAAGCTCCACGTGCGGGTGTTCCTCGCACGCTACCGCGGCTACAGGACCTGCCCCGAGTGCCACGGCACCCGCTTCCAGCCGGAGGCGCTGCTCTGGAAGATCGGGGGCAGGAGTATCGCCGAGCTCTACGCCATGACCGTCGAGGAGGCCTCACGCTTCGTCGGGGGACTGGCGGCGGGGCCGCTGGACGAGGCCTCCGCGCAGCTCGTCGGCGAGGTGGGCCGGCGCCTGGGCTACCTGCTCGACGTGGGCCTGGGGTACCTGACCCTCGACAGGCAGTCGCGGACCCTCTCGGGCGGCGAGGTCGAGCGGGTGAGCCTCACAAAGGCCCTGGGCTCATCGCTCGTCAACACCCTGTTCGTCCTCGACGAGCCCACCGTGGGCCTTCACCCCCGCGACAGCGGCAGGCTTCTCCGAATCCTGAAATCCCTTCGCGACCAGGGCAACACCGTCGTCGTCGTCGAGCACGACCCGGAGATCATGGCCGGCGCCGATCATATCGTCGACCTGGGGCCCGGGGCGGGCGAGCGGGGCGGCGAGCTCCTCTACAGCGGCACCCTGAAGGGCCTCCTGAAACGGTCCGACTCGCCGACGGGCAGCTACCTGAGCGGCGCCTTCCGGATCCCCGTCCCCTCACGAAGGCGCAAGCCGCATGCGGTTCTCACCATCCGCGGCGCCGTGGAGAACAACCTCAAGGCCATCGACTGCGCCGTCCCCCTGGGCGTCCTGACGGCGATCACCGGTGTTTCGGGCTCCGGCAAGAGCACCCTCGGCGTAGACATCCTCTACCGGGCCCTCAAGCGCGCCCTCGGCGGCCGGGAGGAGCGCCCCGGAAGGCACGCGGCGCTCGAGGGGGCCGAGCGGGTGAAGGACGTGATCCTCGTGGACCAGAGGCCTATCGGGAAGACGCCCAGGGCCACCCCGCTGACCTATCTGAAGGCCTACGACCCGATCCGGGCCGTCTTCGCTTCCGAGCCGGCGGCGAGGGAACAGGGGCTCACCGCATCGAGCTTCTCCTTCAACACGCCGGGCGGGCGCTGCGAGGCCTGCGAGGGGGAGGGCTACGAGAAAGTTGAAATGCAGTTCCTCTCGGACGTCTACCTTCCGTGCCCGCAGTGCGACGGCAGGCGCTTCAAGGGGGAAGTGCTCGAGATCCGGCACCGCGGCCGCAGCATCCACGACATCCTCGAGATGACGGCAGAGGAGGCCATGGATTTCTTCGCGGGGCACAAGAGGATCGAAAAGGCCCTCAGGCCGCTGCTCGACGTGGGACTCGGCTACCTGCGTCTCGGCCAGCCCGTCAACACGCTATCCGGCGGCGAGGCCCAGCGGATCAAGCTCGCCCGGCACATCGGGCTGGAGAAGGTCCGCGATTCGCTCTTCATCTTCGACGAGCCCACCGTGGGCCTGCACCCGCGCGACGTCGCGGTCCTGCTGGCGGCCTTCGAGAACCTGATCGCCTCGGGCAACAGCGTCGTCGTCATCGAGCACAACCCCGAGGTGATCAAGTGCGCCGATCACGTCATCGACCTCGGGCCCGAGGGCGGCGAGGCCGGGGGGCGGATCGTGGCGCAGGGGACGCCGGAGCAGATCGCAGAAAACGCGGGGTCGCACACGGGCACCCACCTCAGGCCGTATCTCGAGGGCGGGCGGGACATCGCGCCCCCGCCGCGGGATCGCCGGGAGAGGCAAGGCCGCCGCGAAGAACATGCCATCGAGGTCCGCGGCGCCCGGGAGCACAACCTGCAGGACCTCACGGTCTCCATCCCCCGGGACCGCTTCGTCGTCGTCACGGGCGTGAGCGGCTCGGGCAAGTCGACGCTCGCCTTCGACATCCTCTTTGCCGAGGGCCAGCGGCGGTACCTCGAGTGCCTGCCGAACTATATCCGCCAGTACCTGAAGATCATGGACCGCCCCGAGGTGGACGCCGTGGACGGCATCCCGCCCACGGTGGCCATCGAGCAGCGCACGAGCCGGGGGGGCCGGCGCTCCACCGTGGCCACCCTCACGGAGATCTACCACTTCCTGCGGCTGCTCTACAGCAAGCTGGGCACGCAGCACTGCCCGGGCTGCGGCGAGCCCATCGTCCCGCAGAGCCCCGAGGCGATGCTCGAGGAGATCGTGCGCCGCGTGGGCAAGGGGGCCGCGACCGTCACGGCGCCGCTGGTCTTCGGCCGCAAGGGGTTCCACCGGGAGCTGCTCGCGCGGCTCAGGAAGCGGGGGTTTTGGGAGGTCCGCGTGGACGGACGGATCCTGCCGCTGGAGCCGCTGCCGGCATTGGACCGCTTCCGGGAGCACGACATCGACGCCGTCGCCGGCCGCGTGCGGGCGGGCGCGGGCGTCCGGGAACTCCGGGAGATCGTCGAGCGCGCGCTGGCCGCCGGGAAGGGGAGCCTGCGGGTGATCGACGACGAGGGAGCGTCGTGGGTCCTGAGCGAGAAGCTCACCTGCCGCAGGTGCTCGAGGGGGTTTGAGCCGCTCGACCCGCGGCTCTTTTCCTTCAACAGCCGCTACGGGGCCTGTCCGGCCTGCGAGGGGCTCGGCGCTGTTGATGACCGGACATGCCCGTCCTGCGGGGGCAGGCGGCTCAGGCCGGAGGCCCTGGCCGTCCGCGTGAAGGGGATGGGCATCGCGGAGCTCACGGCCCTTTCGGTGCGGGAGGCCGGCGAGGCCGTCCGCGCGTTCGACTTCGGGCCGCACGAGGCGCCCGTGGCCGACGGGATCGTGGCGGAGCTCATGCCGCGGTTCCGGTTCCTCGAGCAGGTGGGGCTCGATTACCTGACCCTGGACCGAAGCGGCGACACCCTGTCGGGAGGTGAGGCCCAGCGGATCCGGCTGGCGGCCCAGCTGGGCTCGAACCTCACGGGGATCGGCTACATCCTCGACGAGCCCACCATCGGCCTGCACCCGCGGGACAACGAACGGCTGATCGCCACCCTGCGGGATTTGCGCGAGAGGGGCAACTCGGTGATCGTCGTCGAGCACGACGAGGAGACGATCCGCGCGGGCGACTGGATCGTCGACCTCGGCCCCGGCGCGGGCCCCCTCGGGGGCCGCATCGTCGCCCAGGGGACGCTCGGCGATCTCAGGAAGAACCCGGACTCGGTGACGGGCAGCTGGATCAACGGGCACAGGCGCGAAATCACCTCGCGGCTGCGCCCCGTCGGCGAAAGGCCGAGGCTCGTCATCGAGGGGGCGCGCCGGAACAACCTCAAGAGGATCGATGTCTCCGTCCCCCTGGGGACACTGACGTGCGTCACCGGCGTGAGCGGTTCCGGGAAATCGACCCTTGTCAAGGATGTCCTCTACGAGGCCCTCCGGGCAAGGCTTTCGAAGGGGGTCCAGGAGCCCGCCGGGTACGACCGGATCGCGGGCTGGGAGACTCTATCCCGGGTCGTCGAGATCGATCACTCGCCCATCGGGCGCACGCCCCGCTCGACGCCCGCCACCTACGTGGGGTTCTTCGACGAGGTCCGCAGGCTCTTTGCGAGACTGCCCGACTCCCGGACGCGGGGCTACGGGCCGGGACGGTTCTCCTTCAACGTGGCGGGCGGGCGGTGCGAGTCCTGCGCGGGCCAGGGCGAGATCCGCGTGGAGATGTCCTTCCTGCCCGACGTCTACGTGCACTGCGAGACCTGCGGCGGGCGCCGCTACAACGAGGAGACGCTCGCCGTCCGCTACCGCGGGAAGAGCATCCACGACGTCCTGCAGATGACCTTCGGGGAGGGCCTGTCGTTCTTCGCCGCCGTGCCGGCGATCCGCAGGGAGCTGGAGCTGCTCGTGGACGTCGGCCTCGACTACATGACCTTCGGGCAGCCGAGCCCGACGCTCTCGGGCGGCGAGGCCCAGCGGATCAAGCTCGCGCGGGAGCTGTCCCTGTCGACGGAGGGGCAGGGCAGGACGCTCTACATCCTCGACGAGCCGACGACGGGGCTGCACCTGGCGGACATCGAGAAACTGCTGCGCGTGCTGCAGAGGCTCGTCGACCGCGGCGACACGGTGCTCGTCATCGAGCACAATCTTGAGGTCATCCGCGAGGCCGACTGGGTGATCGACCTCGGCCCCGAGGGTGGCGAGGGCGGCGGCCGCATCGTGGCCGAGGGAACGCCCGTGGAGCTGGTGAAGCGGCCGGGCGGTTCCCACACGGCGCAGTGGCTTGCACGGTACCTGCGGGAGCCGTCAACGGGGGCGCGCCCTGCGCGTTAGATGGGATCGAGGGGTACGACGATGATGAGAAGACTCTTCGGGGTGACAACGATCGTGCTGTGCGCCCTGACGATGCTTTTCGGCGAGGGTGCCGCGGCGACAGGGGCCCTTCCGTTCAGCGAGGGCGAGAGGCTCGTGTATCGGGCGATGTGGGGGTTCATCCCCGCGGGCGAGGCCGTCATCGAGGTTCTGCCCGATGCCGCCGTGAACGGCTCCCGGGCGCGCCACTTTGCCATGACGACCACGACGAATTCCCGGGTCGACCTGTTCTACAAGATCCGGGAGCGGCAGGACTCCTTCACGGACGTCGCGATGACGCGGACCCTGCAGTACCGCAAGAAGAGCACCGGGGACCACCCGCGGGACGTGATCGTCACCTACGACTGGAAGAACCGGACGGCCACCTATGCGAGCTTCGGCAACGCCGAGCGGCCCGTGGAGATCCTTCCCGGGTCCTTCGACCCGCTGGCGATCTTCTTCGTGATCCGCACGCACCGGCTCAGGCCCGGAGACGTCCACGAGATCCCCGTCACCGACGGCAAGAAGTGCATCGCCGTCAAGGCGACCGTTGCGGGGCGGGAGACGGTGACGATCGACGGGAAGGTGTACGACACCTTCCTGGTGGTCCCCGACATGGAGCGCCTGCAGGGGGTTGTGCCGCGCCAGGACGACCCGTCGCTGAAGATCTGGTTCACGGCCGACGAGAGGCAGCTTCCCGTGAAGATCCAGAGCAAGGTGGCGATCGGGAGCTTTGTGTTCGAGCTGGTCTCAGCGAGCTTCTGAGGTGTGGGCTGTCGACCGGGGGCTCATCCCAGAATGCGAAGTTGAGAAGCTGGGAAGTTGAGAAGCTCGGAAGGGCGGGAGGCCAATGTCAGGTCTCGACGTTTCCCAACTTCTAAACTTCACAGCTTCCTAACTTCTGTCTTTTCACGGTCTCTCCCTCGTCCTCGCCCTCATCTCCTCGATGACCGGCCTGATTGCTGCGGCGTCCTGCAGGCGGATCGCGCCGATCAGGTAGCGGCCGGACTGCTCGACCAGCACCTTTCCATACAGCGGGTCGGCTCCCTCGAGGGATACGCGGTGTCCCGTCCCGGCAAGATGCACCTCCCGCCCGGCTTCCTTCAGGGAGGCCAGGTATTGATCGAAGGCCTTCCTGGCCGATGCGGCCGATTCCCCGATCACCACGAAAACCTGGGTGCGCCCGCCGCCGGGGGTTGCCTCGGCCGTCAGCCCGCGCCGCAGGAAGGGATAGCCCAGCAGGCTCTGCGGGACGTAGCGCTTCGTTCCCGGCACGATGCCCCGTACCCGGAGAAGCTCGAGCTCGCGGGGCTTGCCCTTGCCGGCGGGAAGATTTCGCGAGACGGCCCTGCCGCACGCCGTGAAGACATCCTGCGCCGGCTCATGGGTCCCGATGGATTGGACCCGCACGAAGTACCGGTCCTGGTAGAACAGCATCTGCGATGCCGAAAGGACGCAATCGGTCCCGACATCGCAGCCCGGGGTCTCGGCCTTGCGGTAGTTGGACCAGATCCCGAAGGCGTCGAGCGGGGAGCCCATCTTGCAGACATCCAGCACGATTTCCTGTCCCGACGCGTCCTTCTGCACGTAGCGGGCCGTGGCGAGCGTGTCGAACCCGAAGGGCAGGTAGAGTTCCGCCTCGCCGTTGATGTGGTCGAAGAGGGTGTCCTGCGTGAACAGGGACGGCTTTCCGTCCATGACCCAGCCCTCGGCGCACCCCCCGGCCGGCAGGAGGGACGGCATGGAGGAGTTCTCGGCGGCAGGTGAAGCTGCTGCCGGCAGGGCAAGAAGGAACAATCCCAGTACCAGGGGTAAAAGAAAACGTTTACTCATCATCGCTTGTTCCGTCTATCTCGGTGATTGCAGAATGGTTCCGCGTAACAACTTTGCCTGCTTGAAGTGAAGCTGTGAAGTTGAGAAGTTGTGAAGCTTGGATGGGCTGAAAGTCAACCGCAGGCCCCCGCCCCTCCGAACTTCATAACTTCATAGCTTCTCAACTTCCTCTTCATCACGCCAGAAGCACGCGTGCCCGGCCCATCTTCTCGGCGATGTCGAGGCCGTTGACGCACCGTGCCGTGCAGCGGCCGCAGCCGAGGCAGGCGGCGGCGGATGCCTGCGGGGGAATCCCGCCGTAGGTGGCGCAGGCCAGCTCCGGGTTGCCGTAGGCCTCGGCGTACATCAGGCTGCGGTTCACGACGCTGATCGCGACGCCCCGCGGGCAGGTCTCCTCGCATTTGCCGCAGAAGTGGCAGTACCGGGTTGCCACGGCGGCGCCGTAGCAGCGCAGGATGAGGCTGTCGGCCAGCGTGAGCCGCATCCCCATGACGGCGATGTCTTCCCGGAGTTCCGCCATGTCCCGCATGCCGGGGACGGCCGCGGTTACGTTCCGGTCCGACAGGGCCCACTTGAGGGCGGCCTGGTGGGGGCTGATCGGGCCCAGCGCATCGGTCGTGTAGCCCCCGGCCTGGGTCTTCATGGCCACAATGCCGATGCCGGCCTGCGCAGCTCGGGCGATCGCCTTTTTCATATCCTTGCCGCTGCGGAAGTTGTACTTCACGAGGGCCATGTCGAAGAAGCGGTCCGGGTCGTCGACAAGGGCGTTGACGACCTCGGCCTCGTTGGTGTGCGTCGTCACGCCGAAGAAGCGAACCTTCCCCTGCCTTCTCAGCAGGAGAAGCGTCTCGCGCATCTCGGGCTCGAAGATCCGCTCCCGGCCGGTGAGACTGTGGAGCTGGATGACGTCGATATAGTCCGTCTCCAGAGCGCGGAGGCTCGTCTCCACGTCCCCGATCATGGCTTCCTTCGTCCGCGATCTGGAGCGGATCTTCGTGGCCACGTGGACCTTGTTCCGGATCCCCTTGATTGCCTTTGCGACGACCTCCTCGTTGCGGCCGCCCATGTAGGCACGGGCCGTGTCGATGTAGTTGACCCCGTGATCGAGGGCGGTGCGGATCACCTCCGGCTCGGGCGTCAGCATGGCGCCGAAGCTCACGACGGTGATCTTCAGCCCCGTCCGGCCCAGGGTCCGGTAAACGGGGGCAGGGAAGGGTAAAGGCCCCGATGCCTTCTTTGCCGCCCCGGCCAGGTCCACGCGCCCGAGTATCGCCCCGGTCGCTCCCAGCACGCCCAGCCGTAGAAAATCTCTGCGCTTCATGGCATGGCTCTCCCTGCAAGAAGAGGTTGTGAAGCTGGGAAGTTGCGAAGCTTGGAGAGGCTTGTGACAGAGCGCAACCTCGCCGCCAATCCGAGCTTCCGAACTTCATAACTTCTCAACTTCTGAGTTCAATACAGCTTCTCCTCCAGTTCCTTCCAGCTCTTGAGTCTCGTCGTGCCCTTCATGGGCTCGAAGCTGAAGGCCTGGGGCCTGTACCGGGCTGCCGACTCGATCACGGCGGGGCCGCCGACGACGGCACGGATTTTCAGGCCCTTCTTGTCGAGGTCCCGGAACACGGCACCCCCGTCCCAGGGCAGAAGCGGGGCGCCGGCGTATTCGTTCTGGTCGAGCCAGAGCCGGACGGCCTTGAGGTTCGTCTGGCCCGTTTGCAGGTAGACCAACGGGTACCGCCCGGCCACCGCCGCGACGGCGTCCCTGCTCCCCGGCCGGCCCGGCGACATGAACCCCTGCATGAGCAGGGTGCCCTCGACGTCGACAGCGACAAGACCCGAGCCCGGCTTGAGCACCAGCAGGTACCCCGTGCCGCTTTCGGCGCCGGACGTGACCCGGACGGTCTTGAGGCCGGTCCGCGTGGGTTTGAAGAACCGGTAGGCCGCCCCGTCGCCCCCGGAGAGGTTCTTCCCCAAAGAGTCGTCGCCGACGAAGAACTCCACGAGCTCGCCCCCCCGGGCAAACACCTTCCCCCGGGTCTCGGCCTTCAGCCGGATTTCCTTGCCCTGCACCGCCACGGCGTCGTGGACAAACACATCGGCCTTGAGGGGTGATGGGAAAAGAAGGAGCGGCAGCGCGAGGAGGCAAGCCGAAAGCCGGGTCATCCTCTTGTTCCTCTTCACCTTTGGCCTTTCGCCTCGAGCCTTTCGCCTGCCGCGCAGCGGCTACGCGTGCTCGCCCGCCTTGCGGAGCAGCAACTCCCAGTCCTCGTCCACCATCTTCTGGATCACGTCGAGATCAGCGTCCGTCAGGTGCTGGAAGCGGCCCTGGATCTTGAAGTACTCCCGGACGGGGTAGCGCTTCGGCTTGACGTTGATCGTGTAGTGGAGCCCCTCCTCCACCTCGTAGAGCGGGAAGATGTTCGTCTGCACGGCCATGCGGGCGATCTTGACGGCCATCTCCGAGGGGATCTTCCAGCCCGTGGGGCAGCTCGCGAAGATGTGGAGGAAGCGCGAGCCCTTGACGGCCTGGGCGCGCTTGACCTTTCTGACGAGGTCATCGGGGTGGGAGATGCTCGCCGTGGCGGCATAGGGGATGCGGTGGGCCGCCAGGGCCTCGACGATGTTCTTCTTGCGCATCTTCTTCCAGTCCTTGCCGGGGGTCGTTGTCGTCCAGGCCCCGTAGGGGGTGGAGGAGCTGCGCTGGATGCCCGTGTTCATGTACGCCTCGTTGTCGTAGCAGACGTAGATGAAGTCCTCGTTTCGCTCGACGGCCCCGGAGAGGGCCTGGAAGCCGATGTCGAAGGTGCCGCCGTCGCCGGCCCAGGTGACGACCGTCGTCTCCGTGTCCCCCTTCATGTCCAGGGCGGCACGGACGCCGCTGGCCACGGCGCCGCCCGTCTCGAAGGCCGAGTGGATGACGGGGATCTTCAGCGTCGTCGTGGGGTAGGGCCCCGCGATGACGGACCAGCAGCAGGCCGGCAGGACCATCATGATCTTCTCCCCGAGGGCTTTCAGCAGGAAGCGCATGGCGATGGCGGCGCCGCAGCCCGGGCAGCCGACGTGGCCGGAGTGCATGAATTCGCGGTCGCTGAGTTCGAGTTCCATGTCAGACCTCCTGCAGGCCGATCCAGACGCTCTCCCGCTCGGGGGCGGCGCTGTTCTTCGTTCTCAGGTAAATGTCTTCGAGGACCGCGGGGGTCACGTCGCGGCCGCCGATCCCGGCGACGTATCCGAACACGGGCGCGTGACCGGGCACGTTGCACAGCGCCGCGCGGAGCTCCTGGGCGAAGATGCCGCTCGCCCCGAAGGAGAAGTTGCGGTCGATGACGGCGATTTTCTTCGCACCCCCGAGGGCCCGCCGGACGTCGTCGACGGGGAAGGGGCGGAATAGCCTGATCTTGAGGAGACCCGCCTTCTCCCCGCGGCCCCGGAGGTCTTCGATCACGCTGCGGGCCGTGCTCGTGACGGTGCCGGAAGTCACGAAGACGATCTCCGCGTCGTCGCAGCGGACGGCCTCCACGGCGCCGTAGCGGCGCCCGAAGATCGCGGCGTACTCGTCCTCGATGGCCGGGAATTTCGCCAGGGCCGTCTCCATCGCCTGCGCGATGTCGTGGCGCATCTCCATGTAGACGGCGGGCGGCACGAGGGGACCGAAGGAGCATGGGGCGGCGGTGTCGAGCTTGAAGCGCGCCTCGTAGGGAGGCAGGAACCGGTCCACCTCCTCCTGCTCCGGCACGTCGACGGGCTCGTAGGTGTGGGAGAGGAAGAAGGCGTCGAGGACGACCATCACCGGCAGGGCCACGGACTCGGCGAGCCGGTAGGCCAGCAGCGTCGTGTCCATGACCTCCTGGCTGTCCTCGCAGTAGAACTGGATCCACCCCGTGTCGCGCTGTGCCAGGCTGTCGGTCTGGTCGACCCAGATGTTCCAGCCCGGCGCAAGGGCGCGGTTGACCTCGGCCATGACGATGGGCAGCCGGGCGCCGGCCGCCCAGTGCAGCAGCTCGTGCATGAGCGCCAGACCCTGCCCCGAGGTGGCGGTGAAGGTGCGGACCCCCGTGCTCTGCGCGCCGATGAGGGCGGCCATGCAGGAATGCTCGCTCTCCACCCGCAGGAAGCGGGCGTTCATCGTCCCCGAGGCGCAGTACTCCGAGAGGAACTCCACGATGTGCGTCTGGGGCGTGATCGGGTAGGCGGAGACGACCTGGACGCGGGCGAGCCGGACGGCCTCCGCCACGGCCTGGCTGCCTTCAAGGACTCGTTTCATCGGCCCTCCTCCTCGAGCGTCATGGCGTTGCGCGGGCACTCCACCACGCACAGGCCGCAGCCCTTGCAGTAGTCGTAGTTGATGTGCCGTCCCTGGCCGTCCTTCCCGCGGATGACGGAGAGGTCCGGGCAGAAGAGATGGCAGTTGTCGCACTGGTTGCAGAGCCCGCAGTTGAAGCAGCGCTCGGCCTCGCGCATGGCGATGTTGCCCGAGACGCGCAGGTCGATCTCGGCGAAGGACCGGGCGCGCTCCTCGCGCACGAGGCGGGGCTGCGTCATCCGGGGGGTGTACCGGAAGTAGTCCGTGTTGATCTCGCCGTAGGCGACGATGTGGCGGTTTCTCAGCCTGCGCTCCCCGCCCATGTGGATTTCCATGGACAGCGAGGGCCCGTTGCCGACCGTGCAGGCCTCGAGCTTGAGCAGGATGGAGTCGGGCCCCTCCCGGAAGAGGGTGTCCAGCGCGATGGCGGCCTGCTTGCCCGATGCGACGGCGTGGACGACGCTCTTGACATCGTTGGTGAGATCGCCGCCCCAGGCCAGTGCCGGCCTGCCGTCCCGGATCGAGAGGGCGCAGTGCGAGAGGGCCAGGACGCCCCTTGCGGATTCCGGGGGGTTGTACCAGCCCTCTGCGGCCTCGGCCCCGGTTGCCTTGAACATCCGGTCCACGACGACCTGGCTCGTCTTGTCGCCGTCGGGCTCGATCCGGCCGCGCCCGCCCTCCTCGCCGGCGATCCGCATCTGCCGCAGGGTGACGAGAAAGCGGCCGCCGTCCTTCTCGATCCGCTCCGGGGCCACGAGTTCCCGGAGCTGCACCCCCTCGTCGAGGGCCATCTGCACCTCGTCGCCGAAGGCGGGCATGTCCTGGCGGCGCCTGCGGTACAGAATCAGGGCCTCGCCGCCGAGCCTGACGATTGTGCGCGCCACGTCGACGGCCGTGTTGCCGCCGCCGATGACGGCCGAGACGCCCGATACGGCAGGCTGCTCGCCGCCCCGGACACGCCGGAGAAACTCGAGCCCGTCGCCCACCCCGTCCATCTCCTCGCCGGGCACGCGCAGCGCCGTCGTCTTCCCGTGGCCGCAGGCCAGGTAGACGGCATGGTAGGTCTTCTCGAACTCCTGGAGGAGAGCGGCCGTCACGGGCCGGCCCGTGTGGATGCGGACGCCCTGCGCCCCGACCTGGGCGATCTCGCGCTGCAGGGCCGCCAGCGGCAGCCGGTACAGGGGGATGCCCCAGCGCAGGATCCCCCCCGCCTCCGCGGATGCCTCGAAGACGTCGCAGGCGTAACCCAGCTGCGAGAGGAACCATGCGGCGGCCAGGCCCGATGGGCCCGCCCCGGCAATGGCCACTTTTTCGGGTCTCGCGGGCAGCCTCTCCATGAGGGGCTTGAGATCGTAGCGCTCCGCCGTGTCGGCCAGGAAGCGCTCGAGCGAGTGAATCGCGATCGGGTCGTCGAATTCCCTGCGGTTGCAGGCCCCCTCGCAGGGGTGGAAGCAGACCCGCCCGCAGATGCCCGGGAATGGGTTTTCCCGCAGGATCGTCTCCCAGGCCTCCTTGAAGAGGCCCTGGGCGGTGAGCATCTCGATTTTGCCGATGTCCTCCCCGGCGGGGCAGGCGGCGCTGCAGGGCGCCGTCTTTTCCTCGTAGCGGGGCCTCAGGTAGCGCCAGGACCCGGTCTTGTTGGCCTCCGTCGAAAGGGTCGAGCGGGGCATGATGTGTATGGGGCTTTCCGACTCCGAGCGTGCTTGTGCTTTCTCTGCCATCGGGTTCACCATGTAAAGAGCTCGGTTCGCAGGATGGGTCCGCGTCTTCAGGCTGCCGGCCTGACGGCTTCCACGAACCGGACGGCCTCAAAGGCCTCCCGGGCCGCCGCAACGTTGCGCTCGGCTTCACCCGGCACCTCCTCGCGGATGGCCGCCACGACGTCCTCCAGCGGGGGCATCCCGAGGACCCGGGCCACGGCCCCCATCATGGAGGTGTTGACGATGGGGTGCGTGCGGCTTCCGATCTGGTGGGTCATGGCGATGCGGCTGGCGTCGACCCAGGCGAGCCTGAACCTGGAGAATGCCTCGGGTTTTTCCGGCGGTGCGGGGCTGTTGATGAGCACCGACCCCCCGGGCTTGAGCCCCCGGGTCACGTCGATGCCCGCCAGCAGCGTCTTGTCGAGAACAACCACGTGGTCCGGGTTGTAAACATTCGTTCTCAAGAGGATTTTCTGCCGGTCGAGCCTCAGGTAGGCCTCCACGGGGGCCCCGCGCCTCTCGACGCCGAAGAAGGGGAAGCTCTGGACCTGGAAGCCGGCCCGGAAGAACGCCTTGGCCATCAGGATGGTCGCGACGACGGTTCCCTGGCCGCCCCGGCCGTGAAAGCGGATTTCCAGCATGGGTGCCTCCCGGAAAAGAGGGAAGTTCGGAAGCTATGAAGTTCTGAAGCTTGGAGAAGCCTGCGGCATGCCATGGACCCGGAGTTGCTCCAAACTTCCCAGCTTCTCAGCTTCACAACTTCCTGATTCGTCCGGTCAGTTGGGCCGGTTCCACACGACGACGATGGCCTTGGCCGGTTTTGCGTCGAGGGAGCGGAAGCTGTGGTTCATCTCCGACTCGAAGTAAAGCGAGTCGCCCGGGTAGAGGACCTCGACGCGGTCGTCGGTGCGGAACTCGAGCCTCCCCTCCAGCACGAAGTGGAATTCCTCCCCCTCGTGGCTCATGAAGACCATGTCGGCGGTCTCCATGGGCTGGAACTCGACCAGAAAGGGCTCCATGTGCTTGTGGGGGTTCTTGGGCTCGAGGGACTCGTACACGTAGTCCACCTCGCCCTCCCGGTGGTGGGGCCGTCGCTTGACCTTCACGCGCTCGCCGCTGCGGGTCACGGAGAGCCGCTCCATCTCGACGGCGTCCTCGAAGAAGAAGGCCATGCTGACGTCGAGGGCCTTCGAGAGGCGGAGGAGCGTGCCGAGGGGCGGGACGGTCTCATCGTTCTCGATGCCGGCGAGAACCGCCTTGGAGAGCCCCGTCTTGGTGCACATGTCCTCGAGGGTGAGCTGCTTCTTCTGGCGGCACTCGCGGATCCGGGCCCCGATCTTGATTCGTTCCTCGTGCTGCGGGGAGTCGGCTTTCTTCCTGGCCATGGCGTACCTCCGTTGACGTCCGGGAGGGGGTTCTGGGGATGGGGAATCCTGCCTCAATCTAGTCGAATCGCCGCGCACTGTAAAGCCCAAAATTGTATGCACTTTCTGTTTGACTTCGGGCGGGCAAAAGAATAGAAAATAATCACTTGCGGGTACGGTGGGGCATCCGTGCCCGGTTCATCCCGGCTCTACCGGGATCGTTTTTCCGGTTCTCCTGCATAAATTCCTATCTTCTGAAGGAGGGGGATTATGGAAGCATCAACCACAGTCATCATCATCATCGGTTTCCTCATCTACATGGGGCTGTACTGGACGTACGGCAAGAAAATCGAACGGGACGTCGTCAAGGCCGACGACAACAACGCACCGCCGTCCCAGAGACTCTACGACGGCGTGGACTACGTCCCGGCCCACAAGGCGGTCCTCTTCGGTCACCACTTCTCCTCGATCGCCGGTGCGGGGCCCCTGGTCGGCCCGGCCATGGCCATGGTCTGGGGCTGGCTCCCGGGGCTTCTGTGGGTCTGGTTCGGAAACGTCCTCATCGGCTCGATCCACGACTACCTGGCGCTCATGGCCTCGGTGCGCTACGACGCCAAGTCGGTGCAGTTCGTCGCCACCGACCTCATCTCGAAGCGCACGGGCCGCTCCTTCTACTGGATCGTCTTCTTCCTGCTCATCCTCGTCGTGGCGGCCTTCGCCAACGTCATCGGCTCGATGTTCGCGAGGACGCCCTCCATCGGGTCGGCCTCGATCTTCATGACCGTCGCCGCCGTCATCCTGGGAATCCTCATCTACCGGGTCAAGATGAACCTGACCGCGGCCACGCTCATCGGGATCGTCCTGATGGCCATCGCCATCTGGATGGGGCCCGAGTTCCCCATTCCCATGAGCTACGAGGTGTGGATGGTGATCCTCTTCGTCTACATCATCATCGCGGCGTCCATCCCGGTGAACGTCCTGCTGCAGCCGCGGGACTACCTCAACTCGTTCTTGCTCTACTTCGGCATCGCCATCGGCTTCCTCGCCGCCATGGTGACCTTCAAGGGAATGGAGGCTCCGGCGATCTCCGCCTTCTCGCCTGTCCTGCTGGGCGGGCAGCCCACGCCCTTCTGGCCGGCGATCCCGCTCGTCATCGCCTGCGGGTCGCTCTCGGGCTTCCACTCCCTGGTGGCCTCGGGGACGACCTCCAAGCAGCTCTCCAAGGAGACGGACGCCCTCTTCGTGGGCTACGGCGGCATGTTCACGGAAGGCTTCCTCTCGACGGTCATCATCGTCGCCATCGGCGGCTTCGGCATGACGGTCATTAAGGCCCAGGCCGCGGCGGCCAACTACAACCTGACCCTGGAAGCGGCCAACTGGGCCACGACCTACGCGAAGGCGACGGGGGCCCTGAAGCTCGCGCCCCCGAGCATGATCGTCGAGGCCTTCGGCGTCATGGTGGCCTCCACCTTCCTCTCCTTCATTCCGACTTCGATCGTGAAGGTCATCGCGGGGCTCTGGATCTCGGCCTTCGCGCTCACGACCCTCGACACGACGAACCGCCTGGCCCGCTACTGCCTCGTGGAGATGCTGGGGCCCGTCCAGTCGAGCCTGGGCGCCGCCTACAACGTGATCACGAACCGCTGGGTGGCCTCCATCATCCCGGCGGCCCTGGGCATCTACCTGGCCTGGAGCGGACAGTTCAATATTCTCTGGCCTTCCTTCAGCGCCGCGAACCAGCTCATCGCCTCGATCGCACTGATGACGGGCGCGGCCTTCGTCGCCAAGAAGATGCAGTCCAAGTTCAGCGTGGTCGCCGTCGTCCCGGCCTGGTTCCTGTGGTTCACGGTGACCTGCGCCATCGTCTGGTTCATGTGGGTCGTCATGCCGGGCACCATCGCCAAGACGCCCGGGACGGGCTGGACCGTGCAGGTGATCATGGCGATCATGCTCGTCCTCAACATCCTCTTCATCGTCGACTTCGTGAAGGCGAAGAAGTGATCCGCCCGCAGGTCTTTACTTGAGCGGGAAAATGCAGTAACGTGGAATCCCTCCCGTACCCCGACCGGGTGCGGGGGGGATTTTTCAATTCATGTGAATGAAGGCGATACCCGGATGTCCTCCACCCTTCTCGAGGATCTCAGGCACTTCCTGCAGGGGTTCAGGCAGGGCCAGCGCGACAAGGTCATCGGTCTGACCTGCATGGAGCAGCAGGAGCTGGAGAACGTCTTCGCCCTCCTGCTGCTGGGCTCCTTCGTGGGGTTTCCCGCGCCGCCGACCTTCCTGGCCGTGGAGCTGCTGCCCTTCATGGAGCGCGAGATGCAGATCCTCGGGCAGCGGGCGGAGGACGCCTGCGACATGCTGGGCCAGATGATGGGGAGCCTGGGGGTGGACTGATGCGGGTCCTCTTCTACACCGGAAAGGGCGGCGTCGGGAAATCCACCATGGCCGCCTCGGCGGCCTGGCAGCTCTCCAGGAGGAGCCGCGTGCTCATCGTGTCGCTGGACCCCGCGCACAATCTCGGCGACATCTTCTGCGTGCGGCTCGACGGGAAAGAAAAGAGGATGGGCGACAACCTCATCCTCCGGGAGGTGGATCTGCAGAAGCTCTCCCGGGACTACCTGGAGCGTGAGATCGGCGTCCTGACGCGGACCTACAGCTACCTGCAGACGCTCAACCTGGACCGGTACTTCTCGGTCCTCAAGTACTCGCCCGGCATCGAGGAGTACGCCCTGCTGACGAGCATCGAGGAGACGATCCGGCAGGACGGGGCGAACTTCGACACGATCATCTTCGACACGCCGCCCACGGGTCTGACCCTGCGTTTCCTCGCGCTGCCCCAGATCACGATCACCTGGATCGACCGCCTGGCCCAGATCCGCCGGCAGATCCTGGACAAGCGCCACACGATCCGGAAGATCCGGGGCCCGGCGACGGAGGAGGAAAAGCAGCGGGAGGAAAAGCTCGCCTATGACGAGAAGGACGATGCGGTGATCCAGAGGCTCATGGCCCTGAAGGCCAACTACGAGTCGCTCACGGGGATCCTCCAGGGGCCCGACTGCGGGGTCGTCCTCGTGTTCAACCCCGACATGCTGTCCCTGCGGGAGTCCGAGAGGCTTGTGGAGGGCCTGAGGGACATCAGCCTGCCCCTGCGCCTTCTCATCCAGAACAAGGTCACCGCGGAGAACCTCGCCGTTGCCGACCAGGTCGCGGCGGAGATTCGAAAGATGGTCCGGGGGGTGCCGCTGATCCGCGTGGCACTGTCGGCGAAGCTCGCCTGCGGCCTCGATTCGAAACTCTACGAGATCCCCGAGGACCTGGTGACGCCGCTGGAGTGGAGGCGCTGAGCATGTTCGAGCACGACTACCTCGTGTCGGAGCCCCTGTTCTGGCTCTTCGTCGCCGCGACAGCGGTCCTCGTATGGGGCTATTACTGGGGGGCGCGGGAGAACAAGCGCCTTTACCTTTCCGCCTTCAACGGCCTCGTGGATGTCATCAAGCCCGTGGACCAGACCTTCACGAACATCGGGGGCGCCATCGGCTATCACGGCAACTTCGTCACCCGGAAGGACTCCCCCGTCGAGAAGGTGGAGGCCACGATCACCTTCCTGGCCCGGCAGTCTCTGCTGTACCTGCCCGTTTCCATCCTCATCCGCAAGCATGACCGTCTGTTCATCACCCTCACCATGCGGCAGCCGCCGAAGGAGGAGGGGCACCTCATCGAGGAGCGGTATTCCCGCTTCCGCAGGGCACGGATCACCAACGAGGCCCGGCTGAACCGCGAGCCGATCCGCTGGGGCGACTCCAACTGGCTCGTCTACTACGAGAGCGGCCGGATGCGGGACCAGCTGAAGAAGCTGACGACCGCCCACCCCGACCCGGGGGTGCTCCGCCACATCGCCGTCGTCCCCGACCAGAGAAAGTGCTTCGTCTTCATGATCCCGAAAAAGGGGATGGTGAAGAAATACTTCGAGCCCGTCTACCGGTGGATTCCCTCGCTCATCCCGTCGAAGAAGACCGCCTGACGTGCCGTTTTCCAAAAGGACAGCCCCATGAAACATCGGATTCTCGTCTCCGGACACCTGACCGACGATATCCTCTCTCTGCTCGCGCAGGAGTGCGACGTGCGGGCCAACAGCGAAGACCGGCCCATGGAGCGCGCGGCCCTGATCGAGGCCGTCGCCGGGGCGGACGGCTACCTGTCGATGATCACCGACGCCGTGGACGCCGAGCTGATGGATGCGGCCCCCCGCCTGAGGGTCGTCTCCAACATGGCTGTGGGGTACAACAACATCGACGTGGCGGCCGCGACGGAACGGGGCATCGTGGTGACCAACACGCCGGGCATCCTCACGGAGGCCACGGCGGAGCTGGCCTTCGCCCTCACCCTGGCCGCCGCCCGGCGTGTGGTGGACCTCGATCGCCGGACGCGGGCGGGGGAGTGGACCTGCTGGGCGCCCCTGCTGTTCCTGAGCCGGGAGGTATCGGGCAAGACGATGGGGATCGTCGGGCTCGGGCGCATCGGCAAGGCCGTCGCCCGCAGGGCACAGGCCTTCGGCATGCGGGTTCTCTACCACAACCGGTCGCGACTGGATCGGGCCGAGGAGCGGAATCTCGGCGTCGAGTATGCGGAGCTGGACGACCTGCTGGGAACATCAGACTTTGTCTCGCTGCACGTGCCGCTCACGGATGAGACCCGGCACCTCATCGGCCGCAGGGAACTGGGCCTGATGAAACGCACCGCGTACCTCGTCAACACGTCCCGGGGGCCTGTGGTGGACGAGGCGGCGCTGGTGGAGGCCCTGCGGGACAGGCGGATCGAGGGGGCCGGACTCGACGTCTACGAGAACGAGCCTCTTCTCACCCCGGGGCTCACGGACCTGGGCAACGTGGTCCTCATGCCCCACGTGGGGAGCGCGACGGTCGAGACCCGGATGAAGATGGCGCGCATGGCGGCGGAAAACCTCTTGGCCGTCCTGTGCGGGGAGAGGCCCGCGCACGTGGTGAACCCGGAGGTGTGGCCCCGCAGAAGGACATGACGACGGGCACCCGCGGGGCAAAGAATCGATTGTCTTTCCGGCGAGGGCAACCTATATTCAGACCGTAAGGGTCCGGATGTCCGCGTTTGATTTCAAGCGTCACAGGGGATAAGGAGGCTGCACCATGGCCAGGACGGAAATGAGCATCTTCGATTTCGCCGTGCAGGCGGAGCGTGACGGCATCGGGTTCTACACCAGGGCGGCAAAGAAATTCAAGGAAGATGACCTCCGGGAACTCTTCATGAGGCTCGCCAAGGAGGAGGTCAGGCACATGGAGACGTTCCTTGGGATCAAGGAAAAGGCAGAGAAGAAAGGGGCGGACCGGATTTTCCGCTCCGATCGGGTCAGCGACTACCTCGACACGATCATCCGCGAGGGGCTCTTCCCGAAGGGCGACAGCATGGTCAAGAGGCTCGGGAGGGTGAGCACCGTGGGCGAAGCCTGCGCGATCGCCATGGAGGCTGAAAAGAACGCCATCCTGCTCTACTCGGAACTGGCGAAGCTCGCGAAGGACAAGGGACAGAGGAAGATCTTCGAGGACATCGCAAAGGAGGAGCGCTCCCACATCGTCATGGTGGGGACGGCGCGGGCCGACCACGACCCGGCGTATGCGGCGATGCGGTTCGGCAGGTTTTTTTGAGCCGGCAAGCGGAAACGGAAGGCACAGGAGGTTACGGGATGGCAAAAACGGAGATCAGCGTGATCGACTATGCCGTACGCCAGGAAGAGCAGGGGGTGAGTTTCTACACGAAGGCGTCCGAGAAGTTCCGGGGGACCGAGCTGGCGGGACTGTTCATGAAACTCGCCAAGGAAGAGGCCAAGCACCTGCGTGAGCTGATGAACATCCAGGCCGCGGCCCTTCGAAAGGGCGTCGAGGAATGCTTTCGTGACGTCGAGGTCGATGCGTACCTCGAGGCCGTGATCCGGGAAGGGCTTCTCCCGGGGGGCGACCGGGCGGAGGATCGGCTCGACCAGGTCAAGACCGTCGAGGATGCCTGCCGGATCGCCATGCAGGCGGAAAAAAACGCGGTCCTCCTCTACACGGAGCTGGCGGAGCGTTCGAAGGACAGGGGACAGAAGAGGATGCTCGAGGCCATGATCCGGGAGGAGAAGGCGCACATGGCGAAAATCGCCGGCCTGCGGGCCGACATCGACCCGATTTACGCGGCGGAGCGTTTTGGGAAGCTCTGCTGATCCGGGCGGGTCACGCCAGGAGCCGGGAACGGAAATCCCCCCGGCCGGACCGTTGCGGATCCCGGCCGGAGGGGATTTTTTTATCAGACGAACTCGATCTCCAGGTCGGGGAACTCGAGATTGAACTCGACGGTGAGATTGCGGATGATGGTGTCGGCGACCAGCTTGGCGATGAAGACGCACGTCCTGCAGTCGGGCATGTGGCTTTGGAAATTCGTGAAAACAAAGAGTTTTTTCTGCGATTCGCTGTATCGGACCCTTTTCACCACCCCGAGGCGGCTGACGGGCAGGTCACTCTCGGGGTCCTTGACCCGATCGAGAACAGCATCGATTTTCTTGATCATTTCCGGGTTCACGGGGCATTGCCTCCTTTCCGGGAAGTGATTATACTATAGCAAAAAGAGAGGAAAGTGTGCTATGGGGAAAAACCGTTGGCACATTTCATGAATAACTGAAATGCCGAGGGCGTGATGCAACGCCCTGCTTCAAGGGGGGACAAGGCGTGGCCAAGGTTCAGCCCGCGACAGCCAAGGACCTGAAACTGATCCGCAGGATGCTCCAGGAAAAGATCAACGAGTTGATGGCGGAAGTGGGGAAGACCGTGGTCGACATGGCGGGCAACGAGGAGAAGCTTCCCGACATGAACGACCGGGCCTCCCAGGAGTCCGACCTCAACCTCGAGATCCGCATGCGGGAGCGTGAGCGGAAGCTCATCATGAAGATGAGGGAGGCCATCGAGCGCATCGACTCCGGGACCTACGGCATCTGCGAGGAGTGCGGCGAGCCGATCGGCGTCAAGAGGCTCATGGCCCGGCCGGTGACCACCCTGTGCATCGAGTGCAAGACCCTCGAGGAGAAGCGGCAGAAGATGCAGGGCAGGACCCCGGAGCTGCTGCCGGCATTTTTTGCGGACTGACTCGGGCGCAGAGAGCCGAGCGCGGAGGAAAAAAGCCCCGGATTCGATTCCGGGGCTTTTATGTGTCCCTACGCTTGACGCCGGGCGCTACGCGCTTCCTTCCGGTATTTTCCCCTCCAGGAGCATCTCCACCTGACCGTCGAGCTTCGCGGCGAGGGTCTTCACCTCCTCCGCGTCGGGGGACAGGAAACGCAGGAGATCGGACCGGTCCAGCCGGCCGGCGATCTGCATGAACACGGGGCAGATGCCCAGGATCAGGGCCGCGGCCGCACGCTCCGTCCATGCCCTGCCCGCCGACAGGGGCGTGATGCCGCCGCCCAGGAGGCGGTAGTCCCGCGTGTCGATCCCTGGGGCCGAGGGGTGGTCCTCGTCGTCGAGCGGGGTTGCGGCTGCGGCGAGCGTCTCGACAGCCTCCAGGGCTTCCTTGAGGGGGCGGTCCTCGCGGAGGGACTGGGCAGCGGCAAGGGGGTCGAGCCCCAGCGCGAGGCATCTGCGGAGCAAGTGCAGGGAATGCTCGGACTTACGGGACAGGGCAGCGAAGCCGGCATGGTCCATCAGGAGGAGCGACTCTTTGTCCGGTCCCGTTTTCCCGGGTGCCGCGTAGCTCATGCAGGGGCAGGGGCAGTGGTAACAGGCCCGGTTGCGCCCGAGCCCTCGCCGCAGGGCTTTCACCGCGTCACCTGCGTCTTCGAGCTTCCGCACGGCGGGGAGAAACCCCTTGCCCGAAAGCGCCCCTGTGCCTTGAAGCGACTTCTCCAGCGCCTTGGAAAGCGAGGCATGATTCTCGAGAAAGGGAAGGCCCCCGATGCCGTTGAGGAGCACGGCCTTGAGGTTTTTCGCGGCCATCCGCGAGGCCAGCCCGACCCTGTCGGGGCTGCCGTGGGTGTCGACGGAGGCCGACGCGTGGGGGCAATGCCGGTCCGCCGCGGGGCCGGTCACGATGGAGGCACGGAACCCGGGGGCTCTCCGGCGGAGCATCTGCATCAGATCGGGGATGGGCTTGCCCGGGGAATCCGGCAGGGGCAGCACGCGCACCTGCCCCCGGCTGACGGACAGGGCGCAGGGTTCTTTCGCGGAGCCGCGGATAACGAGGACGTCAAGGCCGGAGAATTTCAGTTCCGGGCCGCTGCGCAGCATGAAGGGGACGTGGCAGAGGTGGTCCCAGCGGGGCGAGCGGAACGTCCCGACCAGGAGCGCCGAGGCAGGGGCGAAGCTCCCCGTCAGCGGTCCCGTCCCGAACACGAGGCTGTCGCTCTCGTAGTCCGCAAGGATCCGGGCGTTCAGCGAGGCCCCGCCGATGTGGTCCCGGCACATCTCCGCCGGGAGATCCAGCGTGTAGGACGACGGAATCGTCAGGTCGACGACCCCGATTTTCCCGTTGTAAAAAGGCTGGTAGGGGCTCATTGGTTTGCCTCCCCGGGGGTCGCTTTCTGCCAACGGAAACGGATCTTTGCCGCGTCATAGGGGCAGCGGTCGACGCAGCGCAGGCACATGATGCACTCCGTCATGGGGATTTTCGGGGAGATGCCCTCCCGGAGTTCATCGGCATTGATGATCCCCACCGGGCAGACCTCGGCACACTGGATGCAGGAGAACTTCTTGCACTTGCGCGCGCCGATGACGACCTTGAGGAGCCGCAGCAGGCTCGCGATGCCCAGCGTGGCGCCGACGGGGCAGAGGTAGCGGCACCAGGAGCGGCGCTCGGCCAGCTCCGTTGCCGCCAGCGCCGGCACGACAGCCAGCTCGGCGCTCTGCATGAAGGACGTCACCCCGTAGGAGCGGCACAGCGTTCCGATGGGGCAGACCGTGCAGAAGGCCTGGAAGCCCACGGCGGCGCTGCTCCCCAAGGCGCCGCCGAGGATGCCGTACTTGGCCATGCGGCTCTTCAGGAAGTTCGGCCAGCCGATTCTCTTCGGGACGATCTTGTCCACCAGGTCCAGCACGAACCCGAAGGGGCACACCCAGCCGCAGAAGACCCTGCCGAAGAGAACCGTCAGGATGAGAAGGGCCAGGGCCGACGAGGCGCCCACGAGGATCAGCGTCCCCGACGACGCGATGTTCTGCAGCGTCCCCGTCGGGCAGGAAAGGCTTACGGTGCCCGCGCGGAACCAGCAGAAGGTGCCCACGACGAGGATGACGAGGAAGAGAAACGACAAGGCCTGGACGCCCCAGCGGGCCGCCTTGATCCAGCGGAAGGCCTTGCCGCGGGTATAGGTGAGGGCGCCCTCGGGACAGTGCTTCACGCACAGCGGGTCCCCCTCGCAGAGATCGCACTTGTGGATATCGCCGCTTCCGGGGTCCTTGAGGGGGGCGGCCTCCGGGCAGGCCATGGTGCAGAGGCCGCAGTCCACGCAGAACAGGTCGTTGATCCGCACGATGCCGTCGTCGCCCTTTTCGATGGCCCGCGTGGGGCAGGCCTCGAGGCACAGGGGCCTCCGGCAATGCTGACACAGAACGGCGAAGTTCTTCCCGAGCCTCTCGTCGGTGAGGACCTTGACGCTGGCCGATGCCGGGGCGACCTTCGCGACGTTGCGCGTCGAGCAGATCATCTCGCAGGTCCCGCAGCCCGTGCACTTCTCGGGGTCGAAGAGGATGTAGCCGTTTCGCCGCGGCATGAAGCGGTCGGAGAGCGTCTTCTTCTCCGGCCTGCGCGGCCGCAGGTCCTCGAGTGTCAGTTGGGGTTCGAGCTGTCTGGATGCTTCCATTCTAATGGTCTGTCCGGTCTGTCAGTCTGTTCGGTCCTCTGGGAACCCTTGCCCCGCAAGTCCTCTCCCCCGGCGGGGGAGGATTGAGGTGAGGGCGGGTCATGCGTTGCGCAGCAAATAGATCTCGCGCCGGCAGGACGGGCACGTCTCGAGGGCCTCGAGGACGTTTGCCGGCTCCGCCTTCAGCCTGCCGAGCACGAAATCCTCGACGGGCACGGCCAGGAAGAACCGGCCGCAGGCCCGGCAGCGCTTCGCGTCCTCGACGACGTTCTCCTCGATGGCCGCTTCCCGGAGCTTGCGGATCAGGTCCCGGCAGCTCACCCCCTGGGGACAGACGTCGGTTCCGCTGTTGCACTCCGTGCAGTACCAGATGTTCCTGTCCGCCACGACATCGTCGCCCACGAGGGTCTTCTTGATGATGCCCCTGGGCGACATCTGGATGCCGAAATCGGCGTACATCTCCGCCATGGGGCAAGCCGCCACGCAGCGGCCGCACTCGACGCAGCCGGCGGCCCCGGATACCGTTTTTGCTTCCTCTATCCTATCGCGCCTCGGCTTCATGGTCCTTTTCCAATTTCACGGCGCATACCTTGTACTCCGGCGTCTTGCAGGCCGGGTCGAGCACCGGGTTGGTCAGCACGTTGGCCCTCGCCTCGGTGAAGTGGAAGGGGGCGAAGATGCTTCCCTTGACGACCCGGTCCGAGATCCGCGCAGTCGTGACGATGCTGCCCCGGCGCGAGGTGACACGGACCCGGTCGCCGGGACCGACGCCCAGCGCGGCGGCATCCGCGGGGTGGATCTCCACGTAGGGGGCCTCGATCTCGCGGTTCAGGAAAGGCGATCGCCTCGTCATCGTTCCCGTGTGGTAGTGGGCGAACACGCGACCCGTGTTGAGGTAATAGGGGTACTCTGCGTCGGGCATCTCCATGGGCGGCGTGTAGTCGGGCACGACGAAGCGGCCGAGCCCCCGCGTGAACGTCGTGCCATGCAGGAACCGCGTCCCGGGGTGGCCGGCATCGGGGCAGGGCCACTGCAGACCGGCCCGTTCCAGTCGGTCGAAGGAGATCCCCGCGTAGGCCGGGACGAGACCCGCGTACTCCGCCATCACCTCTTCGGGCGTGGTGTAGTCGAAGGCCAGACCCAGGGCCTCGCCCATGAGGCAGAGGATCTCGAAGTCCGTCTTCGCCGCTCCGGGCGGCTCGACGGCCTTGTGCACCAGCTGGAACCGCCGCTCCGTGTTCGTGTAGGTCCCCGTCTTCTCGGCAAAGCAGGCGGCGGGCAGGACGAGATGGGCGAACCTCGCCGTCTCGGTGAGGAAGATGTCCTGCACGACCAGGAAGTCGAGCCGCTGCAGGCACTCCATGACATGGTTGACGTCGGGGTCGCTCAGGCAGGGGTTCTCGGCCATGATGTAGAGGGCGCGGATGTCCTTGCCCGCTGCGGTGATGAGCTCCGTGACGGTCTTGCCTGGCTTGTCGGAGAGCTCCGTCTTCCAGGCCTTCTGGAACTTCTCCCGCACGGCGGGGTCCGCCACGGGCTGGTAGCCGGGATAGAGGTTGGGCAGGGCCCCCATGTCGCACGCGCCCTGGACGTTGTTCTGGCCGCGCAGGGGGTAGATTCCGGAGTAGGGCTTGCCCACGTGGCCGCAGAGCATGGCGAGATCGCAGATGGCGATCACGTTGGCCACCCCGCAGGCGTGCTGCGTGATGCCCATGCAGTAGACGATGGCGGCGTTCTCGGCCTTCGCGTAGGCCTCGGCGACCTCGCGGATCACGCTCTCGGGGATCCCGGTCTCCCGGGCCGCCCTGTCGAGGGGCCAGGCCTGGAGGAACGTCCGGAGGGCCTCGAAGTTCTCCGTCCTCTTCTCGATGAAGTCGGTCTTGTGGAGCCCCCTGTCGACGATGTGCCGCATCATGCCCGCCAGCAGCGGGATGTCCGTGCCCGGGTTGATCTGCAGGAGCCTGCGGGCGTTCTTTGCCACGGGCGTCTCCCGCGGGTCGATGACGTAGATCGTCGCCCCCCGGTCGAGGGCCTTGTAGACTTCGCCCATGAGGACGGGGTGGCTCTCGGCGGCGTTGGAGCCGATGAAGAGGATGCAGTCCGCGCCGGCCAGGTCCGAGATGGAATTCGTCATGGCGCCGCTGCCGAGGGTCTGCAGCATGCCCACCGTGGTTGCGGCGTGGCAGAGCCTGGCGCAGTGGTCCACGTTGTTGGTCCGGAAGGCCGCCCGGATGAGCTTCTGAAAGAGGTAGTTCTCCTCGTTGGTGACCTTGGCGGAGGCGAGACCGCCGACGCTGTTGGGGCCGTGCGCATCGGCCGTCTCCCGGAGCTTCCGCGCGGCGAGCGCAATCGCCTCTTTCCAGGGGATCTCGACGAAGGAGTCGCCCTTTCGCAGCAGCGGTGCCCTCAAACGCTCGGGGTGATGGACGAACTCGTGGGCAAACCAGCCCTTCACGCACAGCGACCCCCGGCTGACGGGGTTTTCCCGGTCGGGGTAGGAGGCCGTGGCGCGTCCGCCCTCGACCTTGAGGACGAGCCCGCATCCCGTTCCGCAGTAAGGGCAGATGGTCCGAATGAATTCGGGGTTCATGGCTTCTTTCCCGCGCTGTCGACCCAGTCGGGGACCTGCTGGCCCGGACGGGGTTCCTTGATGAAGTCGAAGAGGACGGGGGACTTGCGCTCCGCGTCAAGGCCCGCCTCGTAGTTGTAGTCCCTCTTCAGCGCCGCCCGCATCGAGAGCTGGAGCGTCATGAGCGGGATGCCCACCGGGCAGGCCTCCTGGCAGGCCCCGCAGGCGACGCAGGTGTCGCTCAGGTGAAAAGCACGGATCAGATGGAACGGGACCATCTCCGCCGGGATGACGCCGCGCTCGACCCAGACATCGTCCTCGAGCTTGCAGGGGACGCAGATGCAGATGGGGCAGGAGTTGCGGCAGCCGTAGCACTTGATGCAGCGCCTCAGCTGGGCGGCCCATTTCTCCATCCTCTCCGCGGCCTTGCCCCCGAGGTAGGCCTTCACCCGCTCGTCGGCAAAGGGGTCGATGCCATCGACGGCCGTTCCCGCGTCGAGCTTCTCGGGGTAGGGGCGGCTGCAGAGGCAGGCCCTTGCCTGGTCGGCATCGCAGGCATACCCGATCGTGGGGAGCCGGTCGCGGTCGATCTGGCCGCGCTTGGCCAGCTCCACGATCGCCCTCTCGTCGCACCCCCGGACGACGACCGCGAGCCTGTAGGGCGCCGGCCTGTCGCGGAGGATCGAGCGGGCCATCTTCGCAAAGAGCCACTTGGGCTCCAAGACGAGGGCATCCAGCTCAGCCGGTGCTGTGAAGACGTGCGGGTGGATCACGTCGAAGGGACCCTTGCGGAGCCCCAGGACGCCGTCGGCTTCCTTCCTCTCGAGGATTGCTCTTGCTTTCTGTTTAACCTGTTCCAGCATCTTCCGATCATTGCGGACTGCTGTCCGCAAGCTCATGAGCAGGATTCTTCCTGCGAAAACGGTTGCACGCGACCCGCAGCTTGCTGCGGGGACGCGAGCATCATGACAGCGAAAACCCTTCCCTGAGTTTCTGAATTCCCGCAGGGAATTCTCATTGACGGTTTTGTCGCAACTTTCAGTTGCGACCCGGCAAGGATGAGCATGTCATGATTGCGCCTCCTGACGGAAGGCGCCCCCGGTCGACCGCTCTAACGCTCGCTGCACTGCAGACGCGAAAACTCGCCCTTCGGGCTCAAACAGTTCGCGCTGCGGACGTTTCGCTTCGCGAAGAGCGGTTGCCGAAAACGCGTCAAACTTCGCTATCCAGAATCCCGCTCAATCGCTTTTTCAAGATTGCAGTTCGGGCACCAGCCCTGTTTGATTTCACCCATCTTGTCACTGCTTGGCTGGCAGCCACGACGCCATGGACGGCAGCCCCGCCACGTGCTCGTGGAATGCCCGGATCGTGTCGGCCCACTGGTGGTATTCGTGGGCCGTGCCGAACCCCAACAGGAGGCGGTCGGCGCCGATGCCCGTCGTGTCCAGGAGTGTCTTGAGCAACTCCAGGCGCTTGAGGGCAGGGTGGTTGGCGTCGTTGAACCGGCACCCGCCGATGTGGCAGCCCAAGACGGCGACACCCGCCGCCCCGCTGGCGAAGGCCCGGATCACCGCGTCGGGCTCCACGTAGCCCGCGCACTCCACGGGGATCACGCGGAAGGAGGCGGGCAGTTCCACGCGCCTGCGCCCGGCTGCGTCGGCCCCGATGAGGCCGCACCAGCGGCAGGCGAAGACGAGGATGTTCACATTCCTTGCGGCGGGGGACATGTCAGAGCACCTCCCGGAAGGCCCGCCGGATCATCTCGCCCGTGACCCGGTAATTCTGCTCGGGGATCTGCATGGCCCCGTTCGGGCAGACCGACGCGCAGCTGCCGCACGCCTTGCAGCGGACCTTGATGACCCGGCTCACGGAGCGGTTGCCCGTCCGCTGGAGCCTGCAGGCCCCGTAGGGGCAGACGGCGACACAGTTGCCGCAGCCGGTGCACGTCTCGGCGTTTGCCGTCGCGTGGCCGAGCTTGGCCCCCGGCACCCGGCTCATGGAAAGTGCCGAAACGGTTTGCTGTCCGAGGAATGATGCCGCCTTGACGGCAGCCGCCTCGCCCTGCGCCATGGCCTGGTCCGACGAGACGGGCCAGCGGGCCGTCCCGCATATGAAAACGCCGTCGTTGAGCGTCTCCACGGGGTGGACGGGGTAGACCTCGGCGATGAAGCCGTGCCTGTCCGCGGGGACCCCGAGCATGCGGGCGAGCGCCGCGCTCTCGGGGTCGGCGATCAGCGGCGTGCTCAGCACGAGCAGGTCCGTCTCGACCGTCCGGGTCTTCCCGTTGATCGCGTCGAAGACCTCGACGCCGCTCACCTGTCCGTCGCCCCGCACCTCCGGGGGCCTGTCGGCATCGAAGCGGATGAACTGCACGCCCCTGCGCAGGGCCTTGCGGTAATAGGCCTCCAGGGCGCTTCCCGGGGTCATGATGTCGCGGTGCAGGACGGTGGCCTTCGCACCGGGAACCTCGTCGAGGATCCGCATAGCGTTCTTGAGCGACAGGGGGCAGCAGATCGTCGAGCAGTAGGGCCGCTCGGCGCTGCGGGCGCCCGCGCACTGGACGAAGACGGCCGAACGGCAAACGGGCTTGCCCGACGCGAACTGCCGCTCCATCTCCATCTGGGTGATCACGCCCTTGAGCTTGCCGTACCCGTAGAGCCCCTGGGGGAAGAGGATGCGCGCCCCCGTGGCGAGCACGACGGCCCCCACGCGCAGGCTCGTGCTCCCCTCGGGACCCGCGAGCGAGACCTTGAAATCCCCTGCATAGCCCTTCGCTGAGGCGACCTTCGTCTTGCCGTAGAAGCGGATCAGGGGATTGCTGCGGGTTTCGGCGACGAGTGCCGCAAGCTTTTCGGGCCCCGGCACGTCGGACGGGTAGACCCGTGTGACCATGTTGAGAAGGCCGCCCGGCGCCGTTCCGCGGTCGACAAGATGCACCTCGAACCCCAGGCGGGCCAGTCCGCAGGCCGCGGAGAGGCCCGCAGGACCCGCCCCGATCACCAGGGCGCCCTGTTGGATCCGGACGGTGACATCTTTTGAGTCCTGCATGTTCTGCAGGACGGCCAGTTCCATGTCGAGCTGGTTTGCCGCCTTCCGCGTCGCCCCCGCTGGGTCCTTCCCGTGCACCCAGGCGCAGCCTTCACGGAGGTCCACGGCGCGCACCGTCCTGACGTCGACACCCTCCTTCGCGAGGGCCTGGCGCACCATTTCCATCCTGCCGTAAGGCGAGCAGGCGCCGAGGAGGACCTTGCCGATGCCGCGCTCGCGCATCAGGGCGCCTGCCTCGGCAGCGTCACCCGGCATGCAGAGGGATTCCCGCACCGACACGAAATCCACTGTGGGGTCGGCCTCGAGCCTCTTCCGGATGGACTCGAGGTCGATGACCTTGCCGATCTCGCCGTAGCAGTTACAGAGGAAGACGCCTGTCTTGGTCATGAGCTCAGCCTTTGGTTCCGAGGACCGATCGCAAGGCGGCCGACGATGCCTGAATCGCCGACTCCGTCACGTCCGCGGGCTCCATGACGAAGCCGCAGGAAACGGCCGTCGAGCTTACAAACCCCTCGTCGCCAAGTTCGGGTCCCGCCTCGGGGGCGGGCCGCGGCGGGAGGGACGGTTTCAGGTTGCCGTTGAGGACGACCATGTCGAACCTCCGGATCTCGCGCCTGCCCGTCGACGTGTCCTCGTACCGCACGGCGATGCCGCCGCCGGGCAGGGGATGGATCATCGAGGGTCGGCCCCGGACGAGGCGTACCCCGTTGCCGTTGAAGTCGCGCAGGGCGTATTCGTAGTAACCCCGTCCCACGGTGCGCAGGTCCGTGTAGAGGATCACGCAGTCGATGGA